>JAJYJO010000045.1 GCA_021789435.1 Chloroflexota bacterium
GCAGGCCGGCCTCCTGGCCCCCGACACCGCCGCCTCGGCGGCGGCCGGCCGGGCATGCCGCGCCCGGGCGCCCCGCGCGGGGGTGGCCGGCTGGGAGCCGCCGGAGGACCGACCCGACCCGCTGCGGACGCTGGCGGCCGCGGACGAGGGTCGTCTCCCGGACCTGCTGCCGCTGCGCTACCGGCGCATGGCGGCCTCGCCGTTCGCCTTCCTGCGTGGCGCGGCGACGGTGATGGCGGCCGACCTCGCGCCGCTGCCGGTGAGCGGCCTTGCCGCCCAGCTCTGCGGCGACGCGCATCTCGCCAACTTCGGCTACACGGCCTCGCCCGAAGGGACGCTCGTCTTCGACGTCTGCGACTTCGACGAGACGCTGCGCGGCCCGTTCGAGTGGGATCTCTGGCGGCTGGTGATCTCCGTGGCGGTGGTGGCGCGCGAGCACGAGCCGGCCGAGCGTGCCCGTCGCGCCGCGCGGGCGACGGCGGCCGGCTACCGGACCGCGATGCGAGCGATCGCCGGGCGTGACCTGCTGGCCGGCTGGTCCGAGCGGGTGGAGGCCCGCGATGTCCCGGCCTTCCTGGGCCACGCGGCGCGCCGGGCCGCGGCCGAGGCCATTGCGGCGGCCGTGCGTCACGACCGGTCGGCCGCGGTCGCGCGGCTGACGGAGCCGGCCGGGCGCGGACGCCGGTTCGTGGAGCGCCCGCCGCTGCTGGCCCGGGAACCGGCGGCGGACCTGGCGCCCCACCTCGACGAGCTCTTCGCGGCGTATCTCGATTCCCTGCCGACCGAGCGCCGCTTCCTGCTGGGCCGGCTCCGGCCGCTCGACGTCGCCCGCAAGGTCGTCGGGATCGGCAGCGTGGGGACGCGCTGCTACGTGGTCCTGGCCGGCGGGCCGTCGGACGAGCTCCTCGTCCTGCAGCTGAAGGAGGCGCGCGCCTCCGCCCTCGAGGTGCATCTGCCTCCGTCCGGGCTGCGGCCGGCGGAGCGGGTGGTCGCCGGCCAGCGCCTGATGGCGGCCGTGGCGGACCCCTTCCTGGGCTGGGCCGGCGAGCTGGGCATCGGCGACTTCTACTGGCGCCAGCTCTGGGACGAGACGGGCACCATCCCGGCCGAGACGCTCGACGCCGCGGGCCTCGCCCACTACGGCGAGCTGTGCGGGCAGGTGCTGGCCAGAGCCCACGCGCGGAGCGGCGATCCGGCCGCGATCGCCGCCTACCTGGGATCGTCTGACGCGTATGACGCGGCCGCCGCGGAGTTCGCCCTCGCCTACGCGAAGCTGGTGACTCGAGACCATGCCGCGCTGGTGAGGGCCGTCGCGACAGGGCGCCTGCCGGCGCTCGCAGCCCAGTAGAAGCGGACCCGGCCGAGCGCCCGGCGGAGCGGCTCGGGCGGGCGTGCGCCCGCGTCGGCCGAGGCCGGGGATCAACCGGCGCCGTGCGCGGAGTGCCGCTCCTCGCCGACCTTGACGAGCAGATCCCAGGAGCTCCGGGCGGCCGACATCAGGAAGCCGAGGATCACCGCCACGAGCCAGTAGAGCGCGCTGGGCTGATCGTCCAGGAGCCCGAGACCGGAGGCGGCGAGTCCGAGCAAGGCCAGAGCCGGAAGCACCAGGCGCCAGAACGCCATCCGGCCCAGGCGATCCCGTTGCCTGCCTCGCCACACGCCGGGCGCGCGCCGCAGCATGCGGTAGCCGCCGATGATCGCCAGCATCACGTAGACGACGCCGAGGTCGCCCGGGTTGTGCTGGGGGATGAGGAAGCAGACCGCGATCAGCAGGACCGCCGAGAAGCTGTTGAACGCCTGCTCCGCGACCGCCCGCAGATCCTCCCGTGACTCACCCATGACCGCGTCGAGATTGAGTGACAGGGCGACGAACAACAGGCCGATCAGGCTGGCCGCGGCCGTCCCAAGGGTGAGGTAGAAGTCATGCCAACTCGCGAGGGTCGCCTGATCCATGCCCTGTCCCCCTTGTCGATCGCCCTCCCTGCCGTGACCGGCAGCGCCGAGAGGAGCTGACCCGCTCAGGGTACAGAACCCGGGCGGGCTGGCAGAGCGGCGTCCCTCCCTGCCGATACTGCCCCACGTCGAGGCGTCTCGAGGTGCTCGAACGGGGCGCCTTCGTCCCGCGTTGGGCGAACCGGTTCGACCGCAGGAGCCTGCCGGCCGGGATCAACCCCGGCCCGACTGCGGTGAAGGAGATCGGTGCGCTCGGGCACCGAAACGCGAAGGGGATGGTGGTCCGCGCCCGACAGAAGTCGAACCGCCCGACGGGAAGCGTGCGCTGCTCATTGGCGCTGGCGGACCGCAGCCGCCGACAGGGTTTCTGGTCGGGGCGAAAGGGCTAGCGACGAGCCTTTGCGGATGAACGTCCGAATCGTCACCCGGAGCAGGCGAGGACGCCACGCCGTTAGCTACGACGACGCGCCTGGGCGGCGGGCACAGGCTGGGTAGGTCGACCTCTCATCGCACGTGGGCGGTCGAGGTGATTGACCTCATCCTCTCGGTGCCCGTCGTCTCCCATCACCGCGCGGGATACTCCGACGCTGGCGCGGGTTCCCGCGTAGACGTCGAGACGAGTCCAAAGTTGCTGCGTCGCTCCGAGGTAGAAGAGCTCGCGGGGCAGGTCCCTCTTCCAGGACCGGCCGAGTCTCGCGGGGCCGGCGCCGGGCTGGCCGGCGCAGAGCGCGACGTCCGCACAGAATCGTCCGCCCGTTCGGCGCATCATTGCCGCAACCAGACGCGAACAGGGAGGTTCAGCGCGTGCCCATCTCGTCGATGGTCCGAAATGTCGCGACGGTCCTCGTGATCGCGGTCGCCTGCCCCCTGGCGCTCCTGGCCGGCGTTGACGTCAGTTGTCTGGCCGGCGGCATGACGGCCCAGTGCGCGAACAACGGCCTGCTCGTCGCGCCCCTCATCCTCATCGCAGCCGGAATCATCTCGGCCTTTCTCAATCGCGGTCTCGTCGGGTTCGTCCTCGGCCTGTTCGGGATCATCGTCGGGATGGGGTTCCTCTGGGTCTTCGCCGCCGCCGTTCGCGGGACCGAGCTCCCCCTCGACCCGGTCGAGGCGTTCATCGCGACGCTCTTCTTCGGCGTGCCGCCGATCATTGGCTGGTCTATCGCCAAGGTCGCGATCTGGATCTACGGCAAGCTCGCCTCTGCGTGATCGTCGTGTGGTGCTCAGGGTGACGTCGGCTGAGCGCGCCACTCAGGCGGGCGAGCGGGCCGTTCGACGGGTACCCCCACGCCGTACGGCCAGCGGGGCGGTCCCCGGAGGCTCGCTCTCGGGCAATAATTCAGTGCGGTACGGATCTTCCGAACTCGGTCTGTACCGCCTCCGCCAGCCGGTGACGGACCGCGTGTTCGGGTAGATAGTCGGCGAGAGGAGTGGGGAAAGGGCGAGCCCTTGCGGGTGAACGTCCGGATCGTCACCTGGAGCAGGCGAGGACGCCACGCCGTCAGCTACGACGACACGCTCGGACGTCGGGCGCAGGCTGGGTAGGTCGACTTTTGGGTCCATTGGGGAGATGCCGGTCCAGCCGTCATAGGTCGCGTAGTGCGGGTAGACCGCGCGCGCCGTCTCGAGGAGCTCGCTGCTATGCGCCGGGAGCTCACCACCGCGCGAGCCGAGCAGCGCCGCCTCGCCGCACTCGTGCCCCATTTCGCCTTCTGTGCGGCGTGTGGGACGTACGTGCCGGAGGCTGAGTGGGCCGAGCAGCGCGAGGAGAAGGGCGGCGCTCACGTCTACCACAAGCCGCACGGTACCGGCCGAAGGCGACGTTCGGCCAGAACTCCAGCGTGCTCTTCTGGCGATCGACACCAACGGCGCCGGAGACTAAGTGAGCGAGGAACTCGGTTCGGGCGGGCTGGCCGCCGGCCGATCAGCGCTGGGCGATCTCCTGTTCGTGCTGCTGCTCGTGTTCCTCGCCATCGACGGGGCCTTGGAGCGCACGCTTTCGCCGGAGCCGTCGTCCAGGTCGTCGGTCCGCCTCGCCCGCCCCGCTTCGTCCCGATCTCCAGCGACAACGCCGCGAACGCGGCGCGCCTCCCTGGGGCGAGCGTCGCGCAGCTCCTGATGCCTGGCGAGGAGCCGGCATGAACGCTGGGACACCGATCCGTGTCGCGACACCCGCATCTCGACCGACGAGACGAACCAGCCCTACTCGTTGGGCGCGCAGCGCGACCGTCTCGAAGCGTACGTGGCGAGCCAACCCGACTGGCGCATCGTCGCCCGCTACGTCGATCGGGCCTCGGGCAACAGCTTGGAGCGACCGGGGCTGTCGGCTGCTCGCGCAGCTGCGGCGGCGGGGACCTTCGATCTCCTCCTCGTGTACCGCGTCGATCGCCTGAGCTGCAACCTCGGCCAGCTCGGTGTGCTCATCGAGGAGTTGCAGGCGGCCGGGGTCGCCTTCCGCTCGGCGACCGAGCCCTTCGACACGGCCACCCCGTCGGGCCGCATGATGGTCCAGATGCTCGAGGAGAAGAAGAGGCGGTTCGCGAACCGGAGGGAATGGTGGAGCTACGGGGACTCGAACCCCGGACCTCCTGCATGCCATGCAGGCGCTCTCCCAGCTGAGCTATAGCCCCAAGCCGGCGGGCCCATCCGGGCCCGCACACACCACGGCCGCCCGTGGGCCGGGCCGCCGCGGTGCCCCATGGTAGCGCATCTGCCGGCCCGGTCCGTCGCGCTCCGCGCGGCCGTCGCGGCGCGGTCCTTTGTGCTCCGCGGTGGCGGAGCAGGGCCCCCGGCCGTGCCCGGTCCCCGTTCTTGAGTGATTCTTGAGGCACCGCGGGTCTCCGGCGGCCGCCGCAGCTTGGGCCTCGGCGGAAGCTTGGGGCATGGGATTCCAGAGTCGTCTGTTTCCGCGTGCACCGGGGCGGGCCGACCCTCACGACGACGCGCGGACCGTCGAGCGGCGCGTTCCGGCCTCCCCGCCGGCCCCGCCGATTCCCGAGCCGCTCCTCGACGACGAGCCGGCGCACGCCGAGGCCGAAGACGAGTACGAGCCGCCGGGCTTCGCCGACCTCGAGGCCGCGCTCAGCCTGGTGGCCCGCGGCGACGTCCGGAGCATCACCCTGTGCGAGCTTCCTGACGGCCGCGCACTGTTGCGAGTGGGCCTGGAGCTGGCCGGCGAAGGGATCGTGGTCGAGCCGCTCGTGCGCAGCGGTGGCGGTGGGTTCGACATCCGGGTGAGGCGCGCGGCTCCGGCCACCACATGAGCGATTCCGGCAAGGTCCTGGCGGGCGTGAAGCCCGGCGACCGCCGCGTGCGCGTCGATCGGCCCCACGCACGCTACTTCCGCTACCGGGCGCCCGGCGTCCTGAGCGCCAAGCTGGCCGTCGAGGAGCCGACGACCTCCCTCGGGCAGGCGCTGGCGCGAAGCCGCCGGATACTCTTCGGCCGGCCGCTCTCGAGCGAGGCCGAGCTGACCGAGCGGCTGCCGAAATGGAAGGCGCTCCCGGTCTTCTCGAGCGACGTGATGTCGTCGGTGGCCTACGCCACCGAGGCCAGCCTCTACACGCTGCTAGGCGTCGGGACGGCCGCGTTCGTCTGGCTGCTGCCGATCTCGGTCGCAATCATCGGCGTCCTGGCCCTCGTCACGCTCTCCTACCGCCAGACCATCCGCGCCTACCCGAACGGCGGCGGCAGCTACATCGTCGCCCACGCCAACCTGGGCGTGCTGCCCGGGCTGGTCGCGGCGGCAGCCCTGCTGACGGACTACGTCCTGACGGTCGCGGTGAGCGTGTCGAGCGGGATCCAGGCGCTCTACTCGGCCTTCCCGCCCCTGGCGCCGATCGCCGTGCCGCTGATCGTGCTCTCGATCCTCCTCGTGATGACCGTGAACCTGCGCGGGATCCGGGAGAGCGGCACGATCTTCGCGACGCCGACCTACCTGTTCCTCGTGATCACCTTCCTGATGATCGCCCTGGGCGTGCTCCGGACGCTGCTCGGGCAGCCGCCGCACGTCACCGGCGTGGTCCCGGCCCAGGTCCCGGTGGAGACGTTCGGCCTCCTCCTCCTCATGCGCGCCTTCGCCGACGGGTGCTCGGCCATGACCGGGACCGAGGCCGTGGCGAACGGCGTGCCGGCCTTCAAGCCGCCCGAGTGGCAGAACGCGCGGACGACCATGCTGATCATGGCGACGCTCCTGGGGACGATGTACCTGGGGACGTCATTCCTTGCCCACGTGTCGGGCGCCCTGCCCGCCGCCAGCGGCGAGTCGGTCCTCTCGCAGATCGGGCGCTCGATCTACGGGCCGGGCCCGCTCTGGTACATCCTCCAGCTCTCGACCATGGGCATCCTGATCCTGGCGGCCAACACCAGCTTCGCCGATTTCCCGCGCCTCTCCTCGATCCTGGCGCGCGACGGCTACATGCCCCGCCAGTTCGCGTTCCGCGGTGAGCGGCTCGCCTTCAACGCCGGGATCGTCGCCCTCGCCGCCGTCTCCAGCCTGCTGGTCGTCGCGTTCGGAGGCCACGTCGAGGCCCTCATCCCGCTCTACGCGATCGGCGTCTTCACGGCCTTCACGCTCTCCCAGGCCGGCATGGTCCGGCATTGGTTGAAGGAGCGGGGGCAGGGCTGGCGCCTTAGCGCCTTCTTCAACGGCCTCGGCGCGGTTACCACCGGGATCGTGGTCGTCATCTTCGCGATCGCCAAGTTCGCCCTGGGTGCCTGGATCGTGATCGTCATCGTGCCGGTCCTCGTGGCCCTGATGCTCTTCGTCCACCGCGAGTACCAGGCTGAGTCGTACGGCCTGGCGGTGCGGGTCGGGGTGCCCATCCGGCGGCCCCATCGGCCCCAGCGGGTCGTGGTCGCCGCGCCGTCGTTCTCGCGGGCCGTGGTCCAGGCGATCCGGGTCGGCCAGACGATGAGCCGGGAGGTCGACGTGGTCCACGTCACCGCCGACCTCGAGGAGGGCGAGCGGTTCCGCGAGCGTGCGGAGGCGCAGCTCGAGGGAGCGCGGGTCGTCCTGGTCGAGTCGCCCTACCGCTCGCTGGTCAACCCGTTTGTGCGCTACCTGGAGGCGTCGCAGGCCGAGCGCCACGACGAGGTCACGGTCGTCCTCATCCCCGAGCTCGTGGCCCGCCACTGGTGGGAGCGCTTCCTCTACAACCAGAACGCCCGCCGCATCCGGGAGGCGCTCGTCGGGCGCCGCGACATCGTCGTCCTGGACGTGCCCTATCGGCGCGAGGAGCCGGCGCCGGCTGCCGAGCCGGTCCAGGCCTAGCCGTCAGGCCTGGCCGTCAGGCTTCCACCCGGTCAGCGGACCCGGCGCAGGAGCCAGGCGATCGCCATCCCGGCCAGGCTGCCGACCATGAACAGGTCGATCAGGCCAAGGACGAGGGCGCCGTCGGCCGCGGTCGGACTCTCCGCGGCCAGGGCCGGCTGCGGGCTGAGCCCGGCGCCGGGCGACGGTGATGTGGTGGCGGCCGTGGTGGGCGACGGGATGGGGGAGGGCGAGGCCGAGGGTGAGGCGGTGGGAGCCGGCGTCGCCGCGGGTCCCAGGGGCACCGCGGTGGGCGCGGGCGTCGGGCGCGGAGTCGGCCTGGGGGTCGGCCTCGGCGTTGGCTTCGGGGTCGGCGACGGAGTTGGCCTGGGGGTCGGCGATGGAGGCAGCTCGGAAGGCGTTGGCGATGCCGCGGTTCCTGGGGTTGACGTCGCTGGTGGGGTCACGGACCCGGACGGCGCCGGCTTTGCCGCAGGGGGAGGCTTGACCGGGGCTGCTGGGACCACGACTGTCGCGCCGGCCGGAGCGACCAGGACGAGCGCGAGGGACGCTGCAAGGAGGGCGGCCCCGACGAGGGCTGCCAGCCGTGCCAGCGTGACCTGGGCCGGCGCGTGGCCCCGGCGTGGATCGCGACGCATCCAGGACTCCCCTCGAGCGCGCCGCTTCCCGGCGCCGGTGGCCAGCCGCCGCGGTTGCCCCGCGACGTCCCGCGGCAGTCTAGCAGCGCCCCGCTTGGCCGGCCCGTGACCGCAGCCGCGCCACCGGCGCCCCCGGGGGGGCGTAGGCTAGGCGCCGGGCAGCGGAAGCCCGGAGAAGAGAGGGACGGGGTGAGGCGGATCGGTTCGCGGCCGTGGCTGGCCGGCGCCGGAATCGTGGTGGTCGTTCTGGCGGTCGGCGGACTGCTCGCGCTGGGCGGCGGCCTGGGGGGCGCCGCGGCCACACCGTCGCCGTCGGCGGTGGCGCTCGCGAGTGCCACCCCGAGCGCGTCGACGGTCACCAGCCTCGCACCGACGGCCGAGCCCACCGCCACCCCGAGCCCCACCCCCACCGGCGGGCCCTTCGCCGCGCTCGACGGCATGCCCACCACGGCGGCGCTGGCGGCCCGCGAGCCACTGGCCGTGATGATCGACGACAACGCGGTCGCCCGGCCGCAGTCCGGCTTCAGCGGCGCCTCGATCGTCTACCAGGCCCCGGCCGACGGTGGCGAAGACCGCTACATGTTCGTCTACCAGGAGGGCGACGCCGCGGACCTCGGGCCGGCCCGCAGCGGTCGGCCGTACTTCGTGCGCTGGGCGGCCGAGTACCGGGCCATCTTCACCCACGTGGGCGGCGACGCGAAGACGCTGGGCCAGGTGGTCCCGTCGCTGACCGCCGCTCGCCTGATCTACAACCTCGACGCCTTGAGCATGCCGGGCTTCCACCGCATCTCGAGCCGGGTGGCGCCCCACAACGATTACTCGTCCACGGCGCGCCTTCGCGAGGTGGCCGCCCGCTATGCCCTGCCATCCGTCCAGCCGGGGGGCCTGGCGACCCGGCCCTTCTCGGTCGACCTGCCGGCCGACCAGCGGCCGAAGAGCGGCTCGATCACCGTCCCCTACAACACCGGCCTGATCGGCTACACCTACGACCCCGCGAGCAATGCCTACCTGCGGTCGGTCGCGGGCACGGCCCAGTACGACGGCTACGACCACAAGCGGGTCACGGCCCGCAACGTGGTGGTCCTGTTCATGGTTCTCTCCGTCGATCCCGAGTCGGAGCCCGGCTATCACCGGCCGGTGCTGGCTCAGATCGGGACCGGCAAGGCGATCGTCTTCCACGACGGGAAGGTCTGGCAGGGCACGTGGGCCAAGGCGAGCGACGGCGACCTGACCCGCTTCTACGACGCCAGCGGCAAGGAGGTGCCGCTCGTCCGGGGCCGGATCTTCGTCCAGGTCGTCCCGACGGGCACGAACGTGACCTGGAAGGCCGCGCCGTGATCGGCCGGTGACGGCCCCCCGCGAGGTACCGGCGCGCGTCGAGCTCCCGGGCGGGCCCCTCGCCTACACCCTGCGGCGGTCGCCCCACGCCCGGCGGCTTCGGGTCACGGTGGACCCACGGCGCGGCGTCGTGGTCACGGTCCCGGTGGGGCGGGGAGCGGGTCCGGCGACCGGAGCCGTCGAGCCATTCCTGCGCGAACGGGAGCCCTGGCTCCGTCGCCACCTCGCCCGGCAGGCGGCGCAGCGGGCCGCGGTCGCCGCGCTCCGGCTGGGGGAGCCGCGCGACGGGGCGGTGCTCCCGTTCCGCGGCGAGCCCCATCGGCTGCGGGTCGCGGCCGCGCCCCCGGGACGACGGCGCTCGGCGGTGACGCGCGAGGGCGACGCGGCGGGCGACGAACTGGTCCTGTGGCTGGCCCCGGGCGACCGGCGGCCGCCCGAACGGATCCTGGAGGCGTGGCTGCGGGGCCGCGCCCGCGCCGCCGTGGAGCGCGAGATCGACCGGCACGCCGCCGCGCTCGGCGTCCGGCCGGCACGGCTCACCTTGCGCGATCCCCGGAGCCGGTGGGGGAGCGCCTCGCGGAGCGGCCGCCTCTCCTTCAGCTGGCGGCTCGTCCTAGCCCCGCCGGAGGTCCTCGAGACGGTCGTCGTCCACGAGCTGTCCCACCTGCGGGTCTTCGGCCACGGGACGGCCTTCTGGGAACTCGTGGCGAGTCGCCGGCCGGACCATCGGGCCTGGCGCCGCTGGCTCCGGGAGCACGGACCGGAGCTCCACGCCGTGCTGGCGGTCGAGCCCGCCTGAATTGCGGGGCGGCAGGTCGTTCGTCCGGCGGGACCGCTCCGCGAGGATCGGCGGGCCGTCCGAACGGCGGCGGCGGAGCTCGAACGGCCGGGCCCGACCACCGCGCGCTCCTCAGACCGCCGCCACGTCCCGTCGTCGATCAGCCCGGCCGATCGGCAGGATCCGGTCTCGGCGATCTCTGGCGGCACGAGCGACCGCGCCGCCCGCGTCCCGCCTCGGCGCCCGGGCTCCTGCTCAGCCCCCCGCCGCCGGCTCGTCGTCGACCGGCTCGAGCAGGAGCGCCGCCAGCTCCCGGGCGTTCGTGGAGCCGTAGTTGGCGTAGCAGTTGTTCATCAGCACGTGGGTCTCGCGCGCCTGGCGGGCCGCTTCCCGGATCCGCGGGACCCATGCCGTGAGCTCGGCCCGATCGTAGAGGTAGCGGAAGCGCTCGACCGTCGGGATCCCCCGGGCCTCCCAGGCATCCGTTCTGCGCCCGTGGAAGCGGACCACGGCCAGCTCCGGTGCCGTGACCGCGGCGAGCGGCGGGACGCTGCTGGCGAGGCCCTGCGGCCCGTCGACCAGGACCAGGGGGATGCGATGGTCCGCCAGGAAGCCGAGTGTCCGCTCGCGGTTCCGGTCGTTGAACCACGAAGCGGCCCGGAACTCGACCGCGGAGGCCACGCCGGCCCCCGCCAGCCGTTCGTGGGCGCCGAGGATCTCGTCCCGCGACTCCGACGACGGGAAGAACCAGCGCGGGTACTGCAGCAGGACCGAGCCGAGCTGGCCGGCGGCGCGGAGGGGCGCGAGGCCCGCCAGGAACAGGTCCCAGGCGGCGGCCCGCAGCTCGGCCGGCAGGTCCCGGGCGTAGAGCCGTGGCCGCGCCGCCAGGTCGGGCGGCAATTCGGCCCGGACCTCCTTCGGCAGGCGCCGCGTCTCGGTCGGCTGGCCGGTCATCAGGGCGTGCGCCTTTGCGTCGAAGACGAAGTCGGGCGGTGTCCGCTCGACCCAGGCCTGGGCCACGCGCGGCGCGGGGATGGCGTAGTAGGTGGCGTCGACCTCCACCAGGGGGAAGCGGGACGCGTAGTACTGGAGTCGTTCCTCGGGACTCTCCGCGCCGCGGGGGTAGAAGACCCCGGGGGCGGTCATCGTCGGGTCGGTCCATGAGGCCGTCCCGAGGCGGACGATGCCGCCGCCCGGCAGCTCGATCGGGACGGCGGCGGCGTCCTCGACTGCGGCGGCTCGCTCCCTCGCGAGGTCGGGCCCCGGGTCGTGGGGTCCGCCGCGGGCGTCGAGGGACGGAGGAAGAGCGCGGGCCATGGCGCATCGTAGGCGCGCCCCGCTCGTCGCGTCGACGGCGATCTGGTTCGCCCATGCGTCCGTGGGTGCGGCCGGGCTCCGTCCGTGGCGGGCTCGACCGCCCCCCGACCCGGCTGTGCGCCGGTGCTGTCCGGTCTGAATCAGGCTCCATGCACGATGAGTCCGATGCCCGATTGCGCCCTGGATGAACGGGCGCTACCATCTGTCACTCGCCGGGGTGGGAGAGACGGATCTACCGGTGGCCACGCCCCGGCCGGAGGCAGGCCAGGCAGGGCGAGATGGACGGAAACGACTGGGGATCCGATCCGGAGGCCCGGGGCGACAGCGTACCGGGCGGCGGTCACGAGCATGGCAACGGCGTCCGCCGGCGGGGGGACCCGCTGGCCGCGCTGCCGGTGGCGGAGAGCCCGGCAGGCGGTGGCGCGGCTGGCATGCCGGTCGGAATGGCATCCGAGGCGATGATGGACGTGGACGGCGCGCCTGCCACGGCGGCGCAGGCCATGGCGGATGAGGTCACCGCCACCGGCCAGGAACCGACGTCGGCCGAGGCGGCGCCGGAGCCCGGGGCCTTCCAGGCCGAGCTCGCCGCGGTGATGCACGGCGCGGCCCGCGCGGAGCGCGACCGGGTGCTCGGTGAGGTGGAACGCCGGAGAGCGGCCAGCGTCGAAGAAGTCCGCTCGCGCGGCAGCGGCGAGGGCGACCGGCTCCATGCCGGGGCCGACGAGGTCGAGACCGGTATCGAGGCCTGGGCCGAGGCGGAGATCGCCCGCATCCAGCTGGAGCGCCAGCGGCGCATCGACGCCCACCACCAGGACCTCGAAGCCCGCGTCCAGTGGCAGGCGGCCCTCGTCGAGCGCGAGGTGGCGGGCATCGAGAGCGGCGCTGCCGAGTACCGGGCGGAGATCGAGGCGTTTTTCACCCGGCTCGATGCGGAGACGGATCCGGCGACCATCGCCGCCCTGGCGACCCGTGTGCCACCCCTGCCGCGGCTGGACGAGGTCGCTGCAGCCGCTCGCGCGCGCGCTGAGGCCGAGCTCCCCCGCCCTGCCCCGGTCGCGGAAGCGGCGGGGCCTGCGGCAACGGAGCCGGAGGCCGCCGCGCCCGCGACGGTCGAGCTGGAGTCGCCGGACACCGACACCGAGGCCACGATCACCCAGTCGCGCCTGATCGCCGTGATGGATCCGCTCGCCGTGGCGACCCCGGAGGGGGCCGCCGGGTGGTCGATGCCGGCGACGACGGAGGCTGTCCCGGCGGCAGTCGAACCCGCCTCAACTCCGGCCGAGTCCGCCTCGTCCGCAGGCGAACGGGAGGAGGGGGTGGCCGGCGTGACGGGAGACACGACCGCGGCCGAGGCGGAGCCGGAGTCCGGCCGGCTGCTGAACGCCATCCCGACGGCGCGGCCGTTCTCCTGGCTCCTGCGCCCGGAGAACCGGGAAGGGCGCTCCGGGCCCGACCACCAAGGTTGACCACCGGGCCCGACCACCCGGGTTGACCATCAGGGCTGACCACCGGGGTTGACCCACCGCCGCGCCGGCGAGCCGGGTTCGCGAGCGGCCTGCTCCGCCCCGGGCCGGTCCTTCCATTCTGCCTTGGGCCGCCGATCAGCCCGCCGGACCTGCCGGGCCGCCACCTCCGGCCGCGGGCCCCTGCGGTCGGCTACGACTCCGCCGGGTCACCACTCCGGCCGTCCGGCACCGCGCCCACCGTGGCACGGGCGGTTGTGACGACCCGGGCGCCGCAGCTCGGACACGTCCCGGCGAGGGCCGCCCGGCCGTTGCGGAGGACGATGGGCTCGGGATCGACGATCGCGACCCGCCGCTTCTCCCTCAGGCAGTAGGCGGCCGGGCCGACCGGCGGCCCCGGCTCCGGCGCCGGACGCAGGGCGGCGATCGTCGCCTCGAGGGCCACCCCGCGCCGGCGAGCCTTCTCGAGCTGGCGTTCCCGCCGGGCTTCGGTGTCACGGACCGCCGCGAGCCGGCGCTCGAGCCGCCGCAGCTGGCGCCCGGTCTCCTTGGCCGGCCTCGCCGCGTCCGACGCCCGCCGGTTGTTCTTGCCCTCGGCCACCCGGGCCTCCTCACGTCTGATCGGGGCGGCGACGGAGCGGACGGTCCGCCCCGAGACGCTCGCCGGCACCTCTCGGCCCTCCGCAGCGAGCCGCCCCCGTGGGCCCCGAGGCCCGGGCCCGTGCCCCGGCGCCAGGGAAAGACCGCCGCGGCGTCGTCAGCTGGTGGGCAGGAGAGGAATCGAACCTCTACAGCCGTTGGCGGCTGATTTACAGTCAGCTGGGCTCACCACCTGCCCAACCTGCCCACGAATCGTGCGTGATCAGGCCAGATGACTGCGAGTTCGAGCCTTCTGGCATCACGCCGGCCGCTCAGACCCCACATGACCTGGCCAACCAACAGTCGGGTTCTGGAGGCCGTCTGTCGAACGATGGCCGAGCCTACCACGGATCTTCTCGCTCTGGCGGCCTCCTTGCGCAGGAGCCTCCGAGCCGCCGAACAAGAGTCCCTCGAGGATCCGCGGCTCCCTCGACGCGGTAACGAGGCTCGCTGCCTACATCGACCGGGAGCGCGGCGGCAGACCGGGCGCCGCGCCCACCCGGGCGGATCTCGAGGACTTCATGGGCGACCAGCTCGAACGCCTCGAGGCTGCCTCGGCCGCCCATCGGTTCCTCTCGTCTTCAGCAGTTCAGAGTGCGGGCGCTCGATCGTGCTGACCGGTCGTCGATGAGCCTGTGACCGTGACCGCCACCGCTGTGACCAGCGGGAGCTCGCGGCCAGCTCGTCCGGCGCGGGCACGAATCGGCGCTCACGCCCGGCGCGGATCTGCGCGGCGCATGCCCGGCACAAGCGGTGCGCACCCGGGCGTCGGCAGCCGGCACCCGCGGCGGCCGCCGACGCTGACGGGCCGGGCCTACGCAACCTGAAGACTCCGGTAACCCGGAGGATCTGCCCCCACGGGACGTACGTCTTCGCGCCTGACGTGCGGATCCGATGTGCAGTGGCCGAAGAACGTCCGCGCCGCAGGCGGCTGCGACATGCGAATGCGCCGTCCCGACATCGGCCTGGTCGATCCCGAGATCCTCGAGGACCTGAGTCGGCGGCTCGTGCCGGCGCCGGCACGGCTCATCCTGCCCCCCGCGCATTCCGGCCCCACCCCTACCGAGTCGTGCCGGCTACCCAGTCGAGCGGCCGGAGTCATGACGAAGAGCAGGCGATTCCTGCGCTCGGGCGCCTAGATGATCGCGATATCCCATCAGCGACGGAAGGCGGACGAGGAGACGTTCGGATGGCCTTACCGATCGAAGAGATCCCGGTCAGGGATCTCCCGAGGCGCCTCCGGGAGCCCCTCCGAACCGGGGCCGAGGAGCATTTCGGCCCGACGGATCCGAAGGTCGATATCTCGCGCCTGCCGCTGCTGGGCAGGGCGATGAAGAGCCGCACCTTCCAGTTCTTCTTGATTCTGCCGAACCAACTGATCTTCTGGCTCGTGATCGTGACGGGCCTGTTCGGAGCTCTGCTCCCCACACACAACTTCTCGACGGTGATTACCTGGTACATCTGGTTCTGTGCCGTCTTTCTGCTCATGGTCGGCGTGGGTCGCGGCTGGTGCGCGATGTGCCCCTTCGGCGGACTCGGGGAATGGACCCAGCGTCGCACGTTCTGGGGAAGGCGGTCGGTCTCTATCGGGCTCGGGCTCCGCTGGCCACGCGCGCTGGGCCGGTGGGCGATCCTGCCCTCGGTGGGCATGTTCCTCGCGCTTACCTGGTTCGAGGAATTCTTCAACATCGCCGGACCAGGAGATCCGCGCTTCACGAGCCTCCTCGTCTTCATGGTGATCGGAACGGCCCTGATCACGTTCCTGTTGTTCGAGCGGAGGACGTTTTGCCGCTACCTCTGCCCTCTCACGGCATTGATCGGGACGGTCGGCGCCACCGGCATGGTGGCCGGGATGCGGACCCGCAACCGCGAGCTCTGCTTGACCTGCCCCACCAAGGATTGCATGCGGGGCAGCGAACGCGGCTACCCGTGCCCCTGGTTCGAGTGGCCGGGCAGCGCCACATCAAACCTCATGTGCGGGCTCTGCACCGAGTGCGTGAAGAACTGCCCTTACGACAACGTCGGTCTCTTCTTGCAGGCCCCGCTGACGTCGGTCATCGCTCCCATGCGCAGGCGGGTGGACATCGCTTGGGCGGCCACGATCCTCTTCAGCCTGGTCCTCTTCCAGCAGCTCAACGCGCTGCCTGCCTACGGGGCGCTGGACGACTGGCTCAACCAGGCAACCCACTTCCCCGGATACCCGAACCCCATCGATTTCGTGGGAATCATCGCGGCGACCACCGCGATGTTCGCAGCGGTGGTCTGGGGGCTGCGATCGATCTTCACCGACCGGAGTTCGAGCTCTGAAGCGCCAGGACGGGGGCGGTTCGCCTCGTTCAACCACTGGTTCGCGGCCCTCGGCTACGGGCTGATTCCGCTGATGGCAGCCGACTACCTCGCTCGCCAGCTGCCTCGATTCTTGCTGCATGCGCCCCGCATCGTGGCCGCGATCTCCGACCCGTTCGGCTTCGGCTGGAACCTCTTCGGCACGGCCCATTCGCCACTCTATGACTTCCATTTGGCAGCCGGACAGGGGCTGGTGGCGGCGCAGCTCCTCGTGACGGGGCTCGGGATGCTGGGCGCCGCCTACGCCACCTGGCGAATCGCCGGCCGCGATCTCGGTGGCCTTACCTCGCGCGCAACACTGCTTCGGGCGGCCAGCGTGCTGGTCGTCGTCACCTTCGGAGTCGGCGTGGCCGCGCTCTACGTGGCCATGGGAGGGGCCGAGTGATGGCGGCCTCGATGCGCGCTTTCCGTCGGACGCCCGTTTGATGAGCGCTCAGCTGATCCCGCTCGGGCCAGGTCGCCGGGGCTTCACGACCGAGCACGCCGTCGTCCGAATCGACCGCGAGCGGTGCGCCGGCTGCCAGGAGTGCGTGGTTCGCTGCCCGACGGGCGCCCTCACGCTCGATCCGGCGAGCTGGATCGCTCAGGCGGACGACCTGCTGTGTGTCGGCTGCCGGCAGTGCCAGCGGGTCTGTCCCTATCTCGCGATCGAGGTCGAGGGGTCGGTGGCCGTCGCACCGCGCCAGGAGGCGCCCGTCTTGCGGGTGGCGCCACTGGAGGGAGACACGCGCGAGCTCAGGCGCGGGTTCTCTGGCTGGACCCAGGCGCTGGCGGAGGCGGAGCGATGCCTGCTCTGCCCCGATCCCACCTGCGTCGAAGGATGCCCTGCCCACAACGACATCCCGTTCTTCATCGCCGCGCTGCGCAGGAGGGACCTCCCGGCAGCGAAAGCGATCCTGCGCCAGACGAGCGTGATGCCCGATGTCTGCAGCCGCGTCTGCGATCAGAGCGCGCAGTGCGAGGGCGCCTGCTCATGGGCACTCGCGGGCAGCCAGCCCGTCGCGATCGGCCGTCTCGAGCGCTTCATCACCGAGCGAGCCGGCCCGCCCGATGGCGGGCCAGTGACCGCGCCGGCCGCCGGCCTCGCGGTGGCTGTCGTCGGTTCCGGACCGGCGGGATGCGCGGCGGCCGCCGAGCTGCAGTCGGCGGGCGCGACCGTCACGATGTTCGAGAAGGACCAGGAGCCAGGGGGCGTACTCCGCTGGGGCATCCCGGATTTCACCCTGCCCGCGGCCGTTGCGCGGCGGCCCATGGAGTCGCTCCTTCGCGCCGGGCTCGAGCTGCGGACCGGCTGCGCGCTCGGGCGGGATGTGACACTCGATGAGCTCCTGCAGCGCCACGATGCGGTGATCCTCGCCTTCGGCGCATCGCAGCCGCTCATGCCGCCGCTCGCCGGGCTCAACCTGCCCGGCGTCGAGGAGGCGACCGGCTTTCTCAAGCGGGCCAAACCCGCCCTGGCCTCCGGCCTGGGGCTGCCAGAGTTCGCTTCTCGCTCCGTGATGGTGATCGGCGGCGGCAACACCGCAATGGACGTGGCTCGCACGGTGCGTCGCCTCGGCGGACAGGTGGTGGCCGTCGAGTGGATGGATGAGCGTTTCGCTCGGGTTCGGCCGGACGAGCTCAGCGAGGCGCGAGGGGAGGGGGTCGAGGTCCGCTTCGCAACCACCGTGGAGCGCCTGGAGGGAGACCCGGGCGGCGTTTCCGCCGCCTGGTTGCGTCGGACGCGGCAGCGTCGACTTGAGGAGCTACCGAGGGTGGTGCCGGGCGCGGCGACGCGGCTCGCCGTGGATCGGGTGGTCTTCGCCCTCGGCTATCGGGTCGAGGCCGCCGTCGCGCCCGAGGTCGGGACCCTTCCGCTTCCGAGGATCGACCTCCGCTCCGCAGTTCCGAATCGACCCTGGACGGCGAGCGGTCTTCTCTCCGGCGAGGCGGGCACGATCGGGCTCCAGGCACTCGAGCGCGAGGTGACGCTGGCGGTCGCCGCGGCTCCGGCGCTTACGGGATGGTGGGCCCGCCTGTTCGGCCGCGGCGCCGACGGTCCACGGCCGCACACGGGTCCGTGGGCCAGGGTCTGGCGGCGGCAGGCCGCCATCGGCCTTGAGGCGGCCTCCATGCCCCATGCGGGTCGGGTCTGGGTGGTGGGCGACGCTCTGGTCGGCCCGTCCACGGTCGTCGGAGCCATGGCCCAGGGTAGAGAGGCGGCGCGTTCGATCCTGCGCGCTCGACCCCATCGGCGGCCCGCGACAACGGAGGTGCGACGCGGGTGGGGGGACTCAGTGTCAGCGCCCGCGGGCAACTCGCTGTAGCGCTCGTGGACGCTACCCAGTCGTCGCGAAGCGCCGACCAATCCGGATCGGGAGCACGGCGGTAAGCGGAAGCCGGGTGATGGCCGCCGGTCACTCGCGTCGCGCGTCCGCTCGTCCCACCATGGCCTCCTCGCCGGGCCGTGAGCTCGCCGGCCACCCGGCGGCCGTGGCCGCCCACGAAACCGGAGCTCCTCAGGTCGACTTCGGGCGTCCCGGTTCTGTGCTCGCGGTCCGGTCCGCCCGACCGTGGCGAGGGTAGACGAGGAGGAGCCGGCCGGGCCCGTCGCCGACATTCTCGACCTCGTGCGGCACGCTCGGGTCCCAGGCCAGGTAGTCCCCCGGCCCGAGCTCGAAGGTGTGCTCGCCCTGGCACATCCGCCAGCGCCCGCTCAGCACCACGTGGTGCTCGTCGCCCGCGTGCGCGTGAAGCCCGGTGCCGTGGCCCGGCGGAACCACGACCTCGATGATCCGCAGGTCCCTGGCGCTGCCGCCGTCGACCTCGGTCGCCTCGGTCGGCCCCTCCACCGACGCCCGCGGCCGTTCGGCCGCGCGGACCACCCGCGGGGGCTCGGCGGAATCGAGGAGCAGCCAGGCCGGGGGGACCTCCACCGCGGCCGCGATCGCGACGAGCGCGTCCAGCGACGGGACGGCCTTCTCGTTCTCGATCTGCGAGAGGTAGCCGATATTGAGCCGGCTGCGCTCCGCGACCTGGGCGAGGGTCAGGCCGCGCGTCCGCCGCCAGCGGCGGATCTCGCAGCCGACCGCCGGCCGCCGGACGGCGGGGGAACCGACTTGGTCATCGCCCAAAGGTCTTGACCTCCAGAACAATCCGTGGCAGAGTGTGTGCCATTGGCAATAATGCTTTGGCAGAAGCCAAGCGTCAAGTCCAGTCACAACAGTCAGTCCAGTCGCAGGATGGGAAGAGGCACCAGGATGCAGATCGCAGTCATCGGCACCGGCAACGTCGGGAGCGCGCTCGGAGGGTCGCTGGCGCGGGCCGGCCACCAGGTGACGTTCGCCTCCCTCGATCCGGAGAAGGCGGCACGGGTCTCCGCCGAGGTCGGAGGCTCGGCCGCGGCGACACCCGGGGCGGCGGCGTCCGGCGCCGAGGTCATCGTGCTGGCCGTCCCGTACGCTGCCGCCGAAGCGCTTGCCGCGGAGCTCGGCGGGACAGTCGACGGCAAGGTCGTCATCGACGCCACGAACCCCATCAAGGCCGACTTCTCGGGCCTGACGACCGAGGGAGGACCGTCCGGCGGTGAGCGCTTTGCCGAGCTGCTCCCGGGGGCACGCGTGGTGAAGGCCTTCAACACGCTCTTCGCCAGTGTCCAGGCTGACCCGGCCACGCACGGCGTCACGGCGGACGCGCTTTTCGCGACCGATGACGAAGCCGCCCGCGAGACCACGGCCGCGCTGATCCGCTCGCTCGGCTTCCGGCCGGTCGATGTCGGCCCGCTCGCGCGGGCGCGCCAGTTGGAGACCCTGGCCCTGCTGAACATGCAGATGCAAGTTCAGTTCGGCGGTGATTGGCGGACGGCCTTCGTGATGGTCGGGGCGCCGGACGCCGCGACGCAGCGCTGAACCCGACCTGACGGCGCCGGGCCGGCGGGCCTCGATCCCGCCGGCGCCGGTGTAGGCTTCGGAGCCCGCCGCGGCCCCTTCGTCCGCCGCCGGCCCGGCCAGAGAGCGGAGAGATGACCGAACCGCGTCCCACCCTCCTCGATTCCCCGCGCCGGGCGCCCGACCCGTCGCCCGCGCCGCGGCTGCCGGCCATTTACCTGGGCCATGGCGCCCCCACACTGCTGGACGATCCCGTCTGGCCGGCCGAGCTTGCGGCCTGGGCGCGGGCGCTGCCGCGGCCGGCGGCAATCCTGATCGTCAGCGCCCACTGGCAGTCGGCGCCGATGACCCTCGGCGCCACCTCCCGCGTGCCCCTGGTCTACGACTTCTACGGCTTCCCCGAGGAGTACTACCGGCTGACGTACGATTCGCCGGGAGCTCCCGAGCTGGCGGCCAGGGTGCACGGCCTGATGCCGGCCGGCGAGCCGGTCGCGGACCGCCCGACGCGCGGCCTGGACCACGGCGCGTGGGTGCCCCTCAAGGTGATGTACCCGGCCGCCGACATCCCGGTCCTCCAGCTGTCGATGCCGGACCTCGACCCGCGGCACCTGTTCGCCGTCGGGCAACGGCTCGCGCCGCTGCGCGACGAGGGAGTGCTGATCGTCGGCAGCGGCTTCATGACGCACGGCCTGCCGTACGTCCACGACTACTTCATGGGCAAGCCCGGCGCGCCGGAGTGGTCGGTGGAATTCGACCAGTGGGCCGCCGCGGTCCTGGAGCGGGGAGACCTGGACGCGCTCTTCGACTTCCGGAACCGGGCCCCCGGCATGCCCTACGCCCACCCGACCGTCGAGCACTTCGCCCCGCTCTTCGTGACGCTGGGGGCGGCGACGCTACCGGAGAATGCGCCGGACTTCACCATCGACGGCTACTGGTACGGGCTGGCCAAGCGCTCTTTCGAGGTGCGCTGAGAGAACGCGCGCGGCCAGCGCGGGCCGGACGCCGGCAGGCGAACACCGTGCGGCCGGAGGAATCGGCCACGGACCTCGGGCGGAAGCCTGGCCGGGTCAGGAGCCGTTCCCCGTCCGCCACGCCGAAGATCCCGCCCGCCGGTGGGACGAATCGGCCCTCGCCGCTGCCGAGAGCCCGAGCGCGGCGAGCCGCGGCGGGATCGCCGGAACCTGTTGACGGCGGACCCGCGGCGGGTCACCATGCGCGGCACGCCACGGGAGGGCGGGAGGAGAGGACGATGCCGCTCGGCAGGCAGGAGCGGTGGGCGTTACCGGGATGTGCGGAAGCCCGGAACGCCGCCGGCGGACGAACGCGCGGGCCGGGCGCCCGGTTCGCGCGCATCCCCGGGCGCGAAGCCAGGTGCGCCGTCGCCGGGCTCCTGCTCGTCCGCCCGGGCTCGGCCCAGGCCTCCGGGCTGGTCCGGTGGCGCCGCCTGGTCCCCACGGGTCGCTCCCGCTGAGAGGCTCCCCGAGATGCGTCCCGCTCCGACCCTGCCGCGCGCCACGGTGACCTTCATGCTCACCGACATCGAGGGCTCCACCCACCTGCTTCAGCGGCTCGGTCCCCTCCACCGCGACCTGCTGGCCGAGCATCACCGGCTCCTCCTCGAGCAGGTCGAGGCGGCCTCCGGCATCCGGGTGAGCGCCTGATGCTGGACCGGCGGCGCGGCACCCTGCTGGCGGTCATCCTCGGCTCGGGGATCGTCTTCCTCGACTCGACCGTCGTCAACGTCGCCCTCAAGGCGATCGGCCAGGACCTG
>JAJYJO010000046.1 GCA_021789435.1 Chloroflexota bacterium
GCGGCTCGTTCGCCGCCGGGGATCCGGCGGCGCCCGTCCGGGCCGCCGGCCGTCTCGATCCGTCGCCTCAAGGCGGCGGGGCATAGACGTTCTCCCAGGACGATGACCTGGGCCGGACCGAGCCCGTGGGTGGACCGAAGGGCTGCTGGCGACGAAATACGCGCCACCGCCCCTGCGGACGCGAACCGTGCCACGGGACCGACTGTTCGCACGCCTCGGCCCGCTGGATCACCCAGAAGCTGGCGGGCGCTCTTGCGGGCGGGCTCCGTGTCCGACCGCTGCCGGCGCTCCGATGGCTCCGACCGTCGTCGCCATACGCCGCTCCGGTGGACTCGCCCGCCGACTATCTGCTGCGCGGCCCGGGCCGCAGGAAGAGCCCGAGCGCCACGAGTCCGACGAGGGTGAGGATGCCGAAGACCGGGGTCAGTGTGGCCGAGGCGACCGGCGAAGCGGGATCCGCGGCATGGCCCAGCCACTGGTCGACGCCGATGCTCGTGGTCTCGATGGCGAGCATGACGAGGAGCGCGCCGGCGAGCAGGTGGCCCCACGGCCGGCGGAGGAGCAGCTGGTACGCCGCCAGCGTCATGAGCGGCAGGGTAAAGGCGAGATCGAGCACCTGCACCACGCCTGTCAGCATCCCGGAACCCTCGAGGAACGCGGGCGGGCCGGGATCCAGGACCGCGGGCACGGTTGCCGAGAGCCAGAGCAGCAGGTACAGGGCCGCGTTGACCAGCAGATAGCCGGCGATGAGGCGCACCGGAGCATGGGCCCCGACGTGGCGCGCGGCCTGGGCGACGGGCAGGGTCCCCGCGAGCGCGACGAGTGCGTACACCGACAGGCCCAGCATCGCCACGTTCAGGAAGAAGAACGTATTGAAGGGCGTGGCGAAGAGGAAGAGCACGCTCTGGTAGGCGATCGATCCGATCGCGCCCAGCCAGCCAATGAGCGCGCCGGTGACGCCCCGTTCGACGAGGACAATCGAGACCACGAGCACTGGCACGGTCACCACCAGCAGCACGAGGGCGGTCCCCTGCGCGGAGCCGATGCTCACGGCCGGTCCCCGGAACGCATCACGGAACAGGAGCATGAGCAGACAGCCGGTGGCGCTGACGAGCGCGAGGGCGCCGGACAGACCCGCCGCGATCCTAGGTGCCAGGGGTATCGGAACAGGTCGCGTCCGGAGGCGGGTGCCTGCGGCAGAGGTGGCCATCGGTCCTCCTTCCGATGGCCGGCAGACGGGAGCGCCATCGGATCGTCGATCGGGACTCCGTGGACCATCGCGCAGACGCGGGGCGGTCAGGCAGGGCCGGAAGCCTCGTATTCGCCGGTCGACATGGACAGGGTGAGGGCGTCAAGGCAACCGTCGCTCTCGCCAAAGAGCACGTTGCCGCCGGCGTCGACGTCGCCGACCATTCACCTCGTTCAGCGACCCAGCCTGCTCGGCGTGACCAGGCCGGACTCGTAGGCGATCACGACCAGCTGGGCGCGGTCGCGGGCATCGAGCTTGCCCATGATCCGGCTCACGTGCGTCTTCGCCGTGGCCGGGCTGATGAAGAACCGATCGGCGATCTCGTCGTTCGACAACCCGGCGGCCACGGCTGCCAGGATCTCGCGTTCGCGCGACGTCAGCTCATCGAGCGACCGAGTCGCGCGACGCGCCGGACCCCGGGCAACGACGTCGGCGATGAGGCGGCGGGTGACGCTCGGGGCGAGCAGCGCGTCGCCGCGAGCAACCACGCGAACGGCTCGCACGAGTTCGGCCGGATCCGTGTCCTTGACGAGGAAGCCGCTGGCCCCGGCCTGGAGCGCGTCGAAGACGTACTCGTCCGTCTCGAAGGTCGTCAGGATCACGACTCGGACACCCTCCAGGCGCGCGTCGGCGGCGATTCGCCGGGTCGCCTCGATGCCATCGAGGCCGGGCATGCGGATGTCCATCAGGACGACATCGGGCCACTCGCGGATGGCCAGGTCCACGGCACCCGCACCGTCCGCGGCCTCGCCGACGACCTCGATCTCCTCCTCGGCGTCCAGGAGCGCCCGGAAGCCGGCCCGGACGAGGGCCTGATCGTCGGCGACGACGACGCGGATCATGGCTCGCCGCGGATCGGCAGCCGCGCCCGGATCCGGAAGCCGCCGTCCGGCCGCGGCCCTGCCTCGAGCTCGCCGCCGAGCGTCGCGGCGCGCTCTCGCATGCCCAGGAGGCCGTTGCCACCGGTGGCGGCGGATCCGCCCTGGCCGCCTCCGACGCCGTCGTCGTCAACCTCGATCTCGACCTCGGCCGGCCCGTACGTGATCGCGATCCTGGCCGTGGCGGCCCCCGCGTGGCGCACGACGTTGGTCAGCGCTTCCTCGATGATCCGATACGCGGCGAGGTCGACGCCGCTGGGCAACTCGCGCCGCTCTCCCTGCACGGCGACGGTCAGCCGGACGCCCGATGCCGCCGCGTCGGCGATGACTCCGTCGAGCTGGGCGAGCCCGGGTGAGGGTGTCCGCGGCTCAGGCTCGTCGACCTGGCGGAGCACCCCGAGCGTGGCTCGCAGCTCCTGGAGCGCCTCCCGGCTCGCGCCGTTGATGGCGATCAGGGCACGGCGTGCCTGCTCGGGGTCGCGGTCGAACAGGTGGGCGCCAACGCCGGCCTGCACGCCGATCGAGGAGATCCGGTGGGCCAGGATGTCGTGGAGCTCGCGGGCGATCCGGATTCGCTCCTCGCTCGCCCGCCGGCGCGCCTCCTCCTCGCGGCCGCGTTCGGCTTCGATCGCCCGCTGCTCGACCTGCTCAACGTAGGCCCGCCGGGCGCGGGTCACCTCACCGAGGACCAGGCTCGCCACCAGCCAGCCCGCGAACCAGAGGGCGTTCGTGAGGTCGGTCACGTGGCCGCGCCCAAGCGCGACGCCCACTGCCAGGAACGCGGCCACCACTCCGGCGGCGACGGCCACGCCGACCCAGCGAAGGCCCGCGTCGACGACCGACCACAGGGCGATCCCGATCGGGAGGGTATAGAAGGCGCTCGGGTAGCCGATCAGGTCGTACGAGAAGGCGACAAGCACCGTGGCGGCCAGCGTGGCAAGGGGGTGCCTGCGGCGAAACAGCAGCGGGATGGCCGACCCGGCGAGCAGCAGGTACCCGAGCCCGTCGATGCCTCGCCCCCCGGTGAGCGCGGCCGTGCCCACGGTTGCGACGCCCGCGACCAGCGCCGTCAGGCCGAAATCGGTCGCGGTCGCGCCGCCCAGCCGTGTGAAGGTCGAGACCGTCATGGGCGAACCGTAGGCCGTTGCCGCCAGGCTGTCATGCCGCAACGGAGGTAGGGGGGCGTACCACCGGCGCGGTAGTCGACCGGCCCGGGGGCCAATCGGTACGCCCATCGGGTGCCCAACAAGCCATCCCGGGGCGGACGACGGCGGGTCGGTCATCCGGCACGATCGATCCATGAGCACGCCACCTCCGAACACGCCATCTCCGTTGGGACCCGGCTCGACCTCGACCCCGCTCCCGACGCCCCTCGTCATCCAGACTGCGGACCTCTCCAAGGTCTACGGTCGTGGCATGACCGCGGTCGACCAGCTCGACCTGTCGATCCGGCACGGAGAGGTCTACGGCCTCCTCGGCCCGAACGGGGCCGGCAAGACGACCACCCTGCGCATGCTGCTCGGTCTCGTGCGGCCGACCTCGGGTTCCGGCACGCTCCTTGGGTTGCCCCTGGGAGACCGGGCGGGTCTTGCGCAGGTCGGAGCGCTCGTGGAGACGCCGGCCTTCTACCCGCACCTGTCGGGCCGGGCCAACCTCCACTCGCTCGCCATGCTCGCGAACGTCCACGCCGACCGCGTCGCGACCGTGCTGAGAAAGGTCGGTCTGCTTGACCGAGCCGACGATCGCTTCGCGACCTACTCGCTGGGCATGAAGCAACGCCTGGGGGTGGCCGGCGCCCTCCTCAAGGACCCCCAGGTGCTCATCCTCGACGAACCGACGAACGGCCTCGACCCGCAGGGCCGGGTTGAGATGCGAGAGCTCGTGCGGAGCCTGGGCCAGGGATCTCGGACCGTCGTGGTCTCGAGCCACCTGCTCGAGGACGTTGAGCAGATCTGCGATCGGGTCGGCGTGCTCCAGCGCGGCCGCCTGATCGCGGAGAAGACCGTCGCGGAGCTGCGGGGTCCGGCCTCACTCCTGGTCCGTGCCCGTCCGCCGGAGCGCGCCGGGGAGGTGCTCGGGCGCCTGTTCGGCCTCGACCGCGTGTCCCACGACGATGGCGCCTTCCTCATCGATGCCGATCCGGCCGGAGCTGCCGGCGAAGTCGCGAGCCGCCTGGTGGCCGGCGGTGTCGAGCTGGTCGAGCTTCGGCCGGTCCAACGCTCGCTCGAAGCCGTCTTCCTCGAGCTGACGGGCGTCGGCGGCCAAACGGAGGAGATGAACTGATGATCCGCATCTTCCGGGTCGAGCTGGCCAAGCTCGGCCGCTGGCCCGCCTTCTGGGCCCTGCTTGCGCTCTGGGCGACGCTGGCCGTCATGTTCGGCTACGTGAGCGAGTACCTGGCCTACCTGACCCCGGCCGCTGGCGTGACCGCGGCCCAGCAACAGGCGACCCTCGCGGCGATGCTGCCGTCCGGGGTCGTCGACAAGGAGATACCCGGGTACCCGCTCTTCGGAGGCGTGATCGCGCTCGCGCTGGGTGCGCTGACGGCCGGCAGCGATTTCGGCTGGGGGACGTGGACCACGATCCTGCTCCAGGACCCGGCGCGCGTCCGGGTCGCGGTGGGCAAGCTCGGCGCCCTCTTCGTCGCCGTGGCGGGCCAGGCGGCGGTCGGCTTCGGCGTCGCCGGGGTCGCGAGCATCGTCGTGGCCCTGGCGCAGCGGCAGCCGATTGTCGCGCCGGCGCTCGGCGATCTCCTCGTCGGACTGGCCGTTGCCTGGCTCATCCTGACGGCCTGGGCCGCCGTGGGGGCCTTGCTGGCCACGCTGCTCCGCAGCACCGCGGTGCCGCTCGGCATCGGGTTCGCGTACCTGCTCGTCGAACGCCTGGTCGCTTCGCTCGCCGACCGCTCCGACGTCATCGCGACGGTGGCCCGCGCGTTGCCGGGGACCAACGCCGGCTCGCTCGCGTCCAGCATCCTGCCGGCCGGGTTCGCGGTCAGCGCCCCGGGCATGAACTCGCTCGTGGGTGGTGGCGAGGCGGCGGTGGTCCTTGCCGCCTACGTCCTGGCGACGAGCGCCATCACCTGTGCCGTGATCGCGAGGCGCGACGTCCGCTGACGTCCGCATGGGCTGGTCCTGTTTCACCGGGCCGTCCGGAGCCACGCCCGGGGTCGCTGCTGCCCCCAGCGCGGCAATCGCCAGGCGCGGTCAGGCCTGCTGCGGCAGCTGCTCCCGCACCGGCTCCACGATCTCGTCGGCGAGCCAGCGCACGGGCCTGTCGACATCCGTGAGCGCTGGAGCCAGGACCAGGTGCGACGCGCCAGCGTCGACGAAGTCGAGCAGCAGGTCTCGCGTCGCGGCCGGATCGGCGAACCGGGGAAGGCCGGGTTGCGCCGCCGGCGAGCCCGGCGCCGTGACGATGAACTGCACGGACCGGACGATCTCCCGTGGGTCGCGGCCGATCGTCGCGCAGTGCACGTCCAGGATCGCGCTGAGGCGCCGGAACTCGTCAACATCGCCCCGCGTCGGGCAGTTCCAGATGTCGGCGTGCTCGGCGACGATCCGCAGGCTGCGGTCGCCCCCGGCGCCGATCAGGATCGGCGGGCTGGGACGCTGGACGGGCTTCGGCTCGCAGATCGCACCGCGAAGGCGGTACCAGCGTCCGTCGAAGTCGAACGGTTCGGTTGCGGTCCACATGCGCCGACGATCGCACATGCTTCGCCGAGCGCGCCGATGGCGTCAGGCGTCGGCACGACGTCGATCCCGTACGCGTCCAGCTCCCGGTGCACCGAGGCGAGCCCAGCCGCATCCTTGACGGCGCTTCCGCCGGCTCCGATCCCGAAGACGAGCCGGCCCGCCGCGACCTGGTCGACGGTTGCGGCCATCTTGGCGAGCACGGCGGGCGGCCGGACCCGGTTGCTCGTGACGATCACGCCCAGACGGAGCCGCTGCGTCCGGGCCGCGAGGGCGGCGAGGAGGGTCCATGCCTCGAGGGCGGGGCCGGCGACGTCGCCTCGAAGGGGCACGAGGTGATCCCAGAGCCAGGCGTGCTCGAAGGCAGGGATCTGGTCCGCCTCGAGCCATGTCGCGAGCACCTTGTCGTAGGTGGTGTTCGCCTGGCTCGTCTTGATCCCGAAGCTGACGGGACGCCTGGTCGTGGCGATATCGCTCCCTTGCATGATCGTCAGTCTAACTGATCATTGCGCGCGCGTCAGTTTCGGTAGTATGATGCGCATGGACGGCAGCCACGGACCGCGGGTCTCGCCGATTCGCGATCGTTTCGGGCTCCTCCTGAAGCACGCACGCGAGCGGCTCGCATCGCTCAGCGCGCCCGCGCTGGAACCTTTCGGCATCACCGGTCGTGAGCTCGCGGTCTTGACTGCCGTTGCGGAGGGAAGCCCTCCGTCGCAGCTGGAGGCGGCCCAGCGGCTGGCCATCGACCGCACGACGATGGTCACGCTCATCGACAGCCTCGAAGCGAAAGGCCTCGTCGAGCGGCGACCGGACGCGGCCGACAGGCGCAGGAACATCGTCGCGCTGACCGCCGAAGGCGAGCGATGCCTGGTCGAAGCCTCCAAGGCGACGGACGAGGCCGAGGGCGCTTTTCTCGCACCTCTCGCAGCGAGCGAGCGCGACCGTCTTCGCGAGATGCTGCAGGTGCTGATCGAGAACAGCGAGGCCCCGGCCGACGGACAGCGCTGAATGCTCCACCCCTCGCCATGTCCCGTCTTGCTGCTCGCCTTCGGCGCACTGGCCGCCATCGCCGGAGCGGCCTCGTAGCGGCGACAGAGCGGAAGCGACGGTCGCGGCACGGCGCCAGGTGATCCCGGGCCGGGCGTAATGGCACACCCGGCTCGTCGAGGCCAGCCCCGCTCATCGGTCGCGAGCGCCCGCGTCGTACGCATCGGCAGCGGCTCGAGCCTTGTCGAGCAGGGCGAGCAGCGCCCGCTGTTCGTCCGGAGACAGTGCCTCGATCGTCGGCACGTCCGTCGCCATGAGGGTCGTCATGCGGTCGCGCAGCCGGCGGCCCTGGTCCGTGACCGCCAGCGTCTTGATGCGGCGGTCCCGCCGATCCACGCGTCGCTCGACCAGGCCGGCCTCTTCGAGCCGGTCAACGAAGGCAGTCACGTTCGAGGGGTCGCACGACAGCCGGCGCGCCAGCTCCTGGGTGGGTAGCGGCGTGTCCGGGTCGAGGTTGATGAAGGCTCGCGCCGTGGCGGCGCTCAAGCCCAGTTCCTCGAACCGCATGTGTCGTAGTAGTGGATGTTCCAGAGCGTTACCCCGACGAGCTGCTGGCTCAGCCGGCGCCGCAGGGGCTCCCCCCCGAGGGTTGTCGCCATCCCAGAGGAAAACGATCCCACGGTTGATTGCCGCCACGACGGCATCGCTCTGGAGCGGCGTCTGCCAGAGGAGGCGCGCGGTCGACCGGTCGAACAGGTACGCGGCGAGCGGACGCGGCGATGGGGCCGGACCGATGGCGACGACGACGGCCCGGTCGCCGGCGGCGGCGAGCAGGACGCCCGATCCTCGCCCCGGGATGCCGATGATGCGGTCGGCCGGGATGTCGGCGACCGCCTGCGCACAGGTCGGCGGGACAACGACGCTCGTGTGCGGCGCAGTCGGGGCAAGCGCGCTGAGGCCGACGAACGGCACCATGAAGAGCAGCGCGAGGGCGATGACGACCGCGGCGAGACTTCGCCGGCGGTGCCGCCCGCGATTCGCGTCCGTCCTGTCAGTCGCCATCCCGGGCAAGGCTAAGTTTCGGGCCGGCCTGCCGCCGCCTCGAGGTGGCCGGGGTCGTGGCGGGTCGGCCGCCAGGAGGAGCGTTCAGTGGACGACGCCGTCCGGCGCGAGCGGCAGCGACCGGAGCCGGACGCCGGTCGCGGCGAAGATCGCGTTGGCCAGCGCCGGCGCCACGGCGACGATCGGCGTCTCGCCGCCGCCGGCCGATGGCAGGTCCCGCCGATCGAGGAGCACCACCTCGATCGGAGGCACGTCGTCGATGCGGGGGACGCGGTAATCGGTCAGGGATGCGTTCTGGATCGTGCCGTCGGCGAAGTGCACGGCCTCGAAGAGCGCGCCGCCAAGGCCCATCACCGTGGCGCCCTCGACCTGGTTCGACAGCCCGTCGGGATTGACGATCGCCCCGCACTCGAAGGCCGTGACGATGCGCAGGATCTCAGGGCGCCGGTCGGCGCCGACGTGTACCTCGACGGCCGTTGCCACGCGGGCGCCCTTCTCGACGCCACAGCTGATCCCGAGCCCCAGGCCGGGCTCGCGGCGGCGGCCCCAGTCGATCCGTCTGGCGGCGGCGCGGAGGACGGCCGAGAGGCGCTCGTCGCGGAGGTGGGCGAGCCGGAGCCGGACCGGGTCGACGTCCAGCGCATGCGCCAGTTCGTCCATGTGCGACTCACGCGCGAAGTGGTTGGCCGTCGCGGCCAGGGCCCGGTAGGAGCCCTGGGCCAGCGGAGTCTCGGCCGGCTGGTAGTCCAGGCGCTGGTTGGGGATCTCGTAGGGGCCGACCAGGCCGAACATGCCCGAGTTGATGTTGCGCATCGCCCAGGCCGTGATGGAGCCGTCCGGGCCCGCCCCGCTGCGGACGTCGATCACCGCCGCCGGCCGGAGATAGCCGTGGCGGAACTCGTCCTCGCGGGTCCACCGCACCTTGACGGGCCGGCCGGCCGCGCGCGCCAGCCGGGCGGCCTCCACGGCCACCGTTCCGTTGTGCTTGCCGCCGAAGCCGCCGCCGGTGTCCGGCACGATGACGCGGATCTTCGCCTCGGGGACCTCGAGCGCCTCGCCGAGCTGGCGGCGGACGCCGAAGGGGATCTGCGTCCCGGTCCAGACGGTGAGCCGGCCGTCGTCTCCCCACTCCGCCAGGGCCACGCGCATCTCCATCGGGACGTGGGCGATGTAGGCGGTGGTGTAGGTGGCCGCCAGCCGCACCGGCGCGGCGTCCAGGGCCCCCTCGAGGTCGCCCGCCTCCTTGTGGAATGTCCCTTCCCAGCCCTCCTCGTCGATCGGGTGGGCCCGCAGGTAGGCCTCGGTCTCGGCCTCCGCCGGCTGCGGCTCCCGGTCCCACTGCGCCTCGATCGCCCGCAGGGCCCGTCCGGCGGTCATGGGATCGGGGGCGACCACGGCGACGAACGGCCCGTCGGCCACGACGCGGACGCCCGGCAGCGCGGCGGCGGCCGTCGTGTCGACCGCGCGGAGCCTCGCGCCGTGCGCCGGTGGCTTCAGGACCCGGCCGTGGACCATGCCGGGCCGTGAGAGGTCGGAGGGGTAGCGCCGGGCGCCGGTCACCACCTCCGCCGCCACGAGGCGTGGCGTCGGGTGCCCGACCACCCGCTCGTCGGGGCCGGGCGTGAGGGGGGGATCGCCGTCCGCGATCTCCACCCGCCGGAGGCCGCGAACGAGCTCGCCGTAGGTGCAGTTCTCGCCATCGGTGCGGCTGACGCGGCCGTCGGCCACGGCGAGGTCCGCCCGGTCGGCATCCCAGCGTTCCGCCGCCAGGTCGATCAGGCACTCGCGCGCGGCCGCCGCCGCCCGGCGGAGGTGCTCGCCGGCGTCGGGCATGGAGCGGCTGCCGAACGTGCCCAGGTCGTGCGGGCTGAGGTCCGTGTCGCCCATGACCAGGCGCACGGCGCCGAGGGGCACCCGGAGCTCCTCGGCGACGCGCAGAGAGAGCGCGGTCCGGTTGTCCTGCCCGACGTCGACCTTGCCGGTGAAGGCTGTCACGACCCCGTCGGCGCCGACGTGGAGCCAGGCCCCGGCGCTGGTGGTCCAGGCGGCGGGCGCACCTGCCCGACCGGGCTCGCGGACGACGACCAGCCCTTCGGGGAGGACGTCGAAGTAGTCGCGCTCCTCCGGGCCGGCCAGGTCCCATGGTCGGCGGGGCCGGGCGACCTCGCGCGGCGCCCCCAAGGGGGCGGCCGGCTGGCCGAGCTGCGGGCGGCCACCGACACCGCGGGTCAGCTCCGAGGCCCGCCGGACGGCGCGGAGGATGCGCGGATAGGTGCCGCAGCGGCAGATATTGCCGGCCAAGGCCGCCCTGATCCGTGCCTCCGAAGGGTGAGCGTCCTGCTCGAGCAGCGCGACCGTGCTCATGATCATGCCGGCCGTGCAGTAGCCGCACTGCAGGGCACCGACCTCGAGGAAGGCCTGCTGGGCGGGGTGAAGGGTCCCGTCGCGGGCCAGTCCCTCCACCGTGGTGACGGCGGTGCCATCGGCCTCGGAGAGACGGGTCTGGCAGGCGCGGACCGGCTGGCCGTCGACGATCACCGTGCAGGCGCCGCAGGCGCCCTCGCCGCAGCCGGGCCTGGCGCCGAGCAGCCCGAGCTCCTCGCGGAGCACGGAGAGCAGGCTGCGGTCGGGCACGGCGGCAAGCTCGCGCGCCTCCCCGTTCACGACGATCCTGGCGAACTCGGTCATGGTCGCGCCTTCGCTGCGTGGGCCGGTCAGGAGGCAAGCATAGCCCGGGGGCAGCGTGGCGCCGCGGTGGACGGGTCGCCGGGCGCACGGCGGCGGCCCGCGCGTGCCGAACTTCGAGGCGAGGCTGCAGGCCCGCCAGGGCCGGCGCCGGTCCGGATGAGCGCGCTCAGCCAGGCTGCGGTCGACCCGCCGCGCCGTCCACGACCTCGGTCAGCGCGGCGATCAGGCGCTGCATTCGTCGGTAGCGCGGGCCCCGTCAGTAGATGCGGCCGCAGCCTGCGCAGCGCCAGAAGGCCGCGCGGAGCGGGCAGTCCGGCACCGCGGACGCAGTCGGGCGCGGCAGTGGGGCGCGGTCGTCGCCCGCCGGTGCCCGCGTGGGGCCGGGGATCACCGTGGCCGACGCAGGCCGGCCACGTCGAAGAACTCGCTCCGGAGCGCATCGCCGTCGGTGTACGTGCCCCGGAAGGCGGTCGTGCGGGTCTTCGGGTGCAGTTCGCGCACGCCGCGCATCTGGGTGCACAGGTGGTGGGCCTCGAGGTAGACCGCCACGCCGTGCGGCTCCAGCAGCCGGGTCAGCTCGTCGGCGATCTCGTGGGTCATCGCCTCCTGGACGCCGAAGCGGCGGGTCACGACGCGGACGAGCCGGGTCAGCTTGCTGATGCCGATGATCCCCTCGTGGGCGACGTAGCCGACCCAGGCCTCGCCGAAGAAGGGCAGAGCGTGGTGCTCGCAGAGCGAGAAGAAGGGGATCGGGCCCTCCACCACCTGGGCCAGCTCGCAGTTCCTGCCGCCCCGGCAGACCGTCGGGAAGGCGGTCAGGATCTTCGGGTCACCCTCGTAGCCGATGGTCGCGTCGTAGAGAGCCTGCAGGTGGCGCCGGGGAGTCGGCGCCGTGGCAGGCGTGGTGAGGTCCAGCCCGAGGGCCGTGAAGATCTCGGCCAGGTAGCCTTCGAACCTGGCCCGATCATCATCGCTGATGGAGCGCGGATGGAGCAGGTCTGCGAGGAGGTCCTCGTCGTCGTCGGCGGCGCCGACGGCGGCGGCAGGATGGGGGAGCATTCGGCACCTCCCTGTCTGTTGCCTGTCTGTTGCGAACGCCGATGGGGCGCTGGGGGCTGCCATGATGGGGCCTCCGGCGACATCCGTCGTGGGTCGCGGCCGGTCCTTCCGGCCCCCGCCGGGCGCCACGCCCGAAGATCGGGAATACTCCCCGACGTGCGACGGGCGCCGGGCACGACCCACTGGGCAAGCCATCCGAGCGGCGGCAGCCTCGAGGAGGCGCTGCGAGCGACCGATGACCTGCTGGCGGCCGCCCGCGACGTCCTCGACGCGAACTGGACCGGCAGCTACACGCGACCCTCGCAGGCGCTCTACCCGCACCAGTGGAGCTGGGACTCGGCCTTCATCGCGATCGGCCGCTCGTGGAACGACGCCGCTCGAGCCCGGCTCGAGCTCGAGACCCTCTTCGCCGGGCAGTGGATGACCGGCATGCTGCCCTCCATCGTCTTCGATCCAGCCGCCCCGGCGGAGGCGTACTTCCCGGGGCCGGACGTCTGGCAGACCAGCCGCTCGCCGGCGGCCCCCCGGGGCCGGCCAACCTCCGGGATCACCCAGCCACCGATCCACGCTCGGGCCGCGCTGGAGGTCCACCGTCACGCGCCCCCCGCCGAGCGCGAGGCGTCACTCGCCTGGCTGCGGCGGCTCTATCCGGGCCTCGCCGCCCAGCACGAGTACCTCGCCGGGCCGCGGGATCCGGGCGGCAGGGGAGTGGCGCTCATCGTCCACCCCTGGGAGTCCGGGCTCGACGACTCGCCGGCCTGGGACCGCGACTTCGACCGGATCCGGGTCCCGCCCGGCAGCCTGCCTGCCTACCGGCGCCACGACCTCGATCACGCATCGGCCGCCGACCGGCCCACCGACGCGGACTACGAGCGGTTCGTCTACCTGCTGACGCTGGAGCGGGCGGCGGACTACGACGACGCGAAGGTCGTGGCCGCGTCGCCCTTCCTGATCGCGGATCCTCTCTTCAACGCGATCCGGCTCTGGTCGGAGCACGCGCTGGTCGAGATCGCCGGCCTGGTGGGAACCGACCCGGCGCCCCATCGGTTGGCGGCGACGCGGCTCCACCGGGCGCTGCTCCGCGAGCTCTGGATCGGCGAGCGCCAGCGGTTCTGCGCCTGGGACGTGCGCCGCGACGAGCGCGAGCCGGAGGACACGATCGTCTCGTTCGCCCCCCTCCTGGACCCGGAGCTGCCGGAGCCGATCGTGGCCGCCATCTGCCGGGAGCTCGAATCTCCCTCCTTCCACGCGCGTGGCCGCGGCGCGCACTACGTCGTGCCGACCTATGACGAGCGAGCCGCCGACTTCGACCCGGAGCGTTACTGGCGGGGACCGGTCTGGCTGAACACGAACTGGCTCCTCTGGCACGGCCTCCGCCAGCACGGTCGGGCGGGCCTGGCCGACGAGATCGTGGCCAGCTCGGTCGAGCTGGTGCGCCGGTCGGGCTTCCGCGAGTACTTCGACCCGCTCGACGGGTCGGGCCACGGCAGCGACCGGTTCAGCTGGACGGCGGCGCTGTTCACGGACCTCGTCCGCGAGAGTCGCCGGTCAGCGGAGCGCGAAGCACCTGACGCCTGAACACTGCGGCCCAGGTTGACGGAAGCCGATCGATCGCTCAGCGGGTCGGGCCGATGCTCCCCGTGCCGGGCGTGCCGGGCGCCGACGAGCTTCTTGCGATCAGGACGCTTTCTTGACAGGGTCAAGAGAAGTCGCCTACTCTGGCGCGGTGCCGACCGCGTCCGCCGACCCCCGCCCCGAACGCCTCCGCGTCGCCGGCCTGCGAGTGACGGCGCCGCGCCTGGCGGTCCTCGACGTCCTGGACGGCTCGCCCGAGCACCCCACCTCCGAGCAGATCGCGACCGCCGTGCGGGCACGCATCGGGTCGGTCTCGACCCAGGCCGTCTACGGCGTGCTGGACGCCTTCGCCGCTGCCGGCCTGGTGCGGCGGATCGAGCCGGCCGGGAGCCCCGCCCGCTACGAGAGCCGGGTCGGCGACAACCACCACCACATCGTCTGCCGCACCTGCGGCGCGACCGCAGATGTGGCCTGCGTCGTCGGGGCGGCGCCGTGCCTGGACCCGTCCGACGCCGCCGGCTTCGCAATCGACCAAGCCGAGATCACCTTCTGGGGCCTGTGCCCCACCTGCCGAGGCAGGACGACCGCAGCACCATCCGGACAAGGAGACGCGCCATGGCCGATCGGCGACCGCTGACCACGACCGATGCCGGGATCCCGGCACCGAGCGACGAGCATTCCCTGACCGCCGGCCCGGACGGGCCGATCCTGCTCCAGGATCACTACCTGATCCAGAAGATGGCCCAGTTCAACCGCGAGCGGGTGCCGGAGCGGGTGGTGCATGCCAAGGGCGGCGGCGCCCACGGCTTCTTCGAGGTGACCGCCGACGTCTCCGAGCTGACCCGGGCGGCATTCCTGGCGCGGCCGGGAGAGCGCACCCCGGTCTTCGCCCGCTTCTCCACCGTGGCCGGGGAACTGGGCTCCGCCGACACCGTCCGCGACCCTCGGGGCTTTGCCCTCAAGTTCTACACGGACGAGGGCAACTACGACCTGGTCGGCAACAACACCCCGGTCTTCTTCATCCGCGACCCGTCCAAGTTCCAGGACTTCATCCATTCGCAGAAGCGGATGCCGGACACCAACCTGCGCTCCAACCAGGCGCAATGGGACTTCTGGACGCTCTCTCCGGAGTCGGCCCACCAGGTGGCGATCCTGTTCAGCGATCGCGGCACGCCGTGGAGCTGGCGGAACATGAACGGCTACGGCAGCCACACCTTCATGTGGATCAACGCCGCCGGCCGCCGGTCGTGGGTGAAGTACCACTTCAAGACCGACCAGGGCATCGCCAGCTTCACCGACGCCGAGGCCCGGGCGATGGCCGCCGAGGACCCGGACTTCCACCTGCGCGACCTGCACGACGCGATCGCCCGGGGCGAACATCCCTCGTGGACGCTCGAGGTCCAGGTCATGCCCTTCGAGGCGGCCGCCGACTACCGCTTCAACCCCTTCGACCTGACCAAGGTCTGGCCGCACGCTGACTTCCCGCCGATCAAGGTCGGCCGGATGGTCCTGGACCGCAACCCGGAGAACTACTTCGCCGAGGTCGAGCAGGCGTCCTTCGAGCCGGCGAACATGGTGCCGGGGGTCGGTCCGAGCCCCGACAAGATGCTGCTCGGGCGGCTCTTCAGCTACCCGGACACCCACCGCCACCGCATCGGCACCAACTACCTGCAGCTCCCGATCAACCAGCCGCACGTCCCCGTCCACTCGTACAACAAGGACGGGGCCATGCGCTACCGGCATGCCGGAGCGCAGCCCGTCTACGCCCCCAACAGCTTTGGGGGACCCGAGGCCGACCCGCAGCGCTTCGGCGATCCCGGCTGGGAGGTCGGGGGCGAGATCGTCCGGGCCGCCTACCGGCTGCATCGGGAGGACGACGACTTCGGCCAGGCCGGCACGCTCTACCGGAAGGTGCTCACGGCGACGGACCGGGACCACCTGGTCGCCAACGTGGTGGGCCACCTGCGGGGCGGGGTCGAGGGCGACGTGCTGGCGCGGGCGCTCGACTACTGGACCAGGGTCGACGCGGAACTGGGCGGCCGGGTCCGGGCCGGTCTCGGACTCCCCGCCGGCGACCGCAGCGCGGCGGCCGTGGGCTGAGCCGGAGTCCCGATCGGAACGAGGCCGCAACGTCGATCGCCCCGCCGGTCCGGCGGGGCGATCCTCTATGCGGGCCGTGCCGCGGTGAGCGGTGCGGCGCCCCCGCGAAGCCGCCTGCCTCTGCGGGCGGCTGCGGGTCGAGCCGACGCAGCCGGGCGACTGGCGCGTCAGCCCGTGCCGCATCCGCCCTCGACGGCGAAGGGGCGATCGCGCGGACAGATCACGAGCGTCGTGCCCAGCAGGGCCCCACGCCGTCGTGAGGAAGTGGAGCGGCCCCCTCATCGGGACGGGACGGGTGGACGCGCAATCGGCTGGAGACTCTCAGTGCGCGGCCTCGACGCAGGGCAACGTGGCGGCGGACGCCCCCGGCAGGTAGCGGCCGAGCCAGCCGACGAGGGCGCGGCGCGCCTCGCCGGCGCTCTCGTCTTCGCCCTGGCCCCGCGGGCCGGCCTCGACGTCGCGGCGGATGCGGGCGAGGATCCCGATCAGTTCGGCGTGCGCCTGGCCGTTGGCCGCCACCGCCGGGCAGCGGTCCCGGAAGGGGCAGTCCTCGTCGCGCCCGAATTCGCGGACGGCGACGTCGCCGAGGGAGCGCAGGGCGTGCTCCAGGTCCGGCCGGCCCTGCCCCTCTTCCAGGGCTGAGACCAGCCCGTCAACCCGCTCCACCAGCCGCCGGTGCTCCGCGTCCAGGACCGTTGACCCGCTCGCCATCCCGGCGCTCCATGCGATCGTCATGCCGTCTCGGCTCCCGCTGCTGCGTCATGGCCCGCTCCGGCCGTCCGGCCCGCCGCCGGAGGCAGGCCCATTTCGTCACCGCCGGGTCGGCGGCCGCCAGTGCCAGACGGCCTGTCGACCGCCGGAGCCCTGCCGCCACGGCGAGGAGGTGGATCGTGCCGGCCCGCAGGAGACGATCGAGATCGTCGACGTTGGTCCGGGGCGTGGTGCGGCGGAAGAGTGAGAAGATCCGGCGGGGCCTCCGAATGGCGGGAACTGGGGCCAGGTCCCGGCCCGCGGGTGAGGAGCGCCGCCCGGGCTGCCTCAGCCGGTCTGGAAGAGGCGCAGCACGAGCAGGGCGAGCACCACCATCCCGATCGCGGTGACGGCTGCCTGCTGACGGGCCGGCCGGCGAGCGGCGAAGACCAGGGTGGCGGGGATGGCGACGAGGCTGAGCGCGCCGTAGAGAAGGTGAAGCGGGTCGTGGGGACCCGGTCCCGAGACCAGCAGGATCAGCCCCAGGCCGGCCGCGACGACCATGGCCAGGGCCACCAAGGCCAGGCTGATCACGATGAGACGGCCCGGCCGCCGACCGATGACGACGAAGGCGACCGACAAGGCGATGGCCAGCAGGGCCAGGCCGAGGCCGACCTCGGCGACCAGGCGGTGGACGTCGCTCATCGCGGCGTGGCCGGCCGGTGCGGCGTGGCGGCCACGCTCAGGCGAGTCTCCCGGCGGGCAGGTGGAGGGAGATGCGCTCGATCGGCGCGGCCGACTCGGGCGGGATCCCATGGGCGGTGACGAGCAGTGCCATGGGGCTCACTCTAAAGGAGCGGGAAGATCGATGTCGGCGGCGCGGCTGGTACGTCGCGCGACTCGGCCGATGCCGACGCTCCGCTCCGGATCGACGGCCGCCCGGTCAGGAGGGCCCCGCCTGCTCCTCGTCGAGACGCAGCCGGATCCGGCCGGCGATCTCCGCCTCGACGACGGTGTCCGGGTCGCGCAGGCCGCCGAGCGAGGCGCGGACGCCGACGAGGCTGGCGTAGAGCGGGGGACAGGTGGGGCAGGTCTCCAGGTGCGCCTCCACCTGCGCTCGGGTCGGCGGGTCCAGCTCGCCGTCGAGGTAGGCCGAGACGTGGCGCCGGGCCCGCCAGCAGCGGAGCGGCTGGGCCAGGCTGGCCCGCCGGCGGGCATCGTCCTCCGCGAGCGCCGTCACCAGCATCATCCGGCCGCGCCGGAGCCGCTGCTTGGCCGCCGGAAGACTCACACCCATCGCCGCGGCGGCCTCGGCGGCCGTCCAGCCGAGCGCGTCGTGCAGAACCACCGGGACGCGGTAGATGACCGGCAGGCGGGCCAGGGCGTCCTCCAGGTCGTCCCGCAGCTCTGCCCGCTCCAGGACCCGCTCGGGCTGGACCGAGTAGGTGTCGTCCTGCCAGTCGGCTTCGACCGCGTCGATGTCGAGCTCGTCGTGCCGCCGCCGGGACCGGTCGATGATCCGGTTGACCAGGCTGCGGCGGAGCCAGGCTGGCAGGGCCGCCGGGTCGCGCAGCTGGTCGCGTCGGCGCCAGGCGCCGACGACCGTCTCCTGGGCACAGTCCTCGGCCAGGTCGGCGTCGGCCAGCAGGCGGCTGGCCAGGCTGACCAGGCGCGGCAGCTCATCGGCCAGGCGGGCGGCAAAGGCGTCGCCCGGGCGTCCGGGACCCTGCGCCGCTGCCGCCTCCGCCATGCCGTCCGTCAGCGATAGTTCGGCCGCGTGCTGATCCGCAGCAGCGCATAGAGCGGGCAGAAGCCCAACAGCCCGGTCAGCAGGGCGAGCACGCCGACGACACCCGCGACGTAGAGCCAGGGCCCGGTTGCGGCGCCGGCGGCGACGGCGGCCAGGAGGATCACCCCCAGCACGATGCGGACGATCCGGTCCATGGTGCTCTCGTTCTGCGGCAGCTTCATCTCGTCTCCTCGAGTCCTTCGGCGGGCAGGCTGCCCGCCTCTCTGCTCGGAAGACGAGATCCCGGGCCGGAAGGATACATGGCCGCCCGCCGGGGGCGCGGGCGGCCGGCGACGGGGTCCGTCAGCCGGTGCCCGGGCGGGCCGCCCGGAGCTCCAGCCAGAAGACGGCGCCGCCGGCCGGCCGGTTGGCCGCGCCGACGCGGCCGCCGTGCGCCTCGACGAGGGCCCGCACGATCGCCAGTCCCAGGCCGCTCGTGCCGGTGGCCCGGTCGCGGGACGGATCGGCCTGGTAGAAGCGGTCGAAGAGGTGGGGCAGGTCGGCGGGCGCGATGCCGCGGCCCGTGTCCGCGACCTCCAGCCGGATCCGGTCGCCGGCGCGGTCCGCCGCGAGGCGCACCTGGCCGCCGGCCGGCGTGTGGCGGATCGCGTTGTCGAGGAGGGCGCCCACGACCTGGGCCAGGCGGTCCCGGTCGCCCTCTACGAGGAGCCCTGGTTCCGGCGGCTCGGCCAGGAGGGTGACGCCGCGGTCGGCCGCGAGGGGGGCCTGGGCCGCCGCCGCCTCCCGGACCAGGTCGGCCACCGAGACCGCCTCGCGGCGCAGGGTCAGGGCGCCGCCCTCGGCCAGGCTGATCGTCCGCAGGTCGTCGACGATCCGGGCCAGGAGCCGCGACTGGTCGCGGATCGTCTGAAGGTGGCGGTCCTCGTGGGCGTAGACGCCGTCGAGGACCGCGCTGGCGGTCGCGTCGATGACGGCCAGCGGAGTCCGCAGCTCGTGGGCCGCGTCCTGGAGGAAGCGGCGCCGCAGCTCATCCGATCGCTGGAGCTCGGCGGCCATGGTGTCGAACGAGCGACCGAGCTGGCCCAGCTCATCCCCGCGGTCGGCCAGGCCCGAGCGCTGGCCGAGCTCGCCCCGGGCGACGGCAGCCGAGGCTCGCTCCAGGCGGCGGAGCGGGCGGACCAGGCGGCCGGCCGCGATCGCCCCGATGATCGAGGCGGCGATCGCGGCGCCGAGGGCCACCAGGATCAGCGTCTGGCTGGTGTCCTGCTCGAGCTTGGCCAGGTGCTGGCCGGCCATCAGTCCCCGGCCGGCCCCGGGCGCGACGCTGGCCACCGGCGGCCCGCCGGCCCCGCCGCGCCGCCCAGCCGAGCCGTCGGCCGAAGGGCTGGGGGAAGCCCCGGCGAGCTCGGCCTGGAGCCGGGCGAAACCCTGGTTGACCACGAACGGGGTCGCGATCGCCACCGCGGCCGCGGTTGCGAGGGCGACGCCGGCGAAAGCCAGGGCCAGCCGGACGCGGAGGCTCACCGCTCGTCCGGCCGGGCGGCCCGGTAGCCGACGCCGCGAACGGTCTGGAGGTACGGCCCGCCATCGGGCCGCGAGCCGAGCTTGCGGCGGAGGTTCTTGACGTGGCTGTCGATGGTCCGGTCGAAGGCGGCGAAGGCCTCGCCGAAGACGCGCTCGCCGAGCTGCTCCCGGGTCCAGACGCGATTGGGCTGCTCGGCCAGCGCGGCCAGCAGCTCGAACTCGGCGCGGGTCAGGGCCAGCGGCCCGTCCGTCCGGCTGGCCACGTGGGCCTCGGGCGCGACCTCCAGGTCGAAGAGCCGCCACGTCCGGGCCGCGGCCGCGCCGTCCGCCGCTGCGGTCCGGGCTGCCCGGCGCAGGATCGCGCCCACGCGCGCGACCAGCTCGCGCGGCTCGAACGGCTTGGGGACGTAGTCGTCCGCCCCCAGCTCCAAGCCAGCCACCCGGTCGATCACATCGTCGCGGGCGGTGAGCAGGATCACCGGCAGGTCGGAGCCGGCGGCGCGAAGGGCTCGCAGGACCTCGAAACCGGACCGGCCGGGCAGCATCACATCGAGGACCAGCAGGTCGGGGCGGGCGCCGGTCGCCAGCTCGAGCGCCGCCTCGCCGTCGGCCGCGGTCAGGACTTCGTGGCCCTCGCGCTCGAGGTAGGCCCGCAGGACGGCCACGATGTGGGGCTCGTCGTCGACGACCAGGATGCGTGAGCTCATGGCCCCACCATCGAAGGGACGGCCGGGGCCCGCAAGGCCCGACCGTCCCGAAATCGACCCTGCCGCGTCGGCGGTCAGGACTGTCCGGCTCCGTGGGGCCCGGTCCCGTCGCAGGTCCCGGTCCCGCTGCCGCGCTGGCCGGTCCCCGTGCCCGCGCCCGGTCCGGCGCCGTTGCCGGCAGCCGGCCCGGCGCCGACGGCCGCGCCGCGCATCCCGCCCGGGGCCGCCTGCTCGACCATCGCCTTGGCCCGCAGCTCCAGCTGGGACTTCAGCTGGGTCGCCTCGGCGGCGGTGAGCGCACCGTTCTGGACGCGGGTGTCGATCCGCTCGCGCCACTGCGCGGTCAGCGCGTCGATCAGCTTCTGGACATCGACGTTGCGGGCGGCGGCGATCTGGGCCAGGCTCTGGCCGTCCTGCCGCTGCTCCTGGACCTGGGCCCGGGTGAGGCCCAGCAGATCGGCGACGGCGTCCATCGCCTGGACGGCCGCGCCGTTGCCGCCGCCGCCGTTCGAGGCCCCCGGGGATGCCGTGGGGCCGGCGGCGATGGCGACGGTCACGAGGAGGAGCACGGCCATCCCGGCTCCGGCGAATGCGGTGATCCATCGACGCATGGTTCATCTCCCTGTCGCTGCGGGCGCCGTACGGCCGACCCCCTCGGGTGGGACCTCGCGTCCGACCTCGACAGGCTGGGCCGCCCCGGTGGAGGGCCGATGGAGGGAGGATGGAGATCGGCGGCAGCTTCGGGGGCGCGGCCACCCCACGACGGTCTCCGCGCAGCTCAGCCGAACCGCTGATCCGCCAGTTGCGCAAGGACGCAAGCCGTGCTATCGTCGTGGCCGGTTCCCGACGCCCGTCGGGACGGCCTGGGACGAGATGCCTGTGCTTCCCGAACTCGACCTCGAGCGCTATCGCCTCCACGCGGAGGTCTGCAAGGTCCTGACGGATCCCAAGCGGCTGATGCTGATCGACGCCCTCCGCTCCGGGGAGCACACGGTCGGCGAGCTGGCCGAAGAGATCGGGGTGGCCCTTCCCAACGCGAGCCAGCACCTGGCGGTCCTCCGCGGCGCCGGCCTCGTCGAGGGTCGCCGCGTGAGCACCACGGTCGTCTACCGGCTGGCTGAGCCCGGCATCATCGAGGCCTGCGACGTGATCCACCGGATCGTGGGGCGGCGGATGGCCGCTCGCGCCGTGGCCGCCGGGCCGATGGTCGGCGTGGCCGCGACGCGCCTTCTCACCACTGTCATCTATGAAGGAGCGGGCCGAGTCAAGGCGGCGGGTGGGTCGATGGGCTCATCTGGGATGCCTCCGGGTCCGTGGCCGCAACACCAGGGTCGGGTCTCGTCTGACCAGTCATCTATTCGATC
>JAJYJO010000137.1 GCA_021789435.1 Chloroflexota bacterium
CTGCCCCGCGGCACCCCGCGACCGCTCCCGGGCCGGCCCCGGCACGGTGCGACCCGGGCGCCGGTGACGGATGGCTCTGGCGGCGGTCGAGCGCCGAGCCGGATGATGGAGCGGCCGCGGGGCCGGGGCCATGCCGGCCTCGCCCTGCGGCGAGGAGCGTCCGCGCCGGGAGCCAGCGAGGTGGCCCGATGGGACATGTGCGTTACAGCGGACACCTGGATGCCACGCCGGAGGCGGCCTGGGAGGTGGTGGTCCGGCCGGAGCGCTACCCGGACTGGGATCCGCTCTTCTGCCGCGTCACGGACGTGGCCGGGGCGCTGGACCGACCGGGCGCCGCGTTCCGTGGTGTCCTCCGCATCGCGGGGCGGCAGCTGGATGCCCGGATCGAGGCGATCTCGGCCGAGCGACCCCGGCGCCTGATGCTGGTCGGCTTCGCCGGGCCCGACCTCCGCTTCACCTGGTCCTGGCGCTTCGCTCCGGTGGGCGCCGGCGTGGAAGTGAGCGTGGAGCTGGACTACGACCTCGCCGACAACCTGGCCGGCGACCTCGCCGACCTGCTCTTCGTCGAGCGCTCGATCGGGCGGAGCGTGCGGACCGCGGTCGAGAACTTCGGGGATCTCGCGAAGTCCCTGGAGGCGTCGACAGCGCCCGTCGGCTGAGGGGGCCGTCGCCGCCGTTCGGGCCACCTCCGAAGAACCGTCCCGTCAGCCGAGCGCCGAGCGGCCGCGGCTGCGGCGGGCGAGCTCCACGAAGGGCCGCAGGCGGGCGGCCAGCTCCTGCCGGGTCCGGCGGTAGGCGGCCAGCTTCTGCTCCGCGGTCCCTTCGACCTCGGCCGGGTCGTCAAGCCCCCAGTGGAGAGCGTCGTGCTCGCCGGGAAAGACCGGGCAGGCCTGGCGGGCGCGATCGCAGACCGTGACGATGTAGTCGAAGGGCTGGCCCACGAACGTGTCGACCGACTTGGACCGGGCCGCCGACCAGTCGATGCCGACCTCGCCCAGCACACGGACCGTCCACGGGCTGACCTCCCCGGGCAGGGTCCCGGCAGAGAAGGCCTCGAAGTCGACGCCGCCGAGCTCGCGGAGCATGGCCTCGGCGATCTGGCTCCGGCCGCTGTTGCCGGTGCAGACGAACAGCACCCGGATCGGCCGGCCGGTCATCGGTGCCTCCCGCTGGTCGCGTCCCGCGGCGGCGACCGTCTCTTCCAGGTCGGCCAGCTCGGCCTCCAGCCGGTCGAGCTCCGCCCGCCGCCGGGCGATCGCCGCCCTCTGCTCGGCGAGTACCGGGCCGAGGTCCACGTCGAGCGGGCGGCCCTCCAGGCAACGGGCGGCCACCCGTCCGGCGTCGAGTGCCGGCAGGTCCAGCCGCCGAAGCGCGACCACCAGCCGCAGCCGGACCAGCGCATCGTCGCCGTAGTCGCGATAGCCGTTGGCGCGCCGCGCCGCGGCCGGCAGCACGCCGGTCCGCTCGTAGAAGCGGATCGCGGACGGTGCGACTCCGGCCCGCTTCGCAAGCTCCGACACTCGCATGGCCGGACGCTACACCTTCGAGTGGCTTCAAGGTCAAGTGGGGAGCGGGCACGTGCCTGGACCCGTACTCCCGGAGTTGGACAGCCTTCGCGAGGTACACGCGACGGCAGGCGACGTCCTTAGCGCGCCACGCGGTAGCGCAGGTAGACGACTCTGGAGCTGAAGGTGTGCGTCTCGACGAGATCGAGATGCACCCGGCGTTCGCGCCGGGGAAAGAACGGCGTGCCACCGCCGACCAGGACCGGGTAGACGATCACCCGGTACTCGTCGATCAGGTCGTGCGCGGCCGCCTCGGCGGCGAGAGTGGCGCCGCCGATCGCGATGTCGCCCTCCCCCGGCTCGGCTCGCAACCGCTTGATCTCCTCCGCCAGGCCACCGGAGGCCAGGCGGGCATTGCCCTCGACCGCCGACAGCGTGGTGGAGAAGACCACCTTCGGCAGCGGCTTCCACAGGCCCGCCCACTCGAGCTCCGCGTCGCCGAGCGATCGATCCTGGTCGGCGGTCTCCCAGTACAGCATCGTCTCGTACAGCCGCCGTCCCAGCAGGTGGACGCCGACCCCTCGGATCTCGTCGATCCAGAACCGAAAGACCTCCGGGTCGGGCGCAGTCCAGTCGAAGCCGCCGTCCGGCCCGACGATGTAGCCGTCAAGCGAGACGTTCATCGAATAGGTCACGCTGCGCATTCAGAAGTCCTCATTGGTGACTGGTTCAACGATACGACCGCCGGACGCCGCGGGACTCATGGCGGCTCGCCGGATCCGCTTTGGCGGACGTGTCGAGCAACCGAGCGGTATGTCGCAGAGCCTCGAGCGTGGCCCGGTCGAATTCGGGCAGCTCGTCCAAGAAGAGCGCGCCCTCGTTCTTGACAAACCCCGTCGCCGGAGCGTAGTCCCTCTCGCGGTACGTCGCTCCGATGCGACCGGACGAGGGGGACGATGCAGACGAGGCTCCTGGTCGGGGCGAGCGTGCTGCTGGTGATGGGCGCGGGCGTCGTCATCCTCAGCCAGCCGCCGCGGCAGATCCTCCAGGCAGCCGGCGGCGGCGTCAGCACCCGCGGGGCGGCCCCGCCGGACCTGACCAACGCGACAACGTCTCGCCGGACCCCGCGGTCGTGCCGCCGACGCTGCCGGCCTATCTCCACCCCAGGCCCGGTGACACCATCGTCTTCCCGCCGCCGGGCGTCGATGCGAGCCCCATGCTGATCCCGGCCGGCCAGCCCAACCCGGGTCCGGACGTCCTCTTCGGTCTGCCGTCCCCGAGTCCGTAGGTTGTTTCGCGAGCGCGGGCGGGGCTGCGGGGGTGCGTGACCTCCGTGCTCGATTGGCTACCGGCGAGACCGCCCCTGGCCCGGAGCCTGCGGCCACCGGTCGTCGTCCACGTTTCGCGGCCTATCATTGGTGACCGCCGCGCCGACGAGTTGATCTCGTGCTCAGGGCCACGCGGAGAGGTGCCGGAGCGGTTGAACGGGGCGGTCTTGAAAACCGCAGGCCTTCGGGCTCGTGGGTTCGAATCCCACCCTCTCCGCCAGCTGCCCGCCCGTCAACCGTCGGCGCGAGGGCGGGCGAGGACGGCGTCGGGAGCGCGGCCTCCGCCGCCCGGGCCGCCCCTTCCGTGCGGTGGATGACCGATGGCGCCTGCCCTCGGCGGTAGCCTGCGTGGACAAGGATGGACGGGAGTCCATCCGGCGACCGAGCATGAGCCTCGGACTCCGCGGAGGAGGACCGGTGGAACGGCGCAGCGTCGAGCATCGTTCGGCGAGCACTGCCGAGCCGATCCGTGAGTCGCACGTGCTCGCGGCCCCGTTGCTCTGCTTCGACTTCGCGGAGGAACTGGAGCGGCTAAGGCCGAACGCCCGTACCGGGAGCGCGACCGGAACGCGAAGACGCTCGTGAAGTCGAAGGCCTTCCGCCTGGTCCTCGTCGCGCTCAGGGCCGGAGTCCGCTTCGACGAGGACGATCCGCGAGGCCACGTGAGCGTCCTGGTTCGGGAGGGTCACGTCTCGCTGCACGTCGGCGACGAGTCCACGCGCCCTGTTTCACGCCCCGGGAGCGGGCCGCCCTGGCCTGGTCCGAGGCACTCACGCTGCTGCCCGGGACCGGTGCCCCCGACGACGTCTATGCCGAGGTGGAGCGCAACTTCACGCCACGAGAACGCGTGGCGCTGAGCCTGGCGATCGTGGCCATCAACGGCTGGAACCGCCTGTCCGTGGGGTTCCGTCGACCGGCCGGAGACTATGTGTCCGATCGGCACCCCGAACGTGGCAGCGCCTGACCAGTCGGCCGCGCGCGCCCAGCCTCGCGGCCCATCGCGGATCGGCCGCGAGCTCCTCGGTCAGCCGGCCGGCGTCCGTGGAGCGCCGTCATTCGCGGCCCGGCCGGGCGCGCTCGGAAACGGGGCCGGGTAGAGCGCCCGGTAGCCGCCGATCGACGGGTAGAGGCTCGTCTCGATCGCGACCAGCAGCTGGCGGAGGTGATCGAGGTCGTGGTAGGCCCACTCGACGACCTGCTCGCGGGCGGTGATCCGGCCGAAGCGGGGGCTGATGCCCGCCCGCTCCAGCTCGGCCGGGCCCAGGGTGTTGAGCCAGGCGAGGGTGCGGGCGCGTTCCGCCCGCCACTGCGCGAGCGAATCGAGGGCCATGCCCGGTGGCGGAGCCGGCGCGCCCCGGGGCATCGGCGCATCGTGCGGGTCGGCGATCATGGCCCCGAGCCGCTCCTGGAGCAGCCG
>JAJYJO010000047.1 GCA_021789435.1 Chloroflexota bacterium
CGCGCGACGCCGGGGCGCCTGCGGCCCGCTTCGTTGACCCTGCAACGGCCCCGGACTACCATCCCGCCCATCGTTCCGCCGCCTCGGAGCCCCCCGCGCGTCCCGACCCGCTCCCGACCCCGCAGAACCGGGCACCGAGCCGCTCGAACGACCGAACCGCTGAAGGCCCGCGAAACGCGGGCAGCGTCCCCCACCGGCGCCCTCGCGCCGGCAGCGGAAGGAGGTCGGCCCGGCGATGATCCCTGCGCAGTTCGACTACGTGCGGCCGCCGGCGCTCGCCGACGCGCTCCGGATCCTCAAGGAACGGGAGGGCGAGGCCAAGGTCCTCTCCGGCGGTTACAGCCTCCTCCCGCTGCTCAAGCTCCGCATGGCCCAGCCCGCGCTGCTCGTCGACATCCGCGACCTGGACGGCCTCGACCGGATCGTCGAGACGGCCGAGGAGCTGCGCATCGGCGGCCGCGCGACACACCGCGCGATCCACGAGGACGCCACGGTCACCGCCCGCTATCCGCTGCTGCGGGATGCGGCGGGCGGCATCGGGGATCCCCAGGTCCGCAACTGGGGCACGATCGGCGGCAGCTGCGCTCACGCCGATCCGTCGGCCGACTGGCCGGCCGTCCTGATCGCGGCCCGGGGCAGCCTCGTCTGCCGCAGCGCGGACGGCGAGCGGACAGTGCCGGCCCGCGCCTTCTTCCTCGACACGTTCCAGACGGCCATCGAGCCGACCGAGCTCCTGACCGAGGTCCGCGTCCCGCGGCCGGGTGACCGCTCCGGCGGGGCCTACGCCAAGATCGAGCGGAAGGCCGGCGACTTCGCGACCGCCGCCGCGGCCGTCCAGCTCAGCCTGGCCGACGACGGCACGATCGCCGAGGCCGGCGTCGGCCTGGCAGCCGTGGCCGAGACCGCCTTCGCCGCCACCGACGCCGAGGCCGTCCTGCGGGGCGGCACCCCCACCGAGGAGCTCTTCCGGCGGGCGGCGCAGGCCGCCGCGGCCCAATCCCGGCCCGCCGCCGACGGCCACGGCCCGGTGGACTACAAGCGGGCGATGGCCGCCGAGATGACCCTGCGGGCGCTGCGTCGGGCCGTCGCTCGGGCGCGCGGCGCCACCTGACCGGGAGGACGAGCACGTGACGACTCAGCACGTCCGGGTCACCGTCAACGGCCAGCCGCGCGAGGCCGACGTCGAGCCACGCCTCCTGCTGGCTCACCTGCTGCGCGACGCCTTCGGCCTGACGGGGACGCACGTCGGCTGCGACACCAGCCACTGCGGCGCCTGCACCGTGATTTTCGACGGCCGCAGCGCCAAGAGCTGCACCGTGCTGGCCGTCCAGGCCAACGGCGCCGAGGTGACGACGATCGAGGGGCTGGAACAGGGCGGCAAGCTCCACCCGCTCCAGCAGGCCTTCTGGGACCAGCACGGCCTCCAGTGCGGCTTCTGCACGCCCGGCATGATCATGGAATCGACCTGGCTCCTCGGCCAGAACCCGGACCCGACCGAGGCCGAGATCCGGGAGGGGATCAGCGGCAACCTCTGCCGCTGCACCGGTTACGTGAACATCGTCAAGGCCGTCCAGCAGGCCGCCGCCGAGCTGCGGGCGGCGGGGGCGGGGACCGCCGAGCAGGCGTCAGTCGCCGCGGGCGGGAGGTAGGCGAGATGAGCGAGACGTACCACGCCCAGGCGCCCACCACCACGCCCGAAGTGGGCGGCATGGGCCACGCCCTCAAGCGCCGCGAGGACCCCCGCTTCATCCGCGGCAAGGGCGAGTACATCGAGGACGTCATGCTGCCGGGGATGCTCTGGCTGGACATCGTCCGCAGCCCCTATGCCCACGCCACGATCAGGGGGATCGACGCCAGCGAGGCGCTCAAGGTGCCGGGCGTCCTGGCCGTCATCACCGGCAGGGACCTGGAGGCGGCCGGCCTCCACTGGATGCCGACTCTGGCCGGCGACAGGCAGATGGTCCTGCCCACCGACACGGTCATGTACCAGGCCCAGGAAGTCGCCGCCATCGTGGCCGACAGTCGCTACGCGGCGGCCGACGGCGTGGCGGCCGTCCTGGTCGACTACGAGCCGCTGCCGGTGGTCGTGGACCCCTTCAAGGCCCTCGAGCCGGACGCTCCCGTCCTCCGCCCGGACCGCGGCCCGGACAAGCAGACCAACCGCATCTGGCACTGGGAATCGGGCGACAAGGCCGCCGCCGACACCGCCCTGGCCGGCTCGGACGTCGTCATCAGCGAGGACATCTACATCCCCCGCATCCACGTCGCCTCGATCGAGACGTGCGGCTGCATCGCCGACTGGGACCCGGTCCGGGAGCACCTCACGGTCCACATGACCACCCAGGCGCCCCACGCCATCCGGACGGTCTTCAGCCTGGTCTCCAAGATCCCCGAGCACAAGATCCGGATCAAGACCCACGACATCGGCGGCGGTTTCGGCGGCAAGGTCCCGGTCTACCCGGGCTACGTCCTGGCCGTGGTCGCCTCCCTCACGACCGGCAAGCCGGTCAAGTGGATCGAGGATCGCTCGGAGAACCTGCAGGCCGACTCGTTCGCCCGCGACTACCACGTCCACTGCGACCTGGGGACGACGAAGGACGGCCGGCTGACCGGCCTGCGGGTCCGCACGATCGCCGACCACGGCTACAGCGACGCCGCGGCCGACCCGTCGAAGTTCCCGGCCGGCCTCTTCAACGTGATCACCGGCTCGTACGACCTGCCGGCCGCCTTCGTCGAGGTCGACGGCGTCTACACCAACAAGCCGCCGGGAGGCGTCGCCTACCGCTGCTCGTTCCGGGTCACTGAGGCCGTCCACTCGATCGAGCGGATGGTGGACATCGCCGCCCACCAGCTGGGGATCGACCCGGCCGAGCTTCGGATGAAGAACTTCATCCAGCCCGACCAGTTCCCCTACCACTCCGCCACCGGCTGGGAGTACGACTCCGGGAACTACCCGGCCGCGCTCCGCAAGGCGATGGAGATCATCGGCTACGACGAGCTCCGCAGGGAGCAGGCGGAGAAGCGCGCCCGCGGCGAGCTGATGGGGATCGGCATCAGCAGCTTCACCGAGATCGTCGGCGCCGGCCCCTCGCACACCTTCGACATCCTGGGCATCAAGATGTTCGACTCGTGCGAGATCCGGATCCACCCGACCGGCTCGGCCATCGCCCGCCTGGGCGTCCAGTCCCAGGGCCAAGGCCACGAGACGACCTTCGCCCAGATCATCGCCGAGGAGCTCGGCATCCCGGCCACCGACATCACGATCGAGGAGGGCGACACCGACACGGCGCCCTACGGGCTGGGAACCTATGCCAGCCGCTCGACACCCACCGCGGGGGCCGCCACCGCCATCGCCGCCCGGAAGATCCGCGACAAGGCCCGCCTGCTGGCCGCCCACCTGCTGGAGGCCAATCCGGACGACCTCGAGTGGACCAACGGCAAGTGGAGCGTCAAGGGCTCGCCGGACCGCTTCAAGACCATCCAGGAGATCGCCTTCGCGGCCTACACCAACCATCCGCAGGGGATGGAGGCCGGGCTGGAGGCGGTCGACTACTACGACCCGCCCAACCTGACCTTCCCCTTCGGCTCCTACATCTGCGTGGTCGACATCGACAAGGGGACCGGCCAGGTCAAGGTCCGGCGCTTCGTGGCCGTCGACGACTGCGGCAACATCATCAACCCGATGATCGTGGACGGTCAGATCCACGGCGGGCTGACGATGGGCCTGGCGCCGGCGCTCTACGAGGCGATCACCTACGACGAGCAGGGCAACAACCAGGCCGGGACCTTCCTGGACTACCTGGTCCCGACCGCCATGGAGACGCCGGCCTGGGAGACCGACAAGACGATCACTCCCTCGCCCCACCATCCACTGGGGGCCAAGGGCGTCGGCGAGTCGGCCACCGTCGGGGCGCCGCCGGCGATCGCCAACGCGGTCGTGGACGCGCTCTGGCACCTGGGAGTCCGCCACATCGACATCCCCATCACGCCCCAGAAGGTCTGGGCGATCCTGCGCGAGAAGGGGGTGACGGCATAGCCGCCCGGCCGGCGGCCGGGCTCCGCCCGGCCGCCATCCTCGCCCGGGCGGCCGAGCTGGCAGCGGCCGGCCGCCCCTTCGCCCTGGCCACCGTAGTGGCGGTCCAGCGGCCCACCTCGGCGCGGCCGGGCGCCCGCGGCATCGTCCATCCCGACGGCAGCGTGGAGGGCTGGTTCGGCGGCAGCTGCGCCCGCCCGATCGTGGTCCGCGAGGCCCTCCGGGCCCTGGCGGACGGCCAGCCGCGCCTCCTGCGGCTGGCCCGCGAGGCATCCACGGACCGCCGCGCCGACGGGGTCGTGGAAGAGGTGATGACCTGCCACTCCGGCGGGACCCTGGAGATCGCCGTGGAACCGGTGCTGCCCGCCCCCGCCCTGTGGGTGGTGGGCGCGACCCCGATCGCGGCCGCGCTCGTGGAACTCGGCGCCGCGAGCGGCTTCCGTGTCAGCCTCCTGGACGCCGCTGCCGAGGCGGACGCCTTCCCGGCTGCCGAGCGCGTCCTGGCCGAGACCGACCTCGCCGCGCTCGAGCCGGACGCGCGGCCGTTCGTCGTGGTCGCGACCCAGGGCCAGTGGGACGAGGAGGCGCTCCGCGGCCTGCTGGACCGCGGCTGCGCCTACGTGGGCCTGATCGCCTCGCCGAAGCGCGCCGCCGCCGTCCGCGACTGGCTCCGGGACGAGGGGGTGCCGGAGGACTGGCTGGCCGCCCTGCGCGCCCCGGCCGGCCTGGACCTGGGCGCGGAGACGCCCGAGGAGGTGGCGGTCTCCATCCTGGCCGAGCTCGTCCAGGTCCGCCGCGGCCGTGCCCCCTCCGCGGCCGGCCCGGCCCCGGAACCGGTGACCGGAACGTCGGAGACCGGCGGGATCGTCCTGCGCGACCCGGTCTGCGGCATGACCGTCGAGCGCGACGACTTGCGCTACATCGCCGACCACGACGGCATCGTCTACGGCTTCTGCTGCATCGGCTGCCGCTCCCGCTTCCTCAAGGACCCGGGCGCCTACGTGGCTGGCGCCTCCGCCGGCTGAGCGACGATCGCGGCCCCAACGGGAGGACTCCGTGCATTTCGAAGGCTCCGTGGAGATCAGGGCCCCCCGCGACCGCGTCTGGGCCTTCGTGACCGACCCGAACCAGGTCGGGGGCTGCGGGCCGGGCGTCGAATCGATCGAGGTGATCGACGACCGCCACTTCCGGGCCCGGGCGAAGGTCGGCATCGGCTTCATCAGCGCCCGCTTCCTGGTCGACCTGGAGATGGCCGAACTGACGCCGCCGGAACGGGCCGTGATCAGGGCCCGGGGCCAGGCGCCCGGCAGCGCGGTGGATGCCACCGCCTCCATGAACCTGCGGGACGGGGCCGCCGTTGCGACGACGACCATGGACTGGGCCGCCGACGTCACCATCGCGGGCACGATCGCCTCGCTCGGCGGCCGCCTCATCGAAGGGACGGCCAACAAGATGATCGGCCAGACCTTCGACTGCATGCGCTCCCGGCTGGAGGCCTGAAGGACGTCCGCGGCCACTCGCGGTATCGTGGCGCCGTGAGCGATACCGTCCCCGACCGGCTTGGCCGCCCGCTCCGCGACCTGCGAGTCTCGGTCACCGACCGCTGCAACTTCCGCTGCGTCTACTGCATGCCCCGCGAGGTCTTCGGCCGCGACTACGCCTTCCTGCCGCGGGCGGAGATCCTCACCTTCGAGGAGATCACCCGCTTGGTCCGGGTCTTCGTGGGGCTGGGCGTGCGCAAGGTCCGGCTGACCGGCGGCGAGCCGCTGGTGCGGCGCGACCTGCCCGTCCTGGTCGCCGAGCTGGCCGGCGTGCCCCGCCTGGAGGACCTGGCCCTGACGACCAACGGGGCGCTCCTCGCCGCCGGGGCCGGGCGGCTGGCGGCGGCCGGCCTGCGGCGCGTCACGGTCAGCCTCGATTCGCTCGACGACGCCGTCTTCCGGGCGATGAACGGCGTGGCCTTCCCGGTCGAGCGCGTCCTGGCCGGCATCCGCGCTGCCGCGGCGGCGGGCCTCGCGCCGGTCAAGATCAACATGGTCGTGAAGCGCGGGACGAACGAGACGAGCGTCCTGCCGATGGCCCGCTTCGCCCGCGACGAGGGCCTGGTGCTGCGCTTCATCGAGTACATGGACGTCGGCAACTCCAACGGCTGGCGCCTCGCCGACGTGGTCACGGCCGACGACCTGCTGGCGACGATCGACGCGGTCTTCCCGCTGGAGCCGCTGCCGCCGGAGCAGCCCGGCGAGGTCGCCGGCCGCTACCGCTACCGGGACGGCGCCGGCGAGATCGGGCTCATCGCCTCCGTCAGCCGGCCCTTCTGCGGCGGCTGCACGCGGGCCCGTCTCTCGGCCGAGGGCCAGCTCTACACCTGCCTTTTCGCGGTGCGCGGCCACGATCTGCGGGCCCCGCTCCGCGGCGGCGCGTCGGACGCGGACCTGGAGGCCTCGCTCCGCTCCCTGTGGGGCGAGCGCGACGACCGCTACTCCGAGCTGCGCTCCGCCGGCACGACGGATCTGCCGCGGGTGGAGATGTTCGCCATCGGCGGCTGAGGGCCGCGATCCCGGTCAGCGGGCCGCCCGGGCCGAGCGCATCGTCGCCGACAGGGCGAAGGCGGCCGTCACCAGGACCAAGAAGACGCCCATGAATCGCAGCGTGGCCGCGCCGTGGACCGCGTCGAGCAGGATGCCGCCGACGAGCAGGCCCAGCGGCTGCATGCCGACCGAGAGCACGCGCGTCGCGGACCCGATGCGGCCCAGCAGCTCGTCCGGCGTGACCGTCGCCCGGATCGTCACGTAGGCGACCGCGACCTGCTCGGCCGCGATCCCACCGGCCATGGCCAGCAGCGCCATCACCGGGACGCCCACGCCGGTGGTGATCGCCACCAGCAGCAGGCTCTGGGCCAGGTTGCCGCCCAGCAGGAGCGGCCCGAGCGGGCCGCGGGTCAGGCGCATCGCGGCCAGGGCCCCGCCGAGCGCACCCAGGCCGAAGGCCGACAGGACCAGCCCCAGGTCGGCCGGGGAGAGCCCGAGGTCCCGGGTCATGTAGTAGGTGAGAGCCGGGATCAGCGCCGCGTTCCCCAGCCCGTTGAAGGTCCAGAAGGCGGCCACCGTCCGCAGCAGCCGGTGGTGGACCAGGAAGGAGAGGCCGTCGCGGATATCACGGGCGAGGTGCGTCCCGGCCGTCCGCTCGGCGGAGCGGAGGGGATGGCGCATCAGGGCCAGGGCCACGACCGAGGCGATGAACGAGGCCGCGTCGACGGCGATGGTGGGCGCGGGCCCGATGATGGCCACGAGCAGGCCGGCCAGGCCGGGCCCCAGCACGAAGGCCAGGTTGAAGGCGGCCTCGAAGGCCGACTGGGCCGGCCCGATCTGGCTGCGGCCGACCAGGCTCGGCACGGCCGCCGTCCAGCCGGCCATCCAGAGGACGCGCAGCAGGTTGATCGGGCCGACGACCAGCAGGACGACGCCCATCGTCGGCAGGCCCAGCCAGGCGGAGAGCGGGATGAGGGCGGTGAGCACGGCCCGCCCGGCATCGCTGTAGAGCATCAGCCGGCGCCGGTCCCAGCGGTCGGCCAGGACTCCGGCCGGCAGCCCGAACAGGAAGTCGGGCAGCGTCTCGAGCATGCCGACGATGCCCATCTGCAGGCCCGAGCCGGTCAGGGCCAGCACGAGCAGGGGCATGGCCGTGAAGGTGACGGCGTCGCCGAGCGACGAGACCCCCTCGCCACCGAGGAGCAGCACGAAGTCGCGGTTGCGGTGGAGCGGCGACGGTCCGGCCGGAACGGAGGCGGTGGCGGCGCGCGGTCGCATCGGTCGAGCCTGCCACATCCGGCAGGGGCTCGCGGCGGCCCTGCGCCGCGGGCTGGGCCCCGACGCGCTGCGCCCGGCCGGCCGATCAGCGCGGGTCGAGCCGCGGGTCGAGCGACGGCGGTCCGGCGGTGGCGGTCTTGCGGGGGTCCGGCGGGCCGCTCAGCCGGGCGGCGCCTCCAGCAGCCGGGCCGTGGCGGCCAGGAGGGGCAGGCCCATGGCGAACGGCCCGATGACCACGAGCTCGAGCGGGCCGCCGGCCAGCAGGTCGGCGGCCAGCATGGCGCCGTACGCGACCAGCGGGAGGCCGGCCAGCCACCGCGGCAGCGGGCCCGCGGCGCGTCCCGGTCGCCGGTGCTCCAGCGTGCGATAGAGAGCGTAGACGGTGAGGGTGGTAGCCAGCCAGCCGACGAAGTTCCGGACAGGCACGCCCAGGTAGGGTCCGCCGGCCTCCCAGACCCAGGCCCGGTACGGCGCGCTCGACAGGATCGGGTCCACCACCATGTCCCAGGCGGTCATGACGGCGGCCCCGATCAGGGCCAGCCAGGCCACGCGCCCCGCGCCCCCGGACGATCCGAACGGCCGCCCCGCGACGATCAGGCCGGCAATGGTGTAGCTCGGGTAGATCATCATGAACCAGGCCAGCGGGATAAGGAGCGGCACGTCTCCCAGCCGCGGCCCGAGGTAGTCCGTGTAGTGATAGGGACCGTAGACGAGGCCGGTGGCGACCCCGACCTGCTCGAAGAGCCAGGAGACGGCTGCGCTCAACCCGAAGAAGACCGCCGCATGGGCCGGCCCGAGCGCGTACGAGGCATGGACCAGGCTGAACAGGACCAGGAGCAGGGTCAGGCCGTCCAGGCCGCCGGGGATGGCCGGCAGAGGCAGGCCCGGCAGCAGGCTCCGGACGGGGCCACCGTAGATGAAGAGGGCCAGGAGCGCGACGCTCGCCCACCGACGCGCGCGCCCACCCTTCGGCTCCCCGGCCCCTCGTTCCACGGCGGGCCGATGCTAGCAGGCCCTTCCCGCGGCCGGGAACCCGGCGGCCGGCGGGAGCGTCCGGCGGCCATGCCTCCCGGCCGCCGATCGCTGCCCCGCTTTGCCGTCCTGGTCGGCCTCGTCGCCCTGCTCGGTCTCCTGGCGGCCTGCACGGGTCGCCCGGGCTCCAGTCCGGGCTTCAGCGGCGCCCCGGTGGGCAGCGCCCTGGTCCAGGTCGGCGGCCTCGTGACGCGCGGCCCGGTCTGCCCGGTCGAGCGGAACCCGCCGGACCCGTCCTGCGCCCCGCGACCGGTCCAGGGCGCGGTCCTGGTCATCGCGGACGCCGCCGGTCGGACCGTGGCGCAGGCAACATCGGCGGCCGACGGCCGCTGGACGGCGCGACTGCCCGCCGGTAGCTATGTCGTGGCGCCGCAGCCGGTGCAGGGCCTCCTGGGGCGGCCACAGCCCCTCTCGTTCCAGGTCACCGCGGACGGCGCTTCGCGAAGCCTGGACGTGGAGTACGACACGGGCATCCGCTGACCGCGGCCGCGACCGCCGCGCCACCCTTCACGCTACCCTTGCGGGCGATGAGCCAGGAACCCGGCCCGCCGCGAGCTGCGACCCGCGTCTCCGTCCGCTGGGACGACTGCGATCGCTTCGGCCACGTCAACAACGCCGCCTACCTCGCCCTCTTCCGCGCGGCCCTCGACCGGCTGCTGCCGGAGCTGACCGGCCAGACCGCGGGCGTGGGCCGTCTGCGCTGGGCCGACCTGGCCTATCGCGAGCCGACGCCGCGGGGAACCGAAGCGGCGGTCGAGCTGCAGCTCGTGGCGGCCGAGCCGCTCCTGGTCGTGCGGGGCGTGCTGCTCGCGGAGGGCCGGCCGCGGGTCGAGGCGGATCTGGGCTGGGCACCCGGCCCGCGGGACGATACCGCCGAGCCCGCGTCGCCGGCACTGCCCCTGCCGGAGCGGGACGCGCGAGGCCTCCCCTTCCGCTGGCGACACGCGGTCCGCACCTACGAGCTCGGCGACGACCGGGCCGTTCGGCCGACCGTCATCATGCAGTGGTTCGAGCACTCTGTCTTCCGCGGCGCCGGCATCGTCGGCTGGAGCCGCGAGCGGATGGAGGCCGCGGACTTCGTGACCCTCGTGGTCGCCCACCGCGTGAGGCTCGCGGCCCCGGCCGTCGAGGGCGACGAGGTGGAGATCGCCAGCCGGCTCATCGACCTGCGGCGCGTCTCGGGTACCTGGCTCCACGAGGCTCGGCGGGTTGACGGGACGCTGCTCGCGACGGACCACAACCGCGGCGCCTTCCTGGACCTGGCCGGGCGCATCCGTCCGGCCCCGCCCGGCCTGATGGCGGCGCTCCTCGGCGGCGAGCCCGGCCCGCGCGGGCCGGGCTGACGGCGGTTCCGCAGCCGGGTCCCGCCCGAGAGCGCGCCCGAGAGCCTCCGAGCTGGAGCTAGACCGCGGCTTCGACCTTCGCGCGAGCGGCGGCCTCGGCCAGGCGGGCCAGCGACTCGGCCGCCGCGACGAGCAGCCGCTCGATCGAATCCGCCAGCTCGGCTCCGGCCGATCCGGCCGACCATTCCTCTGCCAGGCCGTAGTCGACCTCGAAGGAGACCAGCGTCCCGGTCCCCGCTGGCTGGAACCCCACCCGGCGCTCCAGCCAGCAGCCTCCCGGGCTCGACCAGCGGATGCGGAGGCGCGTCGGCCGTGCCAGCTCGAGGACCGTCGCGGTCATCGGGATCGTGTGGCCGGCCAGCCGGAGCTCGCCGTCCCAGCTCGTTCCCTCGTCCGCCACCCCGGGCAGGCCCGGGAGGTCGGCGACGGAGCGGTCCCACCGCGGCATGCGGTCGATCCTGGTCGCGACCCTGAAGACGTCGTCCGTCGGCGCCTCGACGCGCTGGACGTGGCGGATCCGGCTCACGGCATCCCTCGTCTTCCGGTGCGGAGCCGGCCCCCCGAGCACCGCCCCGGCAACCCCCGGCCGACAGTCTGCTCCGGCGAGGTCGGCAGCCGCCAGAGCCGTCGGTCACACCCGCCAGCGGCCGCGACCGGGACCGCGAACGGGGCCTTGACCCCGGAAGTTGACGCGGTCGCCCGCGAGGGGCTAGGATCACGCACCTACCAAACGTTCGTTTGGTCGCGACCCGCCGACGTTCCGGCGCGCAGGTTCGAGCCGTGACCCTCATCCGCCCCCGCGAGGCCGAGCTCCTGGAAGCCGCCACCCGCCTGTTTCGCGAGCGCGGCTTCCACGCCACGTCGATGCAGGACCTGGCCGAGGCACTCGGGATGAACCGCGGCAGCCTCTACCACTACATCGCCGCCAAGGACGACCTCCTCTGGGCGATCGTCTCGGGCGCGCTGGAGCGGCTGGATGCCCGCGTGCGGCCGATCCTGACGGCCGAGGCGTGCGGCGCCGAGCGGCTGCGCGCCGCCATCGGCGAGCACCTCCGGTTCGCGGCCAGTGACGGCGACGAGCTTTCCCTGCTCCAGGTGGAGCTGCGGTCCCTGCCGGCCGAGCGGCGGAAGGAGCTGGTCGGCCGGCGCGACGCCTACGAGGCACTCTGGCGCGCCGCCGTGGAGGACGGGATCCGGGAGGGCGATCTCCGGCCGGTGGACATCCGGCTGGCGACGATCGCCATCCTCTCCGCCTGCAACTGGTTCACCCAGTGGTACCGGCCCGACGGGCCGCGGACGGTCGACGAGATCGCCGCGGTCTTCGACGACCTGTTCATGAGCGGCCTCGGGGCCGGGCCCGGGCTCGCGGCCGGGCCCGCTCCGGCGGCCGGCGGCGAAACGGACGGCCGGCCATGATCCCCCGCCTCTCGCGTGCGGTGGTCCTGGGGGCGGGCACGATGGGCGCCCAGATCGCCTGCCTGCTGGCCGGCGCCGGGACGCGGGTCAGCCTGCTGGACCTGGACACGGAGACCGCGGCGAAGGGCCTGGACCGGGCGGCGCGCCTCAAGCCCTCACCGCTCTACCTGGCGGCCGACGTGGAGCGGATCCGGCCCGGCGGGTTCGACGAGCTCGAGGCCGCGGTGGCCGGGGCCGGCTGGCTGATCGAGGCGGTGGTCGAGCAACCGGGACCAAAGCGGAGCCTCTTCGAACGGGTCGACGCGGCACTGGCCGACCGGCCGGCGGCCGACTGGCCGCTGGTCAGCACCAACACCAGCGGCCTCTCCATCACCGGCCTTGCCGAAGGCCGCAGCGCCGCCTTCCGGGCGGCCTTCCTGGGCAGCCACTTCTTCAACCCGCCGCGCTACGGCCGGCTGCTCGAGCTGATCCCCCTCGCCTCCACCGACGCGTCGCGCGTCGCATGGCTCGAGGCGTACGGGGCTCGCCACCTGGGCAAGGGCACGGTCCGCGCCAAGGACACGCCGGCCTTCATCGCCAACCGCCTCGGTGTCCACGGCCTCCTCGTCGCCCTGGAGCTGGCCCAGGAGCTGGGCCTGGGCGTGGACGAGGTCGACGAGCTCACGGGGCCGCTCATCGGGCGACCCAGGTCGGCGACCTTCCGGACGCTGGACCTGGTCGGCCTGGACGTCGCGGTGGCCGTGGCCGACCACTGCTACGCCGACCTGGCGGACGACCCGCAGCGGGATCGCTTCCGCGTCCCCCCGGTGCTGCGGACCCTGATCGAACGCGGCGCGCTGGGCGAGAAGGCCGGCGCCGGCTTCTACCGCCGCGAACGGGGCGAGGTCCTGGCCCTCGACCTTCAGACGCTCGACTACCGGCCGCGGCGGAAGCTCGCCTCGCCGGCGGTGGAGGCGGCTCGGCTCGAGGCCGACCCGGGGCGGCGCCTGGCCGCCCTGGCCGGCTCCGAGGATCCGGCCGGCCGGTTCGTCTGGGGGGCGCTGGCGGCCGGGCTGAGCTACGCCGCGACCGTCGCCGGCGAGATCGCCGACGACGCCGAGACGGTGGACCGGGCCATGCGCTGGGGTTTCGGCTGGGAGATCGGCCCGTTCCAGACGTGGGACACCCTCGGGCCGGCGACCGTCGTGGGGCGGCTGCGCGACGAGGGGCGCCCGGTACCGGCCCTCGCCGCGGCCGTCGCCGCCGGACCCGGCTGCTTCCACGGTGACGGGACGTCGCTCCGCTTCGCGGACCTTGCCCCGGTGCCGGTCGCGGAGGCGCCCGGCCACCTGGACCCGGCGGCGCGTCGGACGGCCGTGCCCGGCCTGCCCTCCAACGCGGCCGCCTCCATCGTGGACCTCGGCGAGGGAGTCCTGGGCCTGGACCTCCACGGCAAGCTCAACATCATCGGCACGGACAGCATGCTGATGATGGCCCGCGCGGTGGAGCTGGCCGGCCGGGCCTACGACGGGCTGGTCGTGGGGACCCGGGCCGCCAACTTCTCGGCCGGCGCCAACGTGGCGCTCGTGCTGATGGCCGCGGAAGAGGGCGAGTGGGGCGAGTTGGACGCCGGCGTCCGGCGCCTCCAGGCGATCGCCCGGGCGGTCCGCTTCTCGGCGGTCCCGGTCGTCGTCGCGCCGCGCGGCCTGACCCTCGGCGGCGGGGCGGAGCTCTGCCTGGCCGCGACGCGGACGCAGCCGCTGGCGGAGACCTACATCGGCCTGGTGGAGACCGGCATCGGCCTGATCCCGGCGGGAGGCGGCTCCACGGCCATGGCCCGCCGGGTGGCGGAGCGGGCCGCCGGGCCCGGCCCCGGCGAGGTGGTGGCCGACGCGTTCGGCTTCTTCCAGGAGACGCTGACGATGATCGCCCTGGCCCGCGTCTCCACCTCGGCCGCGGAGGGCCGGGCGATGGGCCTCCTCGGTGCGGGCGACCTGGTGACCGCGGATCCGGATCGCCAGTGGGCCGATGCCGCGGCCACGGTCCGCCACCTGGCGGAGGCCGGCCACCGGCCGGCCTCCGAACGGCCGATCCGGGTCCTGGGCCGGCGCGGCCTCGCGGCCGCGGACGCCCTGACCTACAACCAGCTGGCCGGCCGCCAGATGAGCGAGCACGACCGGAAGGTGGTCCTGGCGCTGGCCGGGGTGATGAGCGGCGGCGACGTCGCGGAGGGGACGCCGGTCGCGGAGCAGTACCTCCTGGACCTGGAGCGCGAGGCGTTCCTGCGCCTGCTGGGCGAGCCGCTCACGCGGGCCCGGATCCGGCACACCCTCAAGACCGGCAAGCCGCTGCGGAACTAGGCATGAAACGACGCGATCGGGCGACAGGATCGAACGGGGAACGAGATGCGTGATGCCGTCATCGTCAGCGCGGCCAGGACCGCCGTCGGCAAGGCCCCCCGCGGCAGCCTGCGGGAGACTCCGCCGGAGGAGCTCGCGATGGCGGCCGTCCGCGAGGCGATCGCCCGGGCGCCCGGGCTCGACCCCGCCGAGGTGGAGGACCTGGTCCTCGGCTGCGCCATGCCGGAGGGCGCCCAGGGCCTCAACATCGCCCGCCACGTGGCGCTGGGCGCGGGGCTGCCGGTGGCCACCAGCGCCATGACCGTCAACCGCTTCTGCGCCTCCGGCCTGCAGGCCCTGGCGATCGCCTCGCAGGCCGTGGCGACCGGCGTCGTGGACGTCGCGGTGGCCGGCGGGATGGAGTCGATGAGCTTCGTCCCGATGACCGGCTGGCATTTCGCCCCGAACCCCGGCCTCGCCCAGCGCTGGCCGGGGGTCTTCCTGAACATGGGCCTGACGGCCGAAGAAGTCGCCCGCCGTGACGGCGTCGGGCGCGAGGAGCAGGACCGCTGGGCGCTCCGGAGCCATCAACGGGCCGCCGCAGCCCAGGACGCCGGCCGGTTCCGCGATGAGATCGTCCCGGTGGAGACGCCCGTGACCGCCGTCGCGGAGGGGCGGCCACGGGTGTCCCGCCTTCGGTTCGCGGCCGACGAAGGGATCCGCCGCGACACGGACGAGGCCTCGCTGGCCAGGCTCCGGCCGGCCTTCGCCACGGACGGCACCGTCACCGCCGGCAACAGCTCGCAGATGAGCGACGGGGCGGCCGCCCTGGTGGTGATGACCGGCGAGCGAGCCGCGGCGCTGGGCCTGACGCCGCTCGGCCGGCTGGCGAGCTTCGCGACTGCCGGCGTCGACCCCGAGGTGATGGGGATCGGTCCGATCGTGGCGGTTCCCAAGGCGCTCCGCCTGGCCGGCCTGACGCTCGCCGACCTGGCCGTGATCGAGCTGAACGAGGCGTTCGCGGCCCAGGTCATCGCGGTCGTCCGCCGGTTGGGCCTGGACGAGGAGCGGACGAACCCGAACGGCGGCGCCATCGCCCTCGGCCACCCGCTGGGGGCGACCGGGGCGAAGCTGAGCGTCCAGGTCCTCTCCGAGCTGGCCCGCCGGGAGGCCCGCTTCGGGCTGGTGACGATGTGCGTCGGCGGCGGCCAGGGTGCCGCCGGGGTGATCGAGTGGCTCGGCGGGCGCCAGCCGGCCGGCCGGGAGGCAGCGGCATGACCACGCAGGCGGCACCGACCAGCAGCGGCCCGGGCGAGGCGTCCGGCGGGGCCGGCGCAGGGCCCGCGTCCGCGGCGCCGAAGGGCGGCACGTTCCTGGTGGGAGCGACCGCGCCGTCGAGCGTCTTCACCCCGGAGCGGCTGACCGACGAGCACCGGGCGATCCGGGAGGCCGTCGGCGCGTTCGTGGAGAAGGAATACGGGCCGCGCCGCGAGGCGGTCGAGGCCAGGGACTACGGGACCCACCGGGCGCTGATGCGGCGGCTGGGCGAGGACGGCTTCCTGGGCGTGGACGTCCCGGAGGCCTACGGCGGCGCGGGCCTGGACCGGGTCACCAGCGTCGTCGTCACGGAGGCGCTGGCGCCGACCGAATCCTTCGCGGTCACCTACTCTGCCCATTCGGGGATCGGCACCCTGCCCCTCGTCTTCTTCGGCACGGACGAGCAGCGGGCCCGCTGGCTGCCCGGCCTGGCCTCGGGGGAGCTGCTCGGGGCCTACGCCCTGACCGAGCCCTCGACCGGTTCGGACGCCATGGCGATCCGGACGAAGGCGGCGCGCCAGCCGGACGGCTCGTTCGTCCTCGATGGCAGCAAGCAGTTCATCACCAACGCCGGCTTCGCCGACCTCTTCACCGTCTACGCCAAGGTCGACGGCGAGGCCTTCACCGCCTTCCTGGTGGAGCGCGACACGCCCGGCCTGACGATCGGGCCCGAGGAGCACAAGCTGGGCATGCACGGCACCTCCACCTGTGCCCTCACCTTCGAGGGCGTCCGGGTGCCGGCCGCGAACGTCCTGGGCGAGATCGGCCAGGGCCACCGGGTCGCCTTCAACGTCCTCAACGTGGGCCGCTTCAAGCTGGCCGCGGCGGCGTTGGGCGGGATGCGGCCCGCGGTCGGGACCGCCTGCGCCTACGCCCGCCAGCGGGTGGCGTTCGGCCGGCCGATCGTCGAGTTCCCGCTGGTGGCGGCCAAGCTGGTGGCGATGGCCGCCCGGACCTATGCCGTCGAGTCGATGGTCTACCGGGTCGCCGGCCTGCTCGACGAGCGGTTGGCCGGGGCGGAGGGGGCCGGCGCGCCCGACGCGATCCGCAGGGCCCTCGAGGAGTACGTCGTCGAGTGCTCGATCGCCAAGGTCTTCGCCTCGGAGGAGCTCGGGTCCGTCGTGGACGACCTGGTCCAGGTCCACGGCGGCTACGGCTACATCGAGGACTATCCCGCGGCGCGGGCGTATCGCGACGCCCGGATCAACCGGATCTGGGAGGGCACCAACGAGATCAACCGGCTCCTCGTCCCGGGGACGCTGATCAAGCGGGCGGTCCGGGGCCGGCTGGACCTGCTCGGACCGGCCCAGCGGGCGCGGGACGCGCTCCTGGAGGGGCCTGCGCTCGACGATGGGCTCGACGGGCGGCCGCTGGCCGAGGAGGACCGCCTGCTGGACGGGTTGCGGACGGTGACGCTCGTGCTCGCCGGCGCGGCCTTCCAGCGTCACGGGGTCGCGATCGAGGCCCAGCAGGAGGTGCTGGGCGGGCTGGCCGACCTGGCCATCCAGCTCTTCGCGCTCGACAGCGCCGTGCTCCGCGCGGAGGCCGCGGCGACGGCCGACCCGGCGCACGCGGAGACGCACCTGGATCTTGCCCGGCTCGTCGTCGCGGACCGGATCGGGCCGGCCGAGCTGGTCGCCCGGGCGCTGGCCGCGTCCCTGGCGGAGGGCGACGACGCCCGGCTGCTGCAGTCGGGAGTCCGCCGGCTCCTCCGGCCGGAGCCGATCGACCGGATCGCTCTGGGCAGGCGGACCGCGGAGCGGATCGTGGCCGCCGGCGGCTACCCGATCTGAGGGAGGGCCGCGGCCCCCCGCCGGCCGCGGCAAGGAGGTTCGCCATGACCGCATCGAGCGCTCCGCCCGGACCGGCCTCCCCCGGACCCGAGCACCCGGCGGCCGGACCGGCCGCCGGGGACGCCGCCGAACCGGTCAGGGCGAGCGCGACGCGGCCCGACGCGGCGGTTGCCGCCTCCCCCGCCGCGTCTTCCGCCCCCCTCGCCTCCCCCGCCCCCGGCGACCCGTTCTCGGCTCGACCCTGGCTCCGCCACTACGAGCCCGGCGTGCCGGCCGAGGTCGAGATCCCGGAGCTGACCGTGGACGGGCTGCTGCGCCAGGCGGCCCAGCGCTGGCCCGACCGCGACGCGATGCTCTTCCACGGTGCCAGGACCACCTTCAGCGAGCTGGACGCCGCCGTCGACCGGTTCGCGGCGGCCACCCTCGAGCTGGGTCTCGTGCCGGGCGACCGGGTCAGCCTCCACCTGCCGACGAGCCCGGCCTTCGTGATCGCCTTCCTGGGCACGCTGCGGGCCGGCCTCATGGCCGTGCCGATGAACCCGCTCTACGTCGAGCGCGAGCTGGAGCAGATCCTCGGCGCGACCGGCCCCCGACTGTCCGTCTGCATGGACGTGCTGGTGCCCCGGATCGCCGCCGTGCGCGAACGCCTGGGGTCGGCCCTCGGGGAGCCCGCCCACTATCGCGGCGCGGCCGTGGCAGCCGTCTCCGCCGGCATCCAGGACATGCTGCCCCGACCGGTCCGCTGGCTCTACCCCATCCAGGCGCGCCGGGAGGGTCGCTGGCACCCCGTGCGCCATGCCCCGGCGACGCCCAACCTCTACCGGCTCCTGGCCGAGACCTCGCCGCGGACGGTCCCCTCCGCGGCCGCCCCCGGCGACCCGGCCGTGCTTGAGCCGACGGGCGGCACGACCGGCATCCCCAAGGCGGCCGTCCTGACGCACCGCAACCTGGTGGCCAATGCGGCGCAGGTGGCGGCCTGGTTCCCGGAGACGGCGCCGCGCCCGGGGAGCCGCCAGGCGATCGTCTGCGCCCTCCCCTACTTCCACATCTATGGCCTGACGGTGGCCATGAACAACGCCCTGCTGCGCGGCATGACCCAGCTGCTCCACCCGCGCTTCGACCGCGACGCCATCCTGGCCTCGATCGCCCACGACCGGCCGCGCCTCTTCCCGGGCGCGCCGGTGATGTACGCCGGGCTCCTGCAGCACCCCCGGCTCGGCTCGTACGACCTCTCGTCGATCGAGGCCTGCATCAGCGGCTCGGCGCCCCTGATGGTCTCGATCCAGGAGGGCTTCGAGGCGGCGACCGGCGGCCGGGTCGTGGAGGGCTACGGCCTGACCGAGGCGAGCCCGGTGACCCACAGCAACCCGATCCACGGCCTGCGCAAGCTCGGCACAGTCGGCCTGCCGTTCCCGTCGACGGAGGCGAAGATCGTCGACCTCGCGACGGGGAACCAGATCGTGGGCCTCGGCGAGGTCGGCGAGCTGTGCGTCCGGGGGCCCCAGGTGATGGCCGGCTACTGGAACCGGCCGGACGAGACGGGGCTGGTCCTGCGCGACGGCTGGCTGGCCACCGGCGACCTGGCAGCGATGGACGAGGAGGGGTTCTTCCGGATCGTCGATCGCCGCAAGGAGCTGATCATCGTCGGCGGGATCAACGTCTACCCGCGCGAGGTGGAGGAGGTCCTGGTGACCCACCCCGCGGTCGCCGAGGCGGTCGCCGTGGGGCTGCCGGACGCCCGGCGGGGCGAGGTCGTCTCCGCCTACGTCGTCCTCAAGCTCGGGGCCTCGGCCACGCCGGCCGAGCTCCAGGAGCACTGCCGGGCGAACCTGGCCCGCTACAAGGTTCCGGCCGTCATCGAGATCCGGGGCGAGCTGCCCAAGACGATGGTCGGCAAGGTCCTGCGGCGCGTCCTGGCCGAGGAACGGGCGATGCGCGAGGCGGCCGGGGCGGCCGGGCTCCCGGAGGCCCCGGCCGGGGAGCCCGAAGGGGACGCCTGATCCGGGCCGATCCGCCGTGGCATCCTGCTCGCTGCAGGAGGCGGCGGGCATGCGGTTCGGGGCGGCGCTCTGGGTCCAGCGGACCGACTGGCCCTCGCTGCGCGACGCGGCGCTGGCCGCCGAGGAGGCCGGCTTCGAGTCGCTCTGGGTGGACGACCACCTCCTGAACGACGAAGGCCCCTGGCAGGATCCCAAGCTCGAGTGCTGGGCCAGCCTGGCGGCCCTGGCGGCCGTGACCCGCCGGTCGACCATCGGCGCCCTGGTCGGCGCCAACGGTCTGCGCAACCCGGGCCTCCTGGCCAAGATGGTGGTGACGCTCGACGCGATCAGCGGCGGGCGGGCCGTCCTCGGCCTGGGCGCGGGCTGGCTGGCCCGCGAGCACGATGCCTTCGGCTACGACTTCGGGGCGAGTCCGGGGGTGCGGCTGGACCGCCTGGACGAGGCGCTCGGCCTGCTCCGCCGCCTGCTCGACGGCGAGACGGTGACGGCCGAGGGCCGCTTCTACCGGTTCCGCGATGCGCTGGCCGCGCCGCGACCCGTCCAGGCCCACTTGCCGATCCTGGTCGGCGGCTCGGGACCGCGCAAGACGCTGCGGATCGTCGCCCGCCACGCGGATGCCTGGAACGCCTACGGCACACCGGCGGAGATGGCCGAGCGCGGCGCCATCCTCGCCCGGCACTGCGCGGACGTGGGCCGGGACCCGGCGACCATCGAGCACAGCGTCAACCTCAACGTCGTGGTCCGGCCGTCGCGCCCGGCAGCCGAGGCCGCCTTCGCCGAGCTCCTGGCGGCGCATCACCCGCTGCCGGGCGAGGACCGGTTGGACCTGGGCGGCGCGCCGGCCGAGGTCGCCGAGGGCCTGCGGGCCTATCGAGCGGCCGGCGTGGGGCACGCCATCTGGGTCTTCCGCCACCCCTGGGACCGGGAGACGATGGCGGCCCTGCCGGAGGTCCGGTCCCACCTCGGCTGAGCTGAGGGGCGGCGGCCGGCGGCGGGGCGACCGAGCGGGGGCAGCGGCGGCAGCGGCGGGGCGAGCAGTGGAGCGCCGCCTTGCCCCGCCGGACGGGCTCACGCCGGCGGGCGCTCCAGGACCGCCCGCTCGGCCAGGCCCAGCGGGAGGCTGCCTGCCGACGTGATCGCGTCGTGGAACTCGCGGAGAAGCCCGACCGGCACCTCCGTCGGCCGCAGGCCCGCCCCGCCGCGCCGGGCCAGGAAGCGCTCGCGGATGCGGAGGATCTCCAGGCAGCCGGTCAGGTAGGCCGAGGCCTGGGTCGGCCAGGCGCAGTAGCGGCCGACCTCGGCCCGGGCCGTCGGCTCGGGCGTCGCCGTCCGCTCGACCAGGAACTGGACCGCCGCGTCGTGCTCCATCTCGCCGAGGTGGAGGCTCGTGTCCACCACGATCCGGGCCGCCCGGAAGATCGTCGCCTTGAGGTGGTAGAGCTCCTCGATCGGGTCGCCGAAGTAGCCGCG
>JAJYJO010000048.1 GCA_021789435.1 Chloroflexota bacterium
CCCGAGTAACGGCGAACGTTGCGATAGCCGCGGGCGACGAGATCGCGATAGAGCGCGACGCTCGAGAGGCAGTCCACGTTCGAGCAGTAGACGACGATCTCGTCGTCTGGTCGGAGTGCCGCGTACAGCTCGTCAGGCGTGTCGAAGTGGAGCGATCCCGGGATGTGCTTGGCCTCGAACGCCCAGCGGTTGAGGGCCATCACGAGCTTGAACGCGTCACCGCGGTCGAGCTTCGACTTCAGCTCGTCGCGACCGATCGTGCGGATCGGGTCGTTGCCGAGGGCAGCATATCGGTGCGGCTCGCTCATCTGGACCCGTGCATCTTCAGGCTATTCGCCCGCAACTGCTCGCGCCGCTCCGGGTGGGTCGCTCGGTCCCGACCGAATCTCCCTCGTTCCGCTCGATCGATGGCGGGGCCGGCACGTACCGTCTCACGACGGCGATCCTCCCTGGTCCGGTCCCCGCCCTCGGATCCGGAACAGGGTCGAAACGATCCAGAACTCCACCGTCACGGGGAGGCCCACCACCCCGGCAACGAAGAAGACCAGGCCGAGGAGGCTGGCGACGCCGGACAGCAGAGTAGCCGCGGCGGCCCCCGCGAGCGTCCCGGCCAACCCGCTCGGCGCGTTGGCGGAGCGCACGGAGACGGCTGCGAGAACCGGCGCGTCGACCAGGACCACGATCCAGATCAGAATGAAGCCACGGACGCCGAACAACTGCGCTCCGGGCTCGTGGAGCCAGCCGCTGGCCGTGACCAGCGCGACGGCCCCGCTGACCGCGACGACGGCCAGACACAGCATGAACAGTGCGAGCGGTCGCGTCTGCATCCTCGCTGCCCCAGGCGGGCCCTCCGGGGTCGGTCTCCCAACGGCTCGGCGCGGTCCCGGCGGCGCGCCTCGCCGGGTCCAAGTGACGCGGAGCGTGCTTTCGACCGGGTCAGCCGTCAAGGGCCATTGGTGGCCAAGCGGCGGCCGGCGCTGCTGGGTGTGCGACGGGCCGCACGCCGAGCCGATCCGGCTCCACCATGCGGACGATCGACGTAGGGCGGCCATCAACACGGATCCAGCACTGCGCGGCCCGTGTGGACCGCGCTCTCCACCCCGCGCTCGTACGTCCTTTCGGGATCAGCCGCTGGATCGCGGGACCGCTGCCCATGCCGGCGCGGCCCACAGCCCCCGAGCCCGACCTCAGCCCCCGAGCCTGCCCGCCGCAACTCCACCACCGCGGCCCAGGCCCAGATCGGCGGAGAGCGGCCCCCCGTTCGAGTTCTCATCAAGGGCGCCTGACCACCCGGGGCCGTGGAAGCGACCGTCATCGTCACCCGGGGACAAGCGCGACGATGCGGGCGGGCCCCGTGGCCCCGCCCTGGGTCCTGGACTACGCCTTCGACTGCGAGGCCGGAGCGCTCTTGGGCGGCGCCGGGGTCGGCTTGGTCTTCTTCGGCTTCTTCGCCTTCTTCGGGTTCGTATCGCCCATCGTCGCCCTTCCTTCCAGGAACAGGTGCCTGCCCGCCGATGATAGGCCCTGTGGGCGGCTCGCACCACCGACGCACCCGCATACCGTGGGGGCGCGACCTCACCGCCGGCCGCAGATGGTGATGCCGGCGGGCCCACCGTCCTCGTTCTCTTGGGCCGTCGGACAGGCGCACCCGGACACAGGGGAGCGACGAGCCCAGCGCGGATCGCCGCCCGAGGGGCCCATCGGCTCTGGCACGTTGGCCTGAATCGGGGCAACCTTCGCCACATGGACGAGCGGGTCCTGGACTGGTCGCGTGGCCGGCGCATCCGCATCCTCATGATGGCCGTCCCGGGTGACTACGAGCGTCTCCTGAGGCGTGTCGAGGAAGAGGCGCGGCGGACCGACGATGAAGATCGCCTCGCCGACGATGTGGGCGCGATCTTCAACGACTATGTCAGGCTCCAGCGCCGTGAGGTCGACGGGGTCGAGGAGATCGTCCTGAAGGTCGGTTAGCCTCCAACCTGCCGATGTCGAGATCCGGGCGCGCGCCTCGGCGACCTGCTTGGCGCGACCGGTCTCCGGACGACGGTGTGGTTCCCCCCAGGGCTCCGTTCGCGGGAGTTCCGGCCGCTCTTCGCTGATCGGGCAGGAGTCACGGCTGTCGGGACGGAGGTCGTCGATCGGGGGCTCCGCAACCGAGGGCGGGGCGGCGGCGGCAGGCGCCGACGGCCTTCAACGCCCTCGCTGCGCCGGTGGGGGACCCTGGCGATGGCCGTCAAGCGGCTCGGTGTCGTCGGGGCCGATGGCGACCCCGGTTCGTCGCCACTCGGCATACTGCGTCACGAGGCCCTCGTCGTCGACGGTCAGGTCGGCCTCGAACGCGCCGCTCGCGTAGCGATAGGTGAACTCGTCCAGCCGCGTGTACGCCTGGGCGGTCTTCTGGACGGTCAGATCCGGGAACCGAACCCAGGCCGCCTGGATGGTGTGCGATGCACCGACGCCGAGCCGCAGCCGGCGGATCGGCAACGTGTTCGTGGAGGGGCTGCAGCCGAGGTCGACGTCGGAACAGGCCCGGAGCGCCCGGACGGACTTCCCGTCCACCGTCCAGCCGCCCTTCGTGTCGCGGGCGAGGCCGAGCGTCCGCTGCTCGAAGCCGCGCAGGTCCCGGACGTGCACCGCGGTCGTGAAGCCGGCGGCACCCGCGAGGACGCGGTACTCGACCCGGGCGGGGAGCCCTCCCTCGGCGGAGATGATCGTCCCCACGAGCGACAGCCCGCTGCCGCGCAGCGTGAGCGTGCAGTGCTCGTCGGCCTCGATGTCGCCGGACCGCCGCCAGGTGACGCGCCTGGTCGTCATGCCGGGACGATCGGGCCTCGCCGCAGGGCAGGCCCGAGACAGCCCGAGCATCGCCGGATGTTCAAGGAGCTCCTCCTCCGCCAGCGTGTGGCGCGGATCGGGCGCGGGCGATCGCGCAATGTCCAGTCTACGGTCGGCACCTCAGTCCAGCGCGAGCACGACCGGTGGGTCGTCTCGGCCGCTCACAGCGACCGGACAGCTTCGCCCCGTGGCCCCCGCGGCAGCGTGGTCATCGGCTCCGTGACCCGGCCCGCCATCCGACCTGGGCGGCATCGGAGCCCGCAACGGCCGCGCGAGCCTTTTCGAGATCGTCGACGGTGAACGCGTCGTCCACCCAACCGCCGTGGCGGCCGACCTCCAGGACGCTGCTGATGTTGACGCCGGCCCTGGCCAGAAGGTCGGTGATCTCGGCCAGCGCTCCCGGTTCGTCCCGGACGCGCAGGACGAGGGGCTCCCCCTCGCTGAAGGTGTAGCCCTCGCCGCCCAGGACCTCGCGCGCCGCGTCGTCGTCGCTGAGGGTCAGGACGACCCGGCCTCCTGCACCCGAGCTGACCCCGGCGACGTGCTGGAGGTTGATGCCCCGCAGCGCGAGGAGATGGAAGAGGTGCGACAGCGCCCCCGGCCGGTCGTCCACCTGGACCACGAACTGCGTCCCCACGGCAGCCAATCCTCCGAGCTCGGGCCGCCGCTCGATCCGCGAGGCTCTGGCCCGGGAGCGAACAGTCTACGCGGCACGGCCGCATGACTCGCCGGCTGGGATCGATGTCGGGGCGGGCAAGGCCTTGGGGCTGCCTGGCCTGGGCCGCAGCACGGGCAAGGCGCGACCATCCGCGGAGTGCATTGCTCTTGACAGTGTGCCTATTCTGCATGTGACATCCTATTGCATATGACATTCAGACGACTGTCACATGGATGGTCGCTCGCGGAAGGAGGCTCGCCATGACCCGAGCGGGAGCGCGCCGCTGGTGGGCGCTCGGCGCCATCGTCCTCGCCGTCCTGGCGATCACCCTCGACGTGACGGTGCTGACCGTGGCCTTGCCGACGCTGGCCGGTGCCCTGAAGGCGTCGGAGTCGGAGCTGCAGTGGTTCGTCACCGCCTATACGCTGGCGCTCGTGGCGGGCATGCTGCCCGCCGGCCTGGTCGGCGATCGGTACGGGCGCAAGGCCGTCATGGTCGCCGCGCTCCTCCTCTTCGCGGCCGGCTCCACCGGCTGCGCCTTTGCGCCAGACCCGACGGTCTTCATCGTGGCGCGCGTGGCGCTCGGGCTGGCCGGGGCCGCCATCATCGTGATGGCGCTCTCGGTCATCACCGTGCTGTTCGATGAGGCGGAGCGGCCACGGGCGATCGGGATCTGGGGTGCCGCGAACTTCGTTGGCCTGCCACTCGGGCCGATCCTGGGTGGCTGGATGCTCACGCACGTCCCGTGGGGCTGGATCTTCTTGATGAACGTGCCGGTCGCGCTGCTTGCCCTGCTCGCGGTTGCCGCGCTTGTGCCCGAGTCGCGGTCGGCCGAGCGGCCCGGCATCGACGCGCTCGGGGTGCTCCTCTCGAGCGCCGGGCTCGTGGCAGTCATGTACGGCGTCGTGGAGGCGGGCGACAAGGGCTGGGGTGACTCGAGTGCGACCGCCCCAGGGTTCGCTGGCCTCGCGGTCCTCGCTGCATTCGTGCTCTGGGAGCGCCGGCTCGCCGGGCAGCCCGGCGGGCAACCGCTCATCGATCTGTCTCTCTTCCGCTCACGGAGCTTCACCTGGGGGGTGGTTCTCACCGCCTTCGGTGTCTTCGGGCTGTTCGGGCCGATGTTCGCGCTGCCGCAGTACTTCCAGGCGATCATGGGCCTCGACCCCCAGGGCTCCGGCCTTCGCCTGCTGCCAGTCATCGCCGGGCTGCTCGTCGGTGCCGTGCCGGCCGACCGGGTGGCCGCGCGACTCGGCGCGAAGGTGGCGGTCGCGGCCGGCTTCGCGGTGGTCGTCGCCGGCCTCGCGCTCGGCACGATGATGACCGCGCGCAGCGGGGACGCCTTCATCGGGGCCTGGACGTTCGTGGCCGGCGCCGGAGCAGGCCTTGGCTTCGCAACCGCCGCCTCGACGGCCCTCGTCGAACTGTCGGCCGAGCGCAGCGGAGTCGGGTCCGCGCTCCTGCAGGCGATCATCAAGCTCGGCCCGGCCTTCGGGGCGTCGATCCTCGGCAGTGTCCTGAACTCGACATACCAGAGCCAGGTAGCCGTGGCGGCGTTGCCCGCGCAGACGGCCGCCGCGGTCAAGGAGAGCGTCTTCGGCGGCATCGCGGTCGCCCGGCAGCTCGGCTCGCCGCAGTTGCTGGCCTCGGTCCGGGCGTCGTTCGCGGCCGGGATCGACGACGCCATCAGGGTCGCTGCTATCGTCGCCGTGGCGGGCGTCGCATTGGCGCTCGTCTTCCTGCCGGCCCACAGGCGTGTGGCGCAGCCGTCCGAGGCTCCGCAGGCCCAGACGGGCCAGGCAAGTGTGGGCTAGAACGCGAACGTCCGCGTCGGCGCCGGACCGAGCGGGCGCGACTGCGGTGCGATCGCCAGAGAGGTGAACCATGGACGCCATGGCCAGCGACGACCCCCCCAGGCCGGGCCTGCGCGAGCGGAAGAAGGCCAGGACCCGCGCCCTGATCCAGGAACAGGCCCTGCGACTGTTCCGCGCGCAGGGTTACGAAACCACTTCCATCGAGCAGATCGCCGACGCGGCCGAGGTGTCACCATCCACCGTCTTCCGCTACTTCCCGACCAAGCCCGACCTCGTCATCTACGACGATCTTGACGAGCGGATGATCGAGGCGTTCCGGGCGCAACCTCCCGAGCTGAGCGTCGTGCAGGCGCTGCGCGCCTCGTTCCGTTCCGGCTTCGGCGGTCTGGCCGCCGAGGAGATGGCCCTGCAGCTCGAGCGTGAGCGGCTCATGCGGAGCGAGCCGGAGCTGCAGTCAGCGATGCTCGGAGAATTCGCGAGAACCGTCCGAGAGATCGCCGACCTCGTGGCGGAGCGAAGCGGCCGGCCGGCCGACGACGACGCCGTTCTGGCCCTCTCCGGCGCGGTCATCGGCGTGGCGATCGCAGCGTGGTTCGCGGCCGACGGCGACGACGCGACGGAGCGTTTCCTGGAGCGGATCGACACCGGCATGGCGCTGCTGGAGTCTGGCTTCCAGACGCTGATCGGCTGAACCCGTGCCTCTCCCGTTGGGGCCAGCCTGCGCCGGGTGCGCCATGGGCCGGCCTCGGTGACAGCCGGTCCGCCCAGGGGGTAGCGTTCCCGACGTGATCGGGCCAGCGGCCCGCGAACATCCTGCGAATGACCTCGTCGAGGCCAGCGGCGGGATGACCTTCGGAGCCTTGCACGAGTCAGGGTCGCCGGCCAGGGATCAGGGCATGACGCACCCCCGCCTCTACCTCGTTCGCCATGGCGAGACCGACTGGAACGCTGAGGGGCGGCTGCTGTCCTTCACCGACGCGCCGCTCAACGCCCGCGGCGTGGCGCAGGCCGCCGCGCTGGCGTCGGCGCTTGCCGCCGTTCGGTGGGACCGGGCCGTCTCATCCCCGCTCGTCCGCGCACGCAGGACCGCAGAGGTCGTGCTCGCTGCCAGCAGGGGCGCGCCGTCCCTCGAGGTCGACGAGCGCCTGCGGGAGATGGATTTCGGCCCCTACGAGGGCTGGTCCGAGACGCAGCTCGAGGCCGACCCGCCCGCGGTGGCGCGCCGCCGGGATGGCGCGCAACTCCACGGCGTCGAGCCCGAGGAGGATGTCGCGGAGCGCGCCCGCCTGTTCCTCGCGTCGCTCGATGGCGCGACCGGGACGACGCTCGTTGTCGGGCATGGCCGGATGCTGCGGGTCCTCATCGCGGCGACACTCGGCCTGCCGCCGACCTTCGCGCGGTCGCTGCGGATGCGCAACTGCCGACCCGCCGTCCTGGAGCCGGGGCGGACGCCGCTCCTCCTGGCCCTGAACGCGGGCGACCCATCATTCGAGGCCCGGTCCTCGTTCTGACCGATCGGGCCGACTGGACGCCGAGCCGGCGCGAAGAGGCAGGCGAGCGCCGCGACCTCGAGCCAGGCGCGGGCGTTCTCGGGTGTGCCCCCGTGGCCGCGCGACTGGCGACGCCCCCTGCCGAGTCGCGCGAAGGCGTGCTCGGCGCCGTGGAGGCGTGCTCGGCGCCGTGGAGGCGTGCTCGGCGCCGTGGAGGCGTGCTCGGCGCCGTGGAGGCGTGCTCGGCGCCGTGGAGGCGTGCTCGGCGCCGTGGAGCGGGGCGATCGGAGTGAAGCCGCGGGTGCCCTTCGGCAGAGCTCTTGAGGTCGAGGTTGACCTGGACCTGGCGCCTGGCCGCCATCTCCGAGGGGCCGCGGTGGCCCGGGTCAGTCCCGATCGCGCCAGACACGGTCGGCTCCTGCAGTGCCGAGCTGCGGCGGCGTACGCGCGCACGAGGCGCTTCACCGTCCAGCGATGGGTTGTGCCCCCAAGGGGATTCGAACCCCTGGTCTCCACCTTGAAAGGGTGGCGTCCTAGGCCTCTAGACGATGGGGGCCCCGCGTGGCGCCCGGAGTCTAGCAGAGGCGCTCCGGCGCTCCAGGCTCGCCGGCTCCGCGCTCAGCGGCCCAGGGCGAGGGCCAGGATGAGGGACCCGGCGAAGGCGCCGCAGGCGACCATGCCCACGAGCCCGCCCAGGATGGCCAGGACCAGGGCCCGGCCCGATCGCCCGTCGCGGGCGGCCCGATACGTCGCCACCGCGGCCGTGAGCATCAGGGCCGTGAAGACGATCCCCAGGACCGCCGCACCGGCGCTCAGCAGAGGGATCTGGCTCGTGTCGCGGACCGTGAACGCAAAGGCAACGAACGCGATCGAGCCGACGACTGCCACGGCCAGGATCAGCAGGCCGGGCGAGAGTGGGGGCAGGCGGCGCCTCTCGCGCGCGGCGTGGGTCGGCGCGAGCGACTGTCGGAGGCGCGAATCCATGGTCGCGCCAGCGTAGCAGGCCGCCGACCGCGCCGGCGGCGGGGAAGGCTCCGCGACGGGGCGCTCCGGGAGGGGGCGCGACGGAAGAAGCGGCGCTCCCGCGGTCTAGCCGGGCCGGGCGGCGCTCGCGGCCATGTCGCCCGAGAGCACCACCTCGGCCGAGGGCGGGCCGCCGCGGTGGTAAACGGCCACGTTGTAGCTCAGGCGGGGCCGGCGCAGCTCGGCCGCCAGCGCCGCGCCGCGCTCGCCGAAAGCTCGGGCCAGCAACCCGGAGGCCGCCTCGACGGACTCGAAGGTCCACCAGCAGTGGATGACCCGGATCCTGAAGCCGCCCGCCAGGAACGGGCCGTCGCGGCGACTCCAGGCCATCGGCAATGTGTACGCCTCGGGCAGCAGCCGCTGCACGTCGTCGCGGCCGTAGTCGTGGAGGACGAGCAGGCGGCCGGCGGGACGCAGGACACGGTCGGCCTCCGCGAGTTCATCAGCCGCGGGCCCCCGGAACGCCGACCAGCAGGCGACGACGGCATCCGCGCTCTCGTCCGGTAGCGGGATCCGGGTCGCCGAGCCTTCTCGGACGCCGGCCTGGTCCCCGAGCCCGGCCAGCGCGCCCTGGAGCGGGACGACCCGCTCGGGGCGCTCCAGGACGGTGAGATGGGCACCCAGGGCGGCCAGCTGGCGGGCCCGCACGCCGCCGTCGCCGTCGATCAGGACAACGTCCCGGCCGGCGAGCGGCCCGAGCGCGTCGAGGCCGCGCGGGATCTTGCCCTCGACGTCGAGGGCGCACAGGAGCCGCGCGGAGAGGTCGGCGGGGAGCTCGAACGGGAGGTCAGCCACGGGAGAAATCGGCCACGGAAGGCGAGTATACCGGCGCCGGACCGGCCGCCCGGCTCCCGACCGGCGCCTCCCGGCGCCACCCCGGCGGCCCCCGGACGACCGTTCGTCGGCCGCCGGACCACCGTTCGCCCGCCGGCCCAGCCTTCGCCGCCGGCCCAGCCTTCGCCGCCGGGCCACCGTTCGCCCGACCGGCGGCACTCACCCCGACCGGGTAGCCGGCCCGCCGGGGCGAGGCGCAGGCCCGCTGGAGCCGCGCACGATCAGCCGCGTGGGCAGTCGCAGATGCTCGGCCCGATCGCCGTCCCGACCGTCGACCAGCGAGAGCAGGATGCGGACCGCCTCCGCGCCCTTCCGGCGCACCGGCTGGTGAACGGTCGTGAGCGGGGGCTCCGTCTGGCGGGCGATCTCCAGGTCGTCGAAGCCCACGACGCTCAGGTCGCGCGGCACGGCAAGGCCGAGATCGCGGGCCGCCCGCAGGACGCCGACGGCCATCGCGTCGCTCATTGCCAGGACGCCGCTGAAGCGGAGCCCGTCCTCCCAGGCCCGGTTGAAGGCGGCGGCGCCGCCCGCGAAGGTGGCCGGCCCCACCACGACCCGCTCATCGCCCAGGGCGACGCGCCGCGCCGCCAGCGCGCTCCGGTAGCCACGGAGCCGGCGTCCCGGGACGTCGTCGCCGTCCGCCCTCGCCGGATAGGGCCGGGCCTCCCGGCCCACCGGCGGCTCGACCCCGATCACCAGCAATTCTCGGTGGCCCAGGCCGAGAAGATGGGCGGCCGCTCCTCGGGCGCCCTCTTCGTCGTCGACCTCTATGGAGCCGTGCTCGGGAAACGCCGGCGCGTCCACCAGGACGATCGGGAGCCCGGAGCGCCGGATCTGCTCCACCTCGGGGTGATCCTCCGTCAGGCCGATCGCCACGAAGCCGTCGACGGTCGCCCGGCCGATCGCCCGAGCCAGCGAGCCCTGGAGCGGCGAGACGAAGAAGAGGCCGTAGCCCGCGCCTTCGGCCGCCTCGGCGGCCCCCTCGCCGAACGTGCCGAAGAACGGGTTCGAGAAGGTGACCGAGAGGGGCTGCGGCGTCAGGATGCCGACGGCCATCGTCCGCCTCTGGGCCAGCATCCTGGCGACCGGGTTGGGCCGGTAGCCCAGGAGGTCGGCCACGTCGCGGATCCGCGCCGCCGTGGCGGGATTCAGGCGCCCCGGGCTGTTGAAGGCGAAGGAGACGGCGGTCTTCGACACGCCCGCCTCGCGAGCGACGTCGGCGATGCGTGGTCGTCGCGGGCGGTCCTGCACGGCGGCTCCTGGCGGCCGGGACGCGGGCTCGGGTCCGGCCGGCCCGCGACTCTCGCGGGACGCTGGAACGAGACGCCGAAAACCGGACGCGCAAACCGGTTTAGCGAACCGGCTCCGGCGGACCGTAGCGAGGGCCGGTCCGGATGTCAAGACGCTCCCCGGCCGCGGCGGCCGCGGTCCCGACGGCGTGGCAGAATCGGCCGGCGATGCTCGAGACGATCGGGGCGATGCCCGGCGGCGTGAAGCTCTTCCTGGCCTACGGCCTGATCCTGCTGGCCATCCTGGGTCTCGCCATGCGCTGGGTGGTCGACCAGGCGATCGACGCGCCGGTCAGCCTGATCGGCGTCGCCTGGATGGCCCTGCTGGCCTACACGATCTTCACCCTGACCCTGGTCCTCCAGCGGAAGCAGGTCGCCCGCGGCCTGGCGATCGGCCTGACCAGCCTCCTGGTCTTCCCGTTCTCGGCCGTCGCCTGGTTCGGCCTGACCGGGATCCGCAGCCAGGTCCCCGCCACCGCCTTCCTCCTGGCGCTGGCCGGCCTCCTCCTGCTTGGCCTGACGCGTCCGGCCGTCCGGGCCTTCTTCAACGAGCCCTGAGCCTGAGGAGAGCCGCCGCGCGGGCCGGTCCGGCGCCGCGCTCCGGGCGACAGAAGCGCTCGAGCCCGGCCGCGGAGGCCGGGTCGGAGTACGCTCTGCCCTCGGCAGCCTTCCGTGCGGCCCGCAAGAGGCCGGCGGTCCCCCGCCCTGAGCCGGGCGAACCTCCCGAACCGGGCGAGCGTCCGGAGCCCCAGGAGAGAGCAGCGTGAGCAAGCGATCGCGCCGTCCCACGACCCCCAGCCCATCCTGAGGCCGTTGCCATGCGCCTGCTGACCTGCCTGCTGCCCGGGGATGACCGCCCGGTCGTCGCCGTCGCCGTCGAGGGTGGCTGGATCCCGCTCCCGGCCCTCGCCCGGACCGGCGCGCCGGGGACGGAGCTCTCCCGCGACCTGGCCCGCCTGGGGATGGCCGCCCTGCTGGCCGCCGACCCAGGGCTCGGCGCCGTTCGGGCGGCCCTCCTCGGCGCCGATCCTGCGGCCCTGCGGCGGGCGGCGGTCCCCGAAGCCGCCCTGCGGCTCCTCGCCCCGGTCCCCGACGCCGGCAAGATCGTCTGCGTCGGCCACAACTACCGCCGTCACATCGAGGAGCAGGGGATCCCGGCTCCGGACCGGCCGGCGCTCTTCGCCAAGCTCGGCAACGCCATCGCCGCTCCCGGCCAGCCCGTCGTCCACCCCGCCCAGACCCACGCCCTCGACCTGGAGGCCGAGCTGGCGGTCGTGATCGGCCGGCGAGCCCGCCGCGTCGACACCTCGGCCGCCCTGGCCTGCGTCGCCGGCTACACGGCTGTGAACGACATCAGCGCGCGGGACCTCCAGGGCCAGCGCCCGGCCCTCCGGCCGGGCGAGCAGGGCGACGGCCAGTGGCTGCGCGCCAAGAGCTCGGACGCCTTCCTGCCGATGGGCCCGCTGCTGGCGACAGCCGACGAACTGCCGCCGGGCGGAGCGGGCCTGGCCGTCCGCTCGTTCCGGACACCCGGGGCGGGACCCGGCGCCGGCCGGGAGGTGCCGATGCAGGAGGGCCGGACCGACGACCTGGTCTTCGGGGTGGCCGAGCTGATCGCCTTCATCAGCGCGGTCATCACCCTGGAGCCCGGCGACGTCGTCGCCACCGGCACGCCCTCGGGTGTCGGCGTCTGGCGCGACCCGCCGGTCTTCCTGCTGCCGGGCGACAGCGTCCGGGTCGAGATCGAGGGGATCGGCAGCCTGGTCAACCCGATCGTGGCGGCCGACGGCTCGGCCCCCGCCGGCAGTCCGGCCGCCCTGCTGCTGGCCGGGGCGCCGCACCGCGCCCCGTGGAGTGACCGGTGGGAGAGTGACCGATGACGGCGCCGCGCGAGGCGAGGCAGGGAAGCATGCTCGCCCTGGTCAAGGCTGCGCCGGGGCCCGGCCTGGAGCTCCGGGAGGTGCCCCGGCCCCAGATGGGCATCAACGACGTCCTGATCCGGGTCCACAAGACGGGGATCTGCGGCACCGACCTGCACATCGAGAGCTGGGACGCCTGGGCGGCCCGGACGATCGTGCCGCCCCTGGTCGTCGGCCACGAGTTCGTCGGCGACGTCGTCGAGGTCGGTTCCAACGTCAACGACTTCCGGCCGGGCGACCTGGTCAGCGGCGAGGGCCACGTGGTCTGCGGCCGTTGCCGCCACTGCCTGGCCGGTCGGCGCCACCTGTGCGCCAACACCATCGGCCTCGGCGTGGGCCGCGATGGTGCCTTCGCCGAGCTGATCGCGCTCCCGATGGCCAACGTCTGGCACCACTGGCCGGGCATCGACGAGGAAGTGGCCGCCATCTTCGACCCGTTCGGCAATGCCGTCCACACGGCCCTCGCCTTCCCGGTCCTGGGCGAGGACGTCCTGGTCAGCGGCGCCGGGCCGATCGGGCTGATGGCCACCGCCGTCGTCCGTCATGCCGGAGCCCGCCTGGTCGTCGTGTCCGAGCCCAACCCGCTGCGGCGGGAGATCGCCGCCCGGATGGGGGCGACCGTCGTGATCGACCCGCGGGAGCGCGACCTGAAAGACGTCCAGCGGGAGCTCGGCATGGTGGAGGGCTTCGACGTGGCCCTCGAGATGTCCGGCAGCCCGGCCGCCCTCCGCCTGGCGATCGCCAACATGGCCCACGGTGGCGGCATCGCGATCCTGGGCATCCCCACCCAGGAGATCAGCCTGGACGTCAACGAGATCGTCTTCAAGATGCTGACCCTGCGGGGGATCTACGGCCGCGAGATGTACGAGACCTGGTACAAGATGACGGTGATGCTCCAGTCGGGCCTCGACATCACGCCGGCCATCACCCACCGGTTCTCCTTCCGGGAATACCGGGCGGCCTTCGCCGCGGCCCGGACCGGGGGGGCCGGCAAGGTGATCCTGGACTGGACGGCATGACGCGGCCGGCGGCCGCGGGGAGACGAGAGCCATGACCACGCGCACGGACCCCCTGGCGTTCCTGGACCTGGAGCTGGAGGAGCTCCGGAGCCGCAACCTCTACCGGCCGCTCCGGGTGATGAGCTCGGAGCAGGGCCCCGAGATCGACCTGGACGGCCGCCATGTCGTCAACCTCTCGTCCAACGACTACCTCGGCCTGACTCACCACCCCCGGATGAAGGAGGCGGCGCTGCGGGCCGTCCGGGAGTTCGGCGCCGGCTCGGGGGCGGTCCGCACCATCGTCGGCACGATGAGCCTCCATGAGGAGCTGGAGGCCGAGCTGGCCCGCTTCAAGGAGACCCCGGCCGTCCTGACCTTCCAGTCCGGCTTCACGGCCAACACGGGGGTCATCCCGGTCGTGGCCGGCGAGGCCGACCTGATCGTCTCCGACGCCCTCAACCATGCCTCGATCATCGACGGCATGCGGCTCTCCCGGGCGCCCCGCGTGATCTACCCGCACAAGGACGTGGCCGCCCTGCGCGAGCTCCTGCGCGAGGCGCGGGAGAAGGGCCGGCAGGACGCCGGCCACGAGGGCGAGCCCTACCGGCTGATCCTGGTCGTGACCGACGGCGTCTTCAGCATGGACGGCGACATCGCCCCGCTGCCGGGGATCGTCGAGGCGGCCGAGGCCTACGACGCGGCCGTCTTCGTGGACGACGCCCATGCCTCCGGGGTCCTCGGCCGCAACGGACGCGGATCGGTGGACCACTTCCGTCTTCACGGCCGGGTGGCGATCCAGGTCGGCACCCTCTCCAAGGCCGTGGGCGCCCTGGGCGGCTACGTTGCCGGCTCGCGGGCCCTGCGGGAGATCCTGATCCAGCGCGCCCGGCCCTTCCTCTTCTCGACCTCGCACCCACCGGCCGTGGCCGCGGCCTGCCTGGAGGCGATCCGGATCTTCCAGGAGGAGCCCGAGCTGATCGAGCGGCTCTGGACGAACACCCGGCGCTTCAAGGGCGAGCTGACCCGCCTCGGCTTCGACACCGGCGTCTCGGAGACGCCGATCACGCCGGTGATCCTCGGCGACTCGGGCCTGACGATCCGCTTCAGCGACCGGCTCTTCGAGGAGGGCATCTTCGGCACGTCGGTGGTCTACCCGACGGTCGCCCTGGACAAGGCGAGGATCCGCACGATCGTCAGCGCCGCCCACACCGACGCCCACCTCGACGCCGCGCTGGCTGCCTTCGACCGGGTCGGGCGCGAGCTCGGCGTCATCGCCGGCTAGGGCGAGCGAGCGCGGGTGAGCTGGACCGGGTGAGCAGGCGCGGGTGAGCGGGACCGGGGAGGGGTTCGTCGTCGGCCAGCAGACGGCCGCCGGCGGAAGGCCGGGCGGCGCCGGGCAACCGGGCGCCGGCGGAAGGCCGGGTGCCGGCGGACGCGCCGAACCGGCCCGGGACCTGCCCCTCGACGCCCACCTCCATACCGACCTCTCGCCCGACAGCGCGGTCCCGATCGAGGTCTACGCGGCCGAGGCCGTCCGCCGTGGGATCCGCGAGCTGGCCGTCACGGACCACCTCGACTTCGATCCCGCCGCGCCGGCCTTTGCCTATGCCGACTTCAGCCGTCGGGAGCGCGTGGTGCGGGAGGCGGCGGAGCACTGGGCAGACCGGCTGGCGATCCGCCTCGGCGTGGAGATCACCTACGAGCGCGCCCGCGAGGACGAGATCCGGGCCTACCTCCAGGTCCACGCCTACGACTACGTCATCGGCTCCGTGCACACCATGCACGGCTCCCCGTACACCCCCGCCCGGGTCGCCGCCTTCGCCGACGGAAAGCGGTTCGGCGAGGTCGTGGCGCCCTACTTCGAGGAGGTGACCGCGGCCGTCCGCTCGGGCCTCTTCGACACGCTCGGCCACCTCGACTACGTCAAGAAGTACCTGGCGCGCCTCATCCCACCGGCCACCTTCGCCGCCCATCCGGAGGTCTACGAACCGGTCCTGGGGCTGCTGGCGGAGAGCGGCACGGCCCTCGAGATCAACAGCAGCGGCCTGCGCCAGGCGCCCGGCGAGACGTACCCGGCAGCGTGGGCCGTCGACCGGTACCGGGCGCTGGGCGGCCGGGCGGTGGTCGCCGGATCCGACGCCCACCGGGTGGAATGGTTCGCCGCAGGGCTGGAGACAGCGTATTGTCTGGCCGCGGAGGCGGGCTTCGAGCGGCTCGCCTTTCGGCGCGGAGCCGACCGCATCGCGATCGGCCTGCCGGCCCGGTTCGGGGGTCTCGGGCGCGGCGCGGAGGATGGCAGGCGAGGCGGCGGCGGGGAGGCCCGGGCTGGCGCCTAACAGAGCGGGCGGATCATCGTTATGACCCTCGACGATGCTGCAGTCGAGCAGCTCGTGGCGGCGGCGCGAGCCGGCGACCCGGAAGCCTTCGGTCGCCTGTTCGATCACTACCACGGGCCGGTCTACCGCTACATCGCCGGCCGGATCCGGCGGCCGACGGACGCGGAGGATCTCACCCAGGCAGTCTTCGTGAAGGTCCTCGAGGCGCTCCCGCGCTACGAATCGCGGGGGATCCCGTTCGGCGGCTGGCTCTTCCGGCTGGCGCGGAACACGGTGATCGACCACGTCAGGATGCATCGCGATCATGTCGAGCTCGATGCGCTGGCCGAACGGCCGGGGACAGAGCCCGGGCCCCACGAGGTGGTCGCGACGCGATCCGAGCTCGAGTCGGTGGCGGCGGCGATGGCCGCTCTCACCGACGAACAGCGGGACGCCATCGCGCTGCGCTTCTTCGCCGGCCTCTCGGCGAAGGAGGCGGCGGAGGCGATGGGCAAGCAGGAAGGCACGGTTCGCGGGCTCCAGTTCCGGGCCCTGGCGGCGCTCCGCCGCCAGCTCGGGATCCAGGAAGGGCCGCAGGACGAGGCTCCCCGACGGGGCGGGCAGGGCCGGCGGAGCTGACGATGGACGGACACGGCGGGCGAAGAACGAACGACGCACTGGAGGAGCGCCTCCACCGCTATGCGGACGAGGCACTGCGCCCGGACGAGACCCGGCGGGCGGAGCTGCGCGCCGGGCTGATGCGCGAGGCGCGGCTCGCGTTCGCGCCCGGGACGCCCCGGGTTCGCGCGCCGCACCCCGACGGCGTTGACGGCTTCCTGGTGCGATGGCTGCGGCGCGTTTCCGCTCGGCCGGCCTTCGCGCTCGCCGGCGCCGCGCTGGCCGTGGCGCTTGCAGCCGGCGGGGCCTTCGCCGCCAGCTCCCCCGGCGGTCCGCTCTACGGCACCCGGCTGTGGCTCGAGTCCGTGACGCTGCCGGCATCCGGGGAGGCCCGGGTCCAGGCCGACGTGAACCTTCTCCAGGATCGCCTCGACGAGGCGGAGGCTGCTGCCCGAAGCGGCAACGGGGCTGCCCTGTCCGCCGCCCTGCAGGCCTATCGCGACACGATGACGGATGCGCTGAAGGCCGCTGGAACCGATCTCTCCACGCAGCAGCGGCTCGAGCTCCTGCTCCAGCGGCACCTTGCGGTCCTCGAGTCGCTGGTGGCCGGCCTGCCGGCCACGGCAGCGGCTGCCGTCCAGCAGACGGTCGACCGGGCCAGCCAGACGCTAGACCGGATCGAGCAGGGCAGCGGACCCGGCACCGGCCAGGGGAACGGCCAGGGGAACGGTTCCGGCCAGGCGAGCCCGCCCGGCCAGGCCGGCAGCCCGAAGCCGACGCCGCCCGGCCCTGCCGGCCAGGCGAGCCCGCCCGGCCAGGCCGGCAGCCCGAAGCCGACGCCGCCCGGCCCTGCCGGCCAGGCGAGCCCCAAGCCGGGCAGGACACCGATGCCGTCGCCCAGCCACCCCTGAGCCTGACGCGCGCCTCCTCCGGCACCGCGAGCGGCCGTCTGACCGAGTAGCCTGCGCGAGTGGACCTGATCGTCCTGGGTGCCGCGCCCTCGTTCACCGACCGCGCCGGCTCGGCCGCCTCCTGCTACCTCCTGGTCGAGCGCGGCGAGGCGATCGTCCTCGACCTCGGCCAGGGGGCCTTTCCGAGCCTCGCCGCGGCCCGGGAGCCCAGCGCGCTCCTGACAGTGGTGATCAGCCACCTCCACCCGGACCACTTCATCGACCTGGTGCCGCTCCGCCACTACCTCCGCTACCAGTGGGATCCGCCGCGGCGTCTGGCGGTCCTGGCGCCCGCGGCCCTGGCGACCCGCCTGGACGCCCTGAACGACGAGCCGGGCTTCACCGCGGCCAGCCTGGACGTCGCGCCGCTGAGCGCCGGGCGCCGCCAGATCGGGCCGTTCGCCGTGGAGGCGGGACGCGTCGCGCACACCAACGAGAGCTACGCCTTCCGGGTCGCCCCGGCCGGCCGGGCGGCAGGGGGCCCGGCGACGGGCCTCGTCTACTCGGGTGACTGCGGCTCGGTCGGGGACCTGGCCGCGCTGATCCGCCCGGGCGACACGCTCCTCGCCGAGGTCTCGTTCGGGCCGGGGCCGGTCCCGGCCGGCGTTCCGCACCTCGCCGCCCCGGAGGTCGGATCGCTGGCCGCCTCGTCCGGTGCCGCGCGCCTCCTGCTGACCCACCTGCAGATGGGCTTCGACCCGGCCGCCACGCTGCGGGCCGCGGCCAGGCACTTCGCCGGCGAGGTTCGCGTGGTCACCGAAGGCGACCGGCTCTCGATCTGATCGAGGCGGAACGACGTGGACCCGGGTGCGAGGGCCTCGCACCCGGGTCCACCCCCTCGGGGACAGCGAACCGTCGATGGGTTCTTCCGGCACAGGGCCGGTGCCACGGACAGGGGACCGCGGGTCAGATGGGGCGCGCCTCAGGCGGCGCGCCCCATCCGGGTCTCGGGGACCCCCACGTGAGGACCGGCGTCAGCCTCCCAGGTTGCCCGGCGGGTCGCCGGGCAACCTGCTCAGCTGAGCTCGGACGGGTTCAGACCGCCCGGTCGTCTTACCCCCGGCGAGATCGCCGGCGGACCGGCGACGGCGCGGGGGCCAGGAGCCCACCGGTCGTCACGAGCCCGGCCAGGACGAGCAGGACGATGGCCAGGTTGAGGCCGCCGCCGGTGTTGCTCGAGCCTGATTCGAAGGTGCTGGTCGGCGGAGGCGTGAACGTCGCCGCCTGGGGAACGGGGGCCACCAGGACCTTGGCCGTCGCGCTGATCGGCCCGACTTCCGCGGTGTCGATGGTGGCGGTGTTGAGGAATGGCTGGTTCGCCGCGGCCGCCGCTGCGGCCGTCGCCGTGACGTCGTAGGTCAGCGTCCCGGAGCCGGTGGCGAGCGTGCCCAGGTTCCAGGTGATGGTATTGGAGGCACCGTCGTAGGTGCCGCCGTTCGAGATGTTGACCGGCGGGTTGCTCGCGCTCGTCAGGTTGAGCGGGAGGGCGTCCGTGACGACCGCGTTGGTGAGCGGTCCGTTCGTGACGGTGTAGGTCAGGGTGTAGTGGATCACCTCGCCGACCTGGGCCTGCGGGATCCCGCCGAGGGGCGGCAGGACCGGGTTGACCACGGCCACGGTCTTGGAGAAGACCAGGTTGGCGACGGGCACGGTCGAGGTCGAGGTGCAATCCCCGGCCACGCACGGCCCGCTGGTGATGGTGGCCGTGTTGGTGTACGACCCGGCCGCCGCCGACGCCGAGACGGTCGCCGTGTAGGTGAGCTTCAGGCCGTCGGTGACGTTCGTCAGGTTCCAGGTGATGGTGTTGGCGGTCGCGTCGTAGGCGCCGCTGTTGGAGATAGCCGTTACGCCACCGATGCCGGTCGGCAGCTTATCGACGATCTTGGCGCTCGCCACCGGGCCGTTGGTCACGCTCAGGGTGAGCGTGTAGTGGACGGCCGTGCCGGGGGCGACCGGGCCGGTCGTGTCGTTGGTCTTGGCGATGCTCATCCGCTGGACCACGACGGTCGAGGTGGACGAGCAGCCGGCCTCGACGCACGGGCCGCTGGTGATGGTGGCGGTATTGGTGTAGCTGGCGGCGGCGGCCGTCGCGCTGACCGTGGCCGTGTAGGTCAGTGTGTCGCCGTCGGAGACGTCGCTCAGGTGCCACGTGATGGTGTTGGCGGTCGCGTCATAGGTTCCGCCGTTGCTGATGGCCGTTGCGCTGCCGATGCCGGCCGGGAGGACGTCCGTGATCGTCGCGCTCGCCACTGGGCCGTTGGTCACGCTCAGGGTGAGCGTGTAGTGGACGGCCGTGCCGGGGGCGACCGGGCCAGTCGTATCGTTGGTCTTGACGATGCTCATCCGCTGGACCACGACGGTCGAGGTGGAGGAGCAGCCGGCCTCGACACACGGGCCGCTGGTGATCGTGGCGGTGTTGGTGTAGCTGGCGGCGGCGGCCGTCGCGCTGACCGTGGCCGTGTAGGTCAGGGTCTGGCCGTCGGCGACGTTCGTCAGGCTCCAGGTGATGGTGTTGGCGGTCGCGTCATAGGTTCCGCCGTTGCTGATGGCCGTTGCGCTGCCGATGCCGGCGGGGAGCTGGTCGACGACGGTCAGGTTCGCCACCGGGCCGTTGGTCACGCTCAGGGTGAGCGTGTAGTGGACGGCCGTGCCGGGGGCGACCGGGCCGGTCGTGTCGTTGGTCTTGACGATGCTCACGATCGTCGGGGCCACGATGACGCTGTCCTGGTTGGAGCTGACGTCATGCGTGCCGCTGGCGGTCAGGAAGGTCCCGCCGACGCTCGCGGTGTTCTCCACCTGCGACGTCACCGTCTGCGGCGTCGAGGTGCAGGTCGTCGAGGCGCCCGGGGCGAGGCTGGTGGCCAGGCAGGTGATCGAGCCCGACGAGACACGGTTGTCCGTGACCGTCAGGCCTTCGATCGGCTGCTGGCCGGTGTTCGTGACGACGTAGCGGTAGACGACCTGGGAGCCGTAGTTGACGGCGAGGTCGATGGCCGTGCTCGAGCCCTTGAGCCCAACGGCGGACCAGCTGGACCCGCCGCTCGGCTGGACCTGCTTGTCCAGGCTCAGGCTGGCCGGCTTCTGGGCGTCGGTGAAGGCATTCGCGCCGGTGCAGGTGGCGAAGTCGCTGAGGTTGGTCGCCGAGATGGTGATCGGGCCGCAGGACGTCACGGCCGGGAGGCTGTAACCGAGCGGCGGCGTGCGCTCGACGACGTAGTAGGTCCCGAAGGCCACATCCGTGAACGTGACGTTGCCGCTGGCATCGGACGTCTGGGTGCCGACGACACTGCCGGTCGGGCTACCCGAGTGGAGGTCGAAGATGGCCCCGGGGAGGCCGGCCCCGCCCTGCGCGTCGACCTTCTCGGCCTGGATCGTGCCCGGCAGGCGCGGGTCGAGGAAGGTCACCGTGATGGGCTGACCGGCGTTGGCCGTCGTGATGGTGTACGGACCCTGGACGGTGACCGCCGGCAGGCTGTAGCCGACCGGGGGCGTGATCTCGACGACGTAGTAGGTGCCAAAGTCGAGGTTGGCGAAGGTGCAGCTGCCGGCGAGCGTCGCGCACGTCGCCAGGTTGCTGCCGCCCGCCGTGTTCCGGAGGGCAAAGACCGCGCCGTCCAGCTTGGACTGGTCGACCGCGTCCTCCTTGACCACGGTGATGTCGGTCAGCTTGCGCGGGTCACTGAAGGTCGTGACCGCGAAGGTCGTGCCGGCGTTGCCGGCGTTGATGGTGATCGGGCCCTGGACGGTCACGGCCGGCAGGTTGTAGCCGGTCGGA
>JAJYJO010000049.1 GCA_021789435.1 Chloroflexota bacterium
TGATGCGCGGGTTCTGGTCGAAGCGGGCCGTCGGGCCGCCCGGCGCGATCTGCAGGATGAAGAACGTGATGAGCGAGATCCCGAACAGGACCGGGATCGCCTGGAGCACGCGCCGGATGACGTACTTCAGCATGGTTCTCTCATGGTATGCGAGGGCGACGGGTCCGGCTGGGCCCGCCGCCCTCGATGCTACCGACCCGGGCGGTCCGACGGAGGCCGGTCGGGTCTAGCCGACGGCTACGAGGTGGCGAGCCACCAGTCGCCGATGTTCCACTCGGCCGCGAAGGTGGTCGGGTTGCCCGTGAAGTTGTGGAGCTTCGGGTTCACGAGCCAGACGTCCTTGCGGTTGTAGAGCGGGATCTCGAAGGCGTTCTGGACGTAGATGTCCTGGACCGTGGCCATGGCGGTCTTGACCACGTTGAAGTCGACACTGCCCTTGACCTGGTTCCAGGCCGCGTCGAGGGCCGGGATGCAGGTCCGGGTGATGTTCTGGCCGTTGTGGGGCGGGTTGTCCGGGATGCCCGCGCAGGTGTAGACGTTGTAGGCGCCCAGCGGGTCGGCCGGCGAGACGTAGGCGAACTCGGCGACGTCGAAGTTGCCGCGCTGCAGGTTGCACTGGGTGTCGGCGGTGACGTCGTTCCAGCCGCCGAAGACGTCGGGGGACGGCGGCTTGGCCAGCACGGTCGCGGCGATGCCGACGTTCTTGAGCTCGGACGCGACCAGGGCCAGGGTGTCCTCGCGGACCTGGCGCGTCGTGGTGCAGAGCGTGATCGAGAGCTTGGTGCCGCCCTTGGCCAGGGTGCCGTCACTGCCGGCGACCCAGCCGGCCGCGGCCAGGTCGGACTTGGCCTGGGTGGGGTTGGCGCCGGGCCAGGTGCCCTCGTCCTTGTAGAACCAGGACAGCGGGGAGACGAAGTTGATGGTCGGGGTGACGTTGCCGGCCAGCGGGCCGTTGGCGATCGCCTGCTTGTCGACGGTCTCCTTGATGGCCTTCTCGATGGTCTGCCAGTCGGAGCCGAACTTCTTGTTGAAGGAGGCTCCGTTGAGGGCCAGCAGCTCGTAGGTCAGCGAGTCGTGGATGAAGACCTCGTTGGACGGCATGCCGGCCGTCTTCGGGACGTCGGCGTCGTTGAGGTCCTGGGCCACGTCGATCTCACCGGCCTTGTAGCCCGCGAGCATCGCGTCGGCCGTGCCGTAGTACTTGCCGATCAGCGAGCTCAGGTACGGATCGTGGCCGGAGATCGTCTTCCAGTTGGGGTTCGGCTTGTAGGTGATCTGGGCGTCCGTCTTGATCTCGGTCGGGATGTACGGGCCGCTGAAGACGCCGGAGCTGATGTTGCCCATCGGGTAGAGCTTGGTCGTGGCGTCCTTGACCGGGACCGACTGGATGTACTTGGCCGGCAGGAGCGGCCAGACCAGCCCGAGGTAGCCCTCGTAGATCTTCGAGAAATGCATCACGCAGGTCGTGGTCCCGGCGCCGTCGATGCTGGAGATGTCCTCCCAGCCCACGGTGCCGCCGGCGAGACCGGTGTTCGCCGGGTCCATGTTCCACTTCCAGGTCGCGATCAGGTCATCGCAGGTGATCGGCGAGCCGTCGGACCACTGCATGCCGTCCTTGAGATGGACGGTCACGTCCATCGCCGTGCCGTTGACCACGACCCCGCCGTTGGAGACGAGCGGCACGTCCTTGGTCAGGTCGGGGACGTACTTGAGGTCGTTGGTCACGTCCCACAGCCCGGAGAACGAGGGGATGGCCGCCTCGAGGTCGGTCTCGGCCTGGGCGTAGTAGATGTTGAGCGAGTCGGGGAACTGCCACTCGCCGAGGACGATGGTGCCGCCGGTGTTCGCGGCCGCCTCGGGCGCGTACTTGGTGTTCGTCAGGTCCACGCCGCCCGAAGGGCTGGGCGCGGAGCTGGCCGGCGCCGAAGCGCTCGGAGGCGTGCTGGCCGGCGCGCTCGGTGAGGGCGTGTTCGTGGCCCCCTGGCAGGCCCCGAACGCGAGTGCCGCGATCGTGAGCAGGCCGAAAATCCGTTTCTGCATCGATGCTCCTCCCATTGGGTTTCTGTCCCCCAGGCTCCCTGACGATGGCCGAGAACGTCCCTGACGGCAGGTTTCCCGTCGCATGGCTCACCGTCCCGATGGTGAGCGGTGGTCGTGGGCTGGACCGGCAGACGCAGCGTTCGAGGACCTCGGCGGCCGTCGCACTGCTCGGTACTATGCGGACGCGGGAACGTGGGTGTCAAATCGCGCCGCGACCGCCTTCCCTTCGGGTCACCTCCTTCGGCCGTGGGCCGGCTGCTCAGCGGATCTGCATGGGTGGCCCCTGGCGCTCGGCGGGGACGGCGCGCGGCGGCGGGGCGACGTGGAGACCATCGGGGGAGGCCATCGGGACGGAGCCGCCCGTGGAGGCGGCGGGCGCGCTCGCGGCGCCCGTCCCCGTCGAGCTGTCGCTCTGCTCCAGGCTCAGCATGCGGAGGGTCGCCGGCGGGTGAAGGCGGGGCGTGAGGGCAGCCGGGAGGCCGGTCGCGTCGTCGGAGGCCCTGGCGGAGGGAGCGGCGGACGTCCAGACGGACGCCGGGGCATCGTCGCCCCCGATCGAGCCGGCCGCGGCCCGAGCGCCGTCGGCCAGGCCCGTCCCCTGAGTCACCCGGGTGCCCAGCGGCAGCATGAGGGCCATGACCAGGCCGGCACCCGCCAGCAGTCCCGCCACCTTGCCGGGTTGCCAGCGTGGCGGCCGAGACGGGTGGGCGACCCGATCCCGGAGGCGCGGCCAGGCGTCCGCGGGTGGCTCGGCGCCGTTCGCCTCTTCCCAGAGGCGGTGGAGGGCGGTGATGACGACGGCCGTGGCGGCGAGCTCGCGCTCGCAGACCCGGCAGCGCTCGAGGTGCGTCAGGGCTGCTCCCACGGCGGGCGCTGCCTCGCGGTGATCGACGAAATCGAGCAGCGCCGCCTGGTAGCCCAGGCATTCCCGGCGGCAGCCGCGGCCTGCGCCCCTCATGCCGTCGGCGCCTCCAGGCCCTCGGCCGCCCCGTAGGCGCCGCCGAAGCGGCGATCCTGCTCCAGCCGGCCGCGGAGGGCCCGCAGCGCATAGTGAAGGCGGGACTTGACGGTGCCGACGGGGACGTTCAGGGTCGTCGCCGTCTCCTCGAGGCTCAGCCCCTGCAGGTAGTAGAGGATGACGACCGCCTGCTGGTGCGGCGCCAGGCCGGCGATCCCGTCGCGGACGATCTGGCGGAGCTCCATCCGCTCGGCCTGCTCCGAAGGGCCACCGGCCACGTCCTGGACCAGCCGGACCACCGCCTCGCTGATCGGCTCCCAGCGCAGGCGGCGGCGCAGGCGCGAGTAGCACAGGTTGAGCGCCACGCGGTGCAGCCAGGGCAGCGGAGAGACGTCAAGCCGGAGCGTCCGACGGCGGTCCCAGGCCCGGGCGAAGGTGTCCTGCAGGACCTCCTCTGCCAAGTGGGGATCGCCGGTCAGGCCGTACGCCGTCCGGTAGATCGCGGTCCGGTGGAGGCCGAAGAACGCCTCGAACGCGTCGAGGTCGTCCGCCTGCATCCTCCGCAGGAGCGTGGCGTCGGGAGATGGCGCTGCGTCGTCGAGGCGCCCTTCCGTCTCGGCTTCCGTCTTCGGCTCCTCCGGTCCCCCTGTCTGCCAACGATACGCCAGTCGGCCGGCAAAGGTTCAATCTCGCCCGGGGCCGTTCGGCTCAGTCCGGGCAGGGCGTCTCCCGGCCGGTCATCGGCCTCCAGCGGAGGTTGGGCTGGCGCGCGGCGGACGCCTCGTCCAGCCGTCGGACCGGGGCCGTGTGCGGCGCGGACGTGACCATCGCCGGGTCGTCGTGCGCCTCGGCCACGATCCTCTCCATCGCCGCCACGAAGGCGTCCAGCGTCTCGAGCGATTCGGTCTCGGTCGGTTCGATCAGCATCGCCTCCTCCACGGTCAGCGGGAAGTAGACCGTCGGCGGGTGGAAGCCGAAGTCGATCAGCCGCTTGGCGATGTCCAGCGTCCGGACCCCGGTCGCCCGCTTGAGCGACGCGGCCGAGGCCACGAACTCGTGCATGCAGGCCCGCTCGTAGGGGATGTCGAGGAGGCCGGCCAGGCGGGCCTTCAGATAGTTGGCCGCCAGCACCGCGTCGTCGCTGACCTCGCGCAGCCCTTCGGCGCCGTGATCGGCGATGTAGGCGTAGGCCCGCACCAGGACGCCAACGTTGCCGACGAAGGAGCGCAGCCGGCCGATGCTGGTCGGCCGTTCGCCCGGCCGCTCCAGCCGGAAGCTGCCGTCCGCGGCCCGCAGGACGCGTGGCGAAGGCAGGTACGGCAGGAGTCGCTCCCCCACCCCGACCGGTCCCGCGCCGGGCCCACCCCCGCCGTGGGGCGTGGAGAAGGTCTTGTGGACGTTGAAGTGCATGACGTCGAATCCGACCTCGCCCGGCTTGACCCGGCCCAGGACGGCGTTCAGGTTGGCGCCGTCCATGTAAGCCAGGGCGCCGGCGGCATGGACCGCCTCGAGCAGCTCGCCGATCCGGGTCTCGAAGAGGCCGAGCGTGGACGGGTTGGTGATCATGATCGCCGCCGTCCGCGGCCCGAGAGCGGCCCGAAAGGCCGCGACGTCCACGCCGCCGTCCGCGGCCGGCGGGATGGAGACGGTCCGGAAGCCGGCCATGGTGGCGGTCGCCGGGTTGGTGCCGTGGGCCGAGTCCGGGACCAGGACCTCCGTCCGTCCGGTGTCGCCACGGGCCCGGTGGTAGGCCCGGACCATCAGGATCCCGGTCAGCTCGCCCTGCGCTCCGGCCGCCGGCTGGAGGGTGACGGCCTCCATGCCGCTGATCTCGCGGAGTGCCTGCTCCAGTTCCCAGAGGAGCCGCAGCGTTCCCTGGGCAACCTCGTCGGGAGCGAGCGGATGCAGGTCGGCGAAGCCGGGCAGGCGAGCGGCCCACTCGTTGATCTTGGGGTTCCACTTCATGGTGCACGAGCCGAGCGGGTAGAAGCCCGTGTCGACGGCGTGGTTGAGCTGGGAGAGGTTGACGTAGTGACGGACCAGCTCCGGCTCATTCACCTCGGGCAGCGCCGGGGGCGCGGCCCGCCGGCTCCCGGCCGGCAGGCGTTCGAGGGCGTCCTTGGGCGGGTGCGGAATCTTGCCGCCGCCCCGCCCGGGGTGGGAGAGCTCGAAGACGGTCGGCTGGAGCGGGTTGCCGGTGACACTCACCGGAGCCTCCCCGCGGCCGGGACCGCGATCGCCGCGGCGGGCCGGTCGCCCGCCGGCGGGCCGGCGGCCAGTTCCTCCCCCAGCGCTCGGGCGAAGCCTGCGATCTCGTCGGCCGTGGTGACCTCCGTGGCGCAGACCAGCAGGCCGTCCGCCAGCGAGCCATCCCCCGGCTCGAGCTCGGCCAGCGGGATGCCGGCCAGGACGCCCCGGGCCAGGAGACGGCGGTGGACGGCGACGGCGCCCGGGACATGGACCGCGAACTCGTTGAGGTACGGGCCCGGATGGAGCCGGGGTGCGCCCGCGTCGGCCAGGGCACGCTCCAGCTCGGCGGCCCGGGCCGCGCCCAGGGCGGCCACGTCGCGCAGGCCGTGCGGCCCGATCGTCGCCAGGTAGACACCGGCCGCCAGGGCGCAGAGCGCCTGGTTGGTGCAGATGTTGCTGGCGGCTCGCTCGCGCCGGATGTCCTGTTCCCGCGCCCGGAGGGTCATGACGAAGGCCCGCCGTCCGTCGAGGTCCGTGGTCATCCCCACCAGGCGGCCGGGGATCTGGCGAACCAGCGCGTCGGTGCAGGCGAGGAGGCCCAGGTAGGGGCCGCCGTACTGCGGCGCAATGCCCAGCGGCTGACCCTCACCCGCGGAGATGTCGGCATCGTAGGCGCCGGGCGGCGCCAGGACGCCGAGCGAGACCGGCTCGACGACCGCCACGAACAGGGCGCCGGCGGCGTGGGCGAGGCGGCCGATCGGCTCCATCTCCTCGAGCAGGCCGAGCACGTTCGGCTGGGCGGCCAGGACCCCCGCCACCGGACGGTCGGCGTCGGTCAGCAGCCGCTCCAGGGCGGCGAGGTCGGTCGTGCCGGCGGCCGGACCGCCGGGAACGAGCGGGATCTCCTCGAACGTGATCTCCCCGCCCCCGAGGTAGGTGGCCAGCGTCTCGCGGTAGTGGCGATGGACGCCGCGGCTGACCAGGACGCGCTCCCGGCGCGTGGCCCGGCAGGTCATCAGCGCAGCCTCGGCGGTCGCCGCGGCGCCGTCGTAGTGCGAGGCGGAGACCACGTCCAGCTCGGTCAGGGCCGCGATCAGCGACTGGTACTCGTAGATCGTCTGGAGGGTCCCCTGGCTGACCTCCGGCTGGTACGGGGTGTAGGCGGTGTAGAACTCGCCCCGGCTCAGGACCTCGTCGACCGTCGCCGGGATGAAGTGGCGGTAGACGCCGGCGCCCAGGAAGCTCGCCAGGTCCGTCCGATTGCGCCCGGCCAGCTCACGCAGGTGGGCGGCCAGCTCGAGCTCCGGCTGCGGCGCGGGCAGGCCGAGGGGACTGGCGCGCAGCTCGGGCGGGATGTCAGCGAAGAGCTCGTCCACGCCGGCGACGCCGATCGCCGCCAGCATCCTCGCCCGGTCCTCGGCGGTGTGGGGACCGTAGGGCATCGGTTCAGCCCTCCCGGGTCAGCTCGTCGTAGTCGTCCGCGGCCAGCAGCTCGTCGAGCTGCGCCGCGTCCGTCAGCCGGAGGCGGAGCATCCAGCCGGCGCCGTAGGGATCCTCGTTGACGAGCTCGGGCCGGGTCGCCAGCTCGCCGTTGACCTCCACGACTTCGCCGCCGATCGGGGCGAACAGGTCGCTGACGGCCTTGACCGACTCCACGACGCCGACGGCCGCGAACTGGCTCAGCTGGCGGCCGGCCTCCGGCAGCTCGACGAAGACGATGTCGCCCAGCTGCTTCGCCGCGTAGTCGGTGATGCCGACCGTGGCGGTCTCGCCGGCCGGCCGGACCCACTCGTGTTCCTTGGTGTAGCGGAGATCTGGCGGGGCCATCGCCTGGGAGAACCTCCTCGCATCTATCCGGGGCGCCCGGGCGTCCGGCGAACGACCGGCCGGGTGACGGCACGTGAGCTGACCGAAGGTCGCGGTCAGCGGGGACGCCGGTAGAAGGGCAGCGGCACGACTTCGGCCGGGACGTGCTGATCGCGGATCCCGACCTCCAGCATCGTACCCGCTTCCCCGTCGGCCGGCGCCACGTAGGCCATGGCGATGGCGACAGCGAGGGTCGGCGACTGGGTGCCGCTGGTGACCGCGCCCGTGGGCCGCCCACCGCGGCCGACGGGATAGCCGTGCCGGGCGATGCCGCGGCCGCGCATCGTCAGGCCGACCAGCCGCTTCGCGGGTCCGTCCCGGGCGACCTTCTCCAGGGCGGCGCGGCCGATGAAGTCGCCGGCCCTGGTCAGCTTGACGACGCGGCCGAGGCCCGCATCGAAGGGCGTCGTCGCCTCGTCGAGCTCGTTGCCGTAGAGCGGCATCCCCGCTTCCAGGCGGAGCGTGTCGCGGGCGCCGAGCCCGACCGGCACAAGGCCCACCGAGCGCCCGGCCGCGAGGACCGCATCCCAGACCGCCGCGGCCCGTTCCCAGTCGACGAAGAGCTCGAAGCCGTCCTCGCCCGTGTAGCCGGTCCGAGCCACGAGCGCCGGGATACCGGCCACCCGGCCCTCGGCGACGGCGTAGTAGCGCAACGCGTCGAGGGCCACCTCCGTCAGCGGGCCGAGGATCTCCACCGCGCGCGGCCCCTGGACGGCGACCAGGGCCGTGGCGAGGGAGCGGTCGTCGAGGATCGCCCGGAAGCCGCGAAGGCGCTCGGCCAGCTTGTCGCTGACCCGGCCCGCGTTGGCGGCGTTGGCCACTACCAGGAATCGCTGCTCCGCCAGGCGGTAGACGATCAGGTCGTCCAGGATGCCGCCGTCCGGGGCGCAGATCATAGAGTAGTGCGCCCGCCCGACGGCGAGTGCCGCCGGGTCGGTGACGAGGGCGTAGCCGAGCCCGGCGGCGGCCTCCTCGCCCTCGACGAAGAGCTCGCCCATGTGTGACAGGTCGAACAGCCCGGCCCGCTCGCGCACCGCGCGGTGCTCCTCGAGGATGCCGCCGTACTGGAGGGGCATGAGCCAGCCGCCGAACTCGATCAGCTTGGCACCGAGCGCTTCGTGCCGGTCGAGCAGCGGGCTCAGGTGGGCCGTCGCCCGGATGCCACTCGCGTCGGTCACGTCGCCTCCTTCACTGTGGTCCGCCACTGTGGTCCGCGCGGAGCGATCGCGGGGGTCCCGGCGCCCCGTCGGCCGTTCACCCGGCGAGACTCGACTCAGCCGGGGTCGGCGTCCGTTTCGGCCAGGCGGCGGCCGGCCCGCTCCACCAGGGCTCGCTCCGTCTCGAACGAGAGCAGGTTCGGCGCGTCGTGGAGGCGCACCCAGCGCACCTCCTCGAACTCGTGGTCGTGGTCCCCGAGGTCGCCGCCCAACGGCTCCATCATGAAGTAGTGGACCGTCTTAGAGATGCGCGTCCCACGCTGGACGAAGCGATAGTGGATGGCATCGAGCGGGCCCGTGATCCGGACGCGCAGGCCAGTCTCCTCGCCGACCTCCCGCAGGGCGGTCTGCTCCAGGGTCTCGCCATCGTTGGGCGTGCCCTTGGGGAGCGTCCAGGTCATCCCGTCGCGTTCGCGCCGGCGCCGTCCGACGACAAGCTCGGGCTCCCCTCCCTCATACCGGATGACGATGCCACCGGCAGAGGTGGCAGTGGCGTTCCTCAGCCGCGCCACGGCGCCGGCGCGGCGCTGGATCGCCGGCCGGGGGTCGATCCGCCGGAGCGCGCCCAGTGCATGATGACGGTGGGCCGGGGCGGCCCGGAGGGCGGCCGGCGCGACGGGGCGGGCAGCATCGTCCGGCCGCCCGCGTCCAGGCGGACCGAGGCCCGGTCCGAGCCGCGGAGGACCGTGACGTGCGCCGCGGCAGGCTGGAACGCGAGCCCGCGGCGCAGGCCCAGGCGTCGCTCGCGGTCGCGGCCGGCGGGGCGCGTGAAGCTGGCCGCGGGACGAGCGATGAGCCGGGTCGTAATGCTGCGCTGCATGGTTCAATCCTACCCGCTCAAGGCCGCATTGCAAGCAAGCCCCGGACACGCTCGGCCCGGTCCGGTGTCAGCGCGCCACGCTCCTCAGCCAGGGCGAGTTCGCGGCGGGCGGCGGCGAGGTAGAGCTCGCCGGCCCCCGGGGCTCGGGCCGCGAGGGCGGCCAGGTGGGCCTCGATGGTGCCGAGGTCGCCGCGTACCACCGGCCCGGTGAGGGCGGCCCGGATGCCGAGGGCGCGGGCGTTGGCCAGGGTTTGCTCCACCAGCCGGCCGTAGACGGCGAGCGCGGCCTGCTCGTCCAGGCCGGCCCCCCGGGCGAGCTCGGCCACCGCGTCGAGGAGGGCCACCAGGCCGCCCGCGGCCAGGACGGCCGCGGCGTGGTAGGCGGGCTTGGAGCCGGGCGGCAGCCGTGCCGGGACGGCCCCGATCGCCTCGGCCAGGTCAGCCAGGAGCCCGAGCAGCGCCTCATCGCCCTCGATGGCGACCGTGGCGCCGCGGAGATCGGCCACTGCCCGCTCGACGTCGGCCGTGATCGAGACCAGGGGGTGGAAGCTGCCGGCGAAGGTCCCGGCGGCCATCGCCCCGGCGAGCGCCTCCGCGCCCAGCAGTCCGCTGGTGTGGACCAGGGCTTGGCCGCCGTAGAGGCGAAGCGAGCCCGCGACGCCGGCGATCGCGTCGTCGGGGACGGCCAGGATCACCAGCTCGCTTTCGTCCAGGAGGGCGTTGGCCTCGGCGAAGACGCGCACCCCGGGGACCAGGCCGCGCACGCGCTCCCTCCGGGCGGCGTCGCGGCTGGCGACCGCGACCACCGGCCAGCCGGCGCGGCTGACGGCCACCGCCAGCGCCGTGCCCACCGCGCCGGCGCCGGCGATGCCCACCGCCGGGTGGTCGCCGCTCCGGTCGTGGCGATGCGGGTGGGGGTGGTCGTGGGCGTGGACCGTTTCGCCGTGCCGGTGCTCGACACCCGGCGCCACCTCGACCTCGATGCCGGCCGCGGCCAGCTCCTCCAGCGGCCCGCGCGTCCCCGGCACAGCCGGCGAGCGATCCGGGTCGTCGGTCCAGCCCCTCATCGACGCGTCGGCCGCGACGGCGAGGTCAGCCGGAGCCGCGCCCGCCCCCGGCACCAGACGCGGTACAGTTGCATCGGAGACCCATGCCCTCCGCCCCGTCGCGTCGGGCCCCGAGGACCCGCGGCGCGACCCTGGCAGGGAGTGTAGCGTGGTCCCCGGCGGCCGAGGCGCTCCTCCGCCGGGGCCTGGACGAACCGGCCGGCCCGCCCGGGCCGGCACGTGGACGAGGACGACCGTGCCTGCCACCGATCCGTTCGGCGCCCGAGCCTCGCTCGGCCCCGACCTGCCCGATTTCTACGACCTCGCGGCGCTCGCTCCGCTGGGCGTCGACCTGGATCGCGCCCCCTTCACCCTCCGCATCCTGTTGGAGAACGTCCTCCGCCATGCCGGCGGGGGGATCGTCCACGAGGACGACGTCCGCACCCTGGCCGCCTGGCGCCCCGGAGCGGCGGCCGAGGCGGACGTGCCGTTCCTGCCGGCCCGCGTCATCCTCCAGGACTTCACCGGCGTGCCGGCCGTCGTCGACCTCGCCGTGATGCGGGACGCCATGGCCGACCTCGGGGGCGATCCCGGTCGGGTCAACCCGCTCGTGCCGGCCGACCTGGTCATCGACCACTCCGTGCAGGTCGACCGCTTCGGCACGGCCGACGCCTTCGCCTTCAACGTGGGACGGGAGTACGAGCGCAACGGCGAGCGCTACCAGCTCCTCCGCTGGGCCCAGACCGCCTTCGACGGGCTGCGGGTCGTGCCGCCCGGAACCGGCATCGTCCACCAGGTCAACCTCGAGTACCTGGCCACGGTGGTCACTTCGCGCCGGACGCCGGAGGGCACCTTGGCGTTCCCGGACACGCTGGTCGGGACCGATTCCCATACCACCATGGTCAACGGCCTGGGCGTCCTCGGCTACGGCGTCGGCGGCATCGAGGCGGAGGCCGTCCTCCTCGGCCAGCCGCTCTACCAGCCCATGCCGCGGATCGTCGGCGTGCGCCTGCACAACGAGTTGCCCGAGGGCAGCACGGCGACCGACCTGGTGCTGGTGGTGACGGAGATGCTGCGCGCCTACGGGGTCGTCGGCGCCTTCGTCGAGTTCGCCGGCGACGGCCTGGCGGGCCTGGCCCTGGCCGACCGGGCGACGATCTCGAACATGTCGCCCGAGTTCGGCGCCACGGCCACGCTCTTCCCGATCGACGACGAGACGCTCCGCTACCTGGCGCTGACCGGCCGGGCCGCCGAACAGGTCCGCCTCGTGGAGCGCTACGCACGGGCCCAGGGGCTGTGGCGCGAGCCGGGCCGGGTCCCGGCTTTCGACGACCTCCTCGAGCTGGACCTGGCGACGGTGGAGCCGAGCCTGGCCGGCCCGCGCCGGCCCCAGGACCGCGTTCCTCTGCGGTCGCTGCGCGAGAGCTTCCGGTCGGCCTTCCCGGCCGGGCTCGAGGACGCGGCAGCCCCGGCCGGTGACGGGCCGCGCTACCGGCCGGTGACGATCAGCGTCGGTGGGCAGGAGGCCCGGATCAGCACCGGCTCGGTCGCCATTGCGGCGATCACCAGCTGCACCAACACCTCCAACCCGACCGTCATGGTCGGCGCCGGGCTGCTGGCCCGCAACGCCGTGGCCCGCGGGCTGCGAGTCCCATCGACGGTCAAGACCAGCCTGGCTCCCGGCTCGCGGGTGGTCACGCGCTACCTGGAGGCGGCCGGGCTGATGGAGCCACTCGAGCGGCTCGGCTTCGCCCTCGCCGGCTACGGCTGCACCACCTGCATCGGCAACAGCGGCCCGCTCGACGAGCCGATCGCCCGCGCCATCGAGGAGCACGACCTCGTCGTCGCGGCCGTCCTCTCCGGCAACCGCAACTTCGAGGGCCGCGTCCACCCCCTCGCCCGCGCCAGCTACCTGGCCTCGCCGCCGCTCGTCGTCGCCTTCGCCCTGGCCAGCCGGGTCGACATCGACCTGACCAGCGAGCCGCTCGGCCGCGACGAGGCCGGCCGGCCGGTCTTCCTCCGCGACATCTGGCCGGCGAGCGGGGAGATCCGGGCAACGATCGGCTCGACCCTCGACCCCGACGTCTTCCGGGCCACCTACGCCTCCGTCTTCGAGGGAGACGACCGCTGGCGGGCGCTGCCCATCCCGGCGGGCGGCCGCTACGACTGGGATTCCGCCTCGACGTACGTCGCCCGGCCGCCGTTCTTCGATGGCCTGGGCCCGGACCCGCAACCGATCGGCGACATCGCCGGCGGCCGCGTCCTCTGCCTCTTCGGCGATTCGGTCACCACCGACCACATCTCGCCGGCCGGCTCGATCCCGGCCTGGAGCCCGGCGGGCCAGTGGCTCCAGGCCCACGGTGTGACGCCCCTGGAATTCAACAGCTATGGGTCGCGGCGCGGCCACCACGAGGTGATGATGCGCGGCACCTTCGGCAGCATCCGGCTGCGGAACCGGCTGGTCGAGCGGGAGGGACCGTACACCGCGCATCGACCCTCGGGAGAGGAGCTGTTCATCTACGACGCGGCCATGCGCTACGCCGCGGAAGGGACGCCGCTGCTGGTGATCGCCGGCCGGGAGTACGGCTCGGGCTCCTCGCGCGACTGGGCGGCCAAGGGCCCGGCCCTCCTCGGCGTGCGGGCCGTGATCGCGGAGAGCTACGAGCGGATCCACCGCTCGAACCTGGTCGGCATGGGGATCCTGCCGCTCCAGTTCCTGCCCGGCGAGTCGGCCGCGTCGCTCGGGCTGACCGGCCGCGAGGCCTACACGATCGAGGGCCTGGCCGGCGGCATCTCGCCCCGGCAGCGCCTGACGGTGATCGCCACGGCGGACCCCGCCGACGGCGGCGGCGAGCGCCGGTTCGGGGCGATCGCCCGGCTCGACGGGCCGATCGAGGTCGGCTACCACCGCAACGGCGGCATCCTGCCCGCGGTCCTGCGCCGCCTGGCGGCCGAGGCGCCGGGCGGCGGCGCGGGCTGAGGCCCCGTGGTCGCCGAGCTGCCGGGGTCTCCCGACCCGGATCATTCGACGGAGCGCATGAAAGCCACCCGCCGCGTCCGTTGTCGGGCGCGGCGGGTCGATGGGCGGGAAAGCGCGGCCGCCGTCAGGGATTGACCACCTCGATCAGGGCCGCGGCGAAGTTCGCCTGGTCGGCCGCGTCGATGTGGCGCACGCAGCTCACCCCCCAGGCGTGGGCGTTGGCGAGATCGCGGAGATCGACCGTCGCGCTGCCCGGGCCGTCGTGCCGCACGAGCGTGCCACCGGCGACGATGATGAACGGCGGGCTGCCGCTGCCGTTCCAGTTCCTGTACTCCTCCCAGGTGGTGCCGGCGACCACGGCCGCCACGACGAAGATGACGTCGCTCTCGCTCGTCCGGAGGTCGAACGTCATCCGGGTGACCGAGGGCACGACCGCCGGACCGCGGTAGGTGCAGGACTTCCCGTCGAAGACGACCTCGGCCGTCGCCGTGGAGTACCCGGCGGTGGGCGAGGGCGCCGCCGTCGGCGACGGCGTGGTGGTCGGCCGGGCGGACTGAGGCGAAGGGGTCGGGCCCGCGGCGGTACCGCAGGCGGCGACCAGGAGGACGGTCGCGACGAGGAGCGTTGCGATGCGGCGCATGGCGCGCCTCCCTCTTTCTCCCTGATCCCGGATCCCGTGCGTCCGGGCTTCGGACCCCATGCTGCCGAGATCGGTTTAGCCTCCGGCAAGGGTCGCCCCAGCGTCCGGCAAGTCCGGCATCGGTTCTCTAGCCTCCGGGCGGGTACCAGCTCGCCTCGATCCCCGCCAGCACCTGGGCCCGGTCGACCTGCGCGGAGAGGAAGAGGAGCATGCCGCGGTCGAAGCTCGCGGCGACGGCCCGGGGCATCAGGTCCGAGGCGTCGACGCGGAAGCGGCCGGCAGCCAGGGCGGCGGCCAGCCCCTGGCCGATGATCGCGACTTCGCCCCCGGCCCGGGCGCCGGCCGGCCTGGACCTGGCCGCGAACAGCCCGCTCGAGCCGGCGCTCGAGGCGAGAGCGGCGGCGAAGCTGTCGCCGGTCAGGTAGGCGACCAGCCGGCGAACCTCTGGCCGGTCGCGGAAGACGACCGCCATGTAGACCTGGCCGAGCACGGGTGGGCTCGAAGTGGGGGCCGGGTCGGGCAGCGGGAACGCTCCCGTCAGGTCGCGCAGCCCCTTGCCCCAGGCGCCCCGTTCCGCCGTCGTCGCCGCGTCGAGCCAGCAGCCGGGCGGGTCCAGCTGCATCGGCAGGGCGGCCATGCCGGGCGAGATGTGGGCGACCGACCCGGCGCCGTTGAGCACGAAGCTGTGGCCGAAGACGATCTCGCCGAGCGTCTCGAAGGCCGCCCCCACGCGGGGGCTCTCGAAGCTCTCGGAACCGCTCGACCAGGCGTCGTAGAACGCTGTCCCCTCCTGGTGCAGGATCAGCTCCGCGACCCAGTCGGCCAGGCTCCGCCCGGACGACGCTCCGGCTTCCGTGCCCAGGCACCAGGGCGTCCGCCCGTCGGCGACCATCTGCCGGCTCAGGGCCATCAGCTCGGCCCAGGTGGCCGGAACGCGGTAACCGGCCGCCTGGAAGGCCGCGACCGGGTACCAGATGAGGCTGCCGCTCGAGATCGCGACCGGCACCCCGTAGAGCCTCCCGGACGTCGTCGGCCAGGCTCCGCTCGGGTCCACCGTCCCCAGGTCGGCGAGGTAGTCGCCGCCCGCCGACCGCAGCCGGGCCACGTCGAGATAGCCGCCCAGGTCCACGAGCTGACCCTGCCGGGCGAGCGACGCGACGAGGCCGGGCGCGGAAACCAGCGCGACATCGGGAAGCGTACCGCCGGCGACCAGGGCGGCGACGTCGGCCGGCCGGCCGCCGTCCCAGGCCACCTGGATCCCCTGGTCCTGCTCGAAGGGCGCCAGGAGCGGCGCGAGATCCGCCGGCACCTCGCTGGCGACACGGACGCTCGTCCCGGCGACGGTGCCGCTGGCGAGCTCCGCAATCGGGACCCGGCCCTTCTCCGTTGTGTAGACGGCCAGCTGCTGGCCCGCCCCCGGGGTAGCCGGCGGGGCCGGGCAGGCCGCCATGTCGAGGTAGGCCAGGCATTCCTCGGCCGTCAGCGCCCGGCCGGCGTGGGCGATCGCGAGCCGGATCAGCTGATCGAGCGGGAGCAGGAAGATGCCCCGGGGCCCGCCGGGAGCCGGCCCCGTCGCGACCGTTCCCGAGCCGACGGGGTAGGCCACGCGGTCTTCCTGGAGCGCCCAGTGCAGCGCGTACATCGCGTCGTCGACCACGAAACCGCGGTCCAGCGTGGCCTCGGCGGCCTGGACCGCCAGCAACAAGCTGAGCTGAGGATCGGACGCCAGCCGGCCCACGGAGGAGGCGGCCAGCTTCTTGGCCGTTGCGACCGCCCGTTCCTCGCCGGCCGCCTGGCTCTGCCGGAGGACGGCGACGGAGAGCGTCGTCGCCACCAGCGCCGCGACGCCGAAGACCGCCACGAGAGCCCGCAGGCGGGTCGCGGCGCGACGTTCGAGGGAACGCTCGTGGGCGGCCCTGGCTCGTTCCTGCTCCTCGTCGCGGCGCGCCTCGGCCAGGCTCGACGCGAGCAGCGCCCGCTCGCTCTCGTTCAGCCGGAGGTCGGTCGAGGCGGCCCAGGAGCGGAAGAGGTCCAGCCGAGCCCCGGCCAGCAGGAAGCCGGGGTCCTGGCCCGCGGCGACCCATTCGGCCGCGGCCTCGCCGAGGCGGCTTCGCATCGAGATGGCCTGGCGCTCTTCGTCGACCCAGCCGGCGAGGCGCGGCCAGTGCGAAAGGAGCGCCTCGTGAGCGACTTCGACGGTCGCCGCGCCGGTGACCGGGTCCCGGTCGAAGGAAAGGAGTCGTCGCTGGACGAACGCGTCGATGACGCGGTCGACTCGTTCCCGCTCCTCGCGCGACGGCTCGAGCTCGGCCCTGGGCACCCGGCGGACGGTCGGCTCCGACCGGTTCTCGAGGCCCACCAGGCGGAGGAGGGCCTGGCGCGCCGTCTCCCGGTCGGCGGGGTCCAGTCCTTGCCAGGTCTCCTCGGCCCGCCGACCCAGCGCGCCCGGGGCGCCCCCGATCGCGTCGTAGGCCTCCCTCGTCAGATGACGCCCGGCGCGGTGCTCGAACAGCTCGGTCATTGCGTACTCGAGCAGGGGCAGCGCGGCTGGTCGCTGGACCAGCCCGGCGGCGATCTCGGCGGCCAGCCCGGGCTCGACCTCCATGCCGACCCCTTCGGCGGGGCTGGCGATCGCGCGCTCCAGCTCGTCTTGCCGGAGCGGGGTCACGACCTCGAGGCCGCCGCGAAGGAGCTCGCCCAGATCGGACGAGAGGAGCGGTCGGTCCAGGCGGTCGGCGCGCAGGGTCGTCACGACCAGGAGGCTGCTGCCGGGAACCGCCAGGGCCCTCACGAGGCAGCGGAGGAACCTGGAGCGGGCCGCCTCCGCGGTCAGCAGGAAGAGTTCCTCGAACTGGTCGATCACCAGGAGCAGCCGGCCGCCGGCGTCGCCGGCGATCCGGCCGGCGAGCCGCGCCAGTTCCTCGCCACCCTCGACTTGGCCGGGAACGGCCGGCGACGCGTCGGGGGCGGCGGCTCGCAGCGCCGCCGAGAGCGCCTCGAACGGACGGCCGCCCGGGAACATCACGGCGATCGGCCAGCGCTCCGACCCGGGCAGGGCGCCGGCTCGCAGGGCCGGGACCAGGCCGGCCCGGATCACGCTGGATTTGCCGCTCCCGCTGGGCCCGACCAGGGTGAGCAGGCCGCCCGCCCGGGCGACCTCGGCGAGCCGCTCGACGAGACGACGCGTCAGTGCCTCCCGCCCGAAGAAGTCTGGGCTGTCCGCCTCGTCGAACGCCCGCAGCCCCTTGTACGGGTTGCGCGGCGGCGGCGCGGCCTCCGGGCGCTCCAGTCCCGCATCGTGACGCAGGATCGAGACCTGCAGCCTCTGCAGCGAGGGCGACGGGTCGATCCCGAGCTCTTCCGCCAGGATCCGCCGGCCGTCCTCGTAGACGCGGAGCGCCTCCGCCTGGCGCCCGGAGCGGTAGAGGGCCGTCATGAGCTGGCCGCGCAGCTGCTCGCGCAGCGGGTTGGCCGCCACCGCCCTCCCGAGCTCGCCGATCACCTCCTCGTTGTGTCCCAGCGCCAGCTCGGCCTCGAACCTGTCCTCCAGCAGCCGCAGCCGCAGCTCCTCGAGGAGCGCCAGCGCCGGCGGCGCGAACGGTTCGTCGGCCAGGCCTTCGAGCGGATCCCCTCTCCACAGCGCAAGCGCCTCCGCGAACCGGGCGGCCGCCGCCGCCGGGTCGGTACGGAGCAGGGCGCGGCCCTCGGCGGCCAGCCGCTCGCAGCGCCTGGCGTCGATCTGGGCGTCCTCGGCCCGCAGGAGGTAGCCGCCCGGAACCGTGGCCAGGACGTGATCTGTGCCGCCCCGGACCCGGCCGGGATCCAGCGCGTCGCGCAGCCGGGAGACATGGAAGCCGAGGGCCTTGGCCGCCCCGGCCGGAGGCTCGTCCCCCCAGAGCCCCTCGACGATCCTGTCCGTCGACAGGACGCGGCCGGCGTTGACGATCAGGAGGGCCAGCAGGGCACGCTGCCGCCCGGCGGGGATCGCCAGGACCCGGCCGTCCACGACGACCTCGAGCGGACCCAGGATCCGAAACTCCACGGGCCTCCCCCTGACCGGAGGATGCTAGGCCGCCGCGGAGTCCGGCCGCCACGGCCATTTGGACTGGAGACGGGTGGGTCGCGGTGTCAGCGGCGACGGGTGTAGCCAGCCGGGGTGGAGTGGCTGGTGGGCGATGCTGGACGTCGGCCCTCGGTGGGGACCCAGCGGGTCCGCATGGCGAGACGCGCTGAGTGGCTGGCCGCAGCGAGACGGTCAGCATGATCCATCAGCCTTCCGCGGCGTCGCGCCGGCCGGTCGGGCCGCCCCGGTCGGCGTCGCCCGCTCCCTCGCGGACCCGAAGGAGGCTTCCTGAACAACGCCATCACCAACACCAACCTCGCGGCAGAACAGAGCTAGGCCCGCACGGGGCCCGGCCGACCGCTCCCGGGTGGTCGATCGAGCGCGGTCCCCCACGGAGCGACCCGATCGCCAAGGGGATGGTGAAGCGTGCCAGCCGCTGGCGCGTGGGTGAGCGCCGGCCACGCCGGGGCGATCAGCGCGCATGCCATGACGAGCCAGTAGGCCTGCGTCCCGTAGACGGTCGAGGTGACGACGAAGGCCAGCCAGAACAGCGGTGCGCACAATCGAAGGACGCCCGGCAGGCCGAGGGTCAATCCATGCGGATAGAGGGTAGGCGAGAGAGCGAGCGATGCGAGGCCGAGCGATGCGAGTCCGTCTCCACCCCGACGGGCGAGCGCAACCACGAGGACGCTGAGACCGATCAGGGTCGCGAGGACCGGTCCGAGATATCGCTGGAGGGCTACCCCTTGCGACGGCGGGTCGATCGTGATGAAGCGAGCGAACGCATCGAGCTGCCCGAACCAGGCCCCCCACCGACCGAGGCCGACGACCGGAAGGGTGACCAGTAGGAGTCCCGTCACGAGGAGCGCGGCCGAGGCCACCCCGCGCCAGCGCGCCTCACGCAGCAGCCAAAGCCCGGGGAGGCCGAGCTGGACCTTCACGAGCGGCGACAGACCGGCCACCCAGCTGACGCCTGGGATCAGGGCGAAGAAGACAAGGACCGGGACGTCGGCGTTGCCAACCCAGAGGCCCTGGACGGCCGGAGGCCAGAGCAAGAGGACCGGGAGCCACCGCCAGCCAACCCCGAACCTTCGGAGTGCGACCACGATCGAAGCCGTCCCCGACACCAGCCACACCGTCTCGGCCACGTTGAGGGACAGGAGGTTCAGCGCACCGAAGAGTGGGAGCGTGACCGGCGGGTACACGAAGGGCGCCAAGGTCGGGTCGCGAGCCAAGGCCGCCAGCGAAGGGATGACGTACACGGTCCGGCCGCCGATGAAGTCCGCCCCGGCCCTCAGGAACGTCCGCAAGTCGCGATCGAACCCGTACGAAGTGACGTAGAGATCGGTCTCGAGGGACGAAGCGACTGCGATCGCGATCAGTACCTCCAGGGCCGAGGGCGCACGGTCGGTGCGGTAGCCGAGGACTGTCCCGACTCCGACGAACGCGATCGCGCCGCCCACGACCGCCACCAGGAGCCGCCGGGAGGTTGTGACGTGGGGGACCAGATGCGCCGGCCAGGCAGCCATGACCATGAGCAGCACGGCGGTCGCAACCACGACGGCGGTAACCCGCAAGGCGCGGCGCCGGTCGCGCGATCGGAGGGCGGCGACCGCAACCCACGGAGCGACGACGGCCGTTACCGGACCGACCAGGGAGAACCAGTACGGCGTTCCGAACCAGCCTTGGCGGTCGTGGACGGTCACGAGGTATGCGGCGGCTCCGATAGGGAGCAACCACTCAAGCAGCCGACCGGCGGCCGACCGTGACACCTGGTGCAGCATGACAGGGCGTTGAAGGCGACGAACAGGAATTGTCCCAGCCAACACCGCTTCGAAGCGATCTTCGGCCCCCGTCTCCGCCGAGGCAGTCCGACGCGGCGGGCCACGGCCTGCGGCTGGAACGGGTGGAGGGAACTAAGCCGAAGCAGGGACTGGGAACGGGGCCGCGTTGATCGTAGCGAAACTCGCAGTAACTCATCCCCCCTGCCAGGCTGAGCACCGTATTTCGCTGGCCGTAGCGACCTTCGCACGCAGGGCCGCCGTCGACCGTCGCATCGTCGAGGTCGGGATCACCACGGACGCGAAGAGGCGAGGGCTCGTTCCGACCTCGCTCTCCCAGGAGAGGTCACTATGGTGGGCGATACTGGATTCGAACCAGTGACCTCACGGATGTGAACCGTGCGCTCTAACCAGCTGAGCCAATCGCCCACCGAGGCGGCGCCTCGCGCGCCGTCGCCGGATTATAGCCCGGCCTGACCGCCGCGACCCACGACCGCCGGGCTGGCCTCTAGAAGCCCGCGTCGGTAATCGCAGCGCAGGACCGGCGAAGGGCCTGCGGCCATGCGCCGCGGGCTCGAACGGGCGGTGTTCGACTCGTGGGGTGCCCGGTTCGAGCCCGCGCGG
>JAJYJO010000050.1 GCA_021789435.1 Chloroflexota bacterium
GACAAGCCGGCGGGTCGGTGGCGATCAGGAGCCGGTAGAGATCGTCCGGGCGAGGCCCGCGGCGAGGCGTGACGATGGCTGATTCGGGCATCCGGGCAACCTGGCGTGCGGCGCCGCGGGGGCGCGTGCGGCCGATCTGGGATGCCGCGAGCGTACCGTGGGCGGGCCGAGCGGCGTCCGGCCGAGCGGGGATCCGAGCGCCGGCACCGGGGCGTACCATCGCCCCGATGCCCGACCAGCTCTCGCCCCGATGCCCGACCAGCTCTCGCTCCAGCTGACCGGGGATGCGCCCGGCCTCCCGACCACCCTTCGGCCGATGCTCGCCCGGGTCGCGGCGGGCCCGTTCGATTCGCCGGTCCACCTGTTCGAGCCAAGCTGGGGCGGCCGGCGCCTTCTCGCCTTCGTCGAGGTAGCCGGCGGCGCGCCGGGGGCCGGGCCGCTCCTCCGCCTGGTCGACGGCCGGGGGCGCGACATCGGCGACCGGCTACCGGAGCTGCAGTCCCTCGTCGAGCTGGTGGTCGAGCGGCCGGCCGTGCTCGACGGGGAGCTCGTCGTCCCGGACCCGGGCGGGCGCGCGGATACGGCGGCCCTCTCCCGCCGCCTGCGGGGCCCAGCCGGGCCGGGAACGGAAACCACGCCGGCGCCGCCCGCGGTCTACCTGGTCTTCGACCTGCTCTATGCCGGCGGCAGGCCGCTGCTCGGGCTCCCACTCGAACGTCGCCGGGACCTGCTGGCCAGGATCGTCCGGCCGTCGCCCGAGGTCGTCCTGGTCCCCGCCGTGGCCGGGGCAGGCCGCGACCTGCACGCCGCGGTCGTCGCCCAAGGGCTGCCGGGGGTGCTGGCCCGCCACGTCCGCAGCCCGTACCTGGCCGGCCGGCGGAGCGGTCTCTGGCGGCGGGTGGATGCCGCGGCGCGCGAGCCGGAGCCGGAACCGGCCAGGGCCGAAGCGCCTGCCCGGCCCGTGCTCGCCCTCCTCCAACGCCTGCCGCTCGACTGGGGCTGAGACCGGGTTCCCCGGACCCGCCCAGCCTGCGACAATTCGGGAGGCGTCCCGCCCGCGCCAGGAGGACCCGATGAGCGAGCCGCAGGCACCCCTCCCGCAGGTGGAGGCGGAACGGGTGCCTTCCGGGGCTCCGCCGCCGGCCCCGCCGAAGCTGGACGTTCCGCCCGGCGCTTCGCCACCGCTGCCGGCCGGACGGCCGCGGTGGCGCAACGACGCCGGCTCGGTGGCCGGCCTGGTCCTGATCGGTGTCGGCATGCTCCTCCTCTTCGGGCGCGAGATCCCGGACCTCGGCCGCTACTTCGTGCTCGTGGTCGGTCTCGGCCTGCTGGCCCTCTTCGTCGCCACCCGCGAGTACGGCGCGCTCGTGCCGGCCTGCATCGTGACCGGCGTCGGGGCCGGGATCCCGCTGGCGGCCGCATACCCGGGACGGCTCGGCGGCGGACTATTCATGGTCGCCTTCGGAACCGGCTTCCTCGCGATCTGGCTCCTGGGTGGCCTGTTCCGGCTGCGCGAGCACCACTGGTGGCCGCTTGTCCCCGGAGTAATCCTGGGCAGCCTCGGGGCGACCTCCGCGGCCGGCGAGCGCGGCCGGCCGCTGGCCGACGCGATCGCCACCGGCTGGCCGATCGCCCTGGTCCTGATCGGCCTCTGGCTGATGAGCCAGGCGATGCTCCGGCGCGGGGGCTGACACCCGGCCGTCCGCACCGTCCCGCGAGCCTTCCCGGCGGGGTCGACAACGGCGGCCCGGTGTCAAGGGCGGCGCGGACGGCCTAGCGGGCGATGGGCCGGTGCGCGGCGCTCTGCAGCGTGGGCAAGCCGCTGAGCTCGCCCGACGTGCGGGCCGATCCCGGCCGGAGGGCGCCGGCGAGCTCGCGGAACCTGGCCAGCGCGGCCGGCTCCAGGGTGTAGTAGATCCAGGTCCCCCGCCGCTCTCCGCGCACCCAGCCGGCCTCGCGCAGGACCTTGAGATGGTGCGAGACAGTTGGCTGGCGAACCTCGCAGCAGGCCGTGAAGTCGCAGGCGCAGACCGCCCCCTCCACGCCGAGTTGCCGGAGGATCGACAGCCGCGTCGGGTCCGCTGCCGCCTGGAGGAGCCGCACATCGGGGTCGACCGGTCGTTTCATGCCCTCAGCATATCGTCGAACATCTATATTGACAACCATCGAAATTTCGCCTAGGCTGCCGGCAGCCGAAGAAGAGGAGCTCACCGTGAACTACCTGCTCAACCTCGATCTCGTCCGCATCCTGCAGGCAGAGCGCGAACGGGAGGCGGTCCTGGCGGCGCGGGAGCAGGCCGCCCGGGTCGCCCATGCCGAACTCGCGGCCTGCCGCGGCAAGGGCGGGTTGGTTGCTCGCCTCCTCGGGCGGCCGTCCACCGCCTGCACGGTGGCCTGCTGAGCGCTCCGCCGACCGCCGGGCACGCCCTTGGGCACGCACCCTGGGCACGCCTCCTGGACACGCCTCCTGGACACGCCCCTTGGGCGCGGACCACCGCGGACCCGCCCGGCGCGTGACCACAGAGAGCGCGGCCCTGCCGCGAGGAGTCCTCCGATGACCGATGCCATTCACGAAAGCGTCCGGCGCCACTACGGGAAGGCCGCCCTGACGATCCTGGCCAGGCCCGCCGCCTGCGGCAGTGGGCCGGCCGACTGCTGCGGGCCGCTGGATCCCGACGGCGCGGCCTTCTACTCGGACGCGGAGCGCGGCGCGCTTCCGGAGGCGGCCGCCCTGGCCAGCCTCGGCTGCGGGAACCCGGTGGCCGTCGCCGAACTCCACGAGGGCGAGACCGTCCTGGACCTCGGCTCGGTCGGCGGCATCGACGTCCTGCTTTCGGCCCGGCGGGTCGGCCCGACCGGCTTCGCCTACGGCGTGGACATGACCCCCGAGATGCTGGCCCTGGCCCGCCGAAACGCCACCGAGGCCGGCGCAACGAACGTGACGTTCCTGGCCGGCACGATCGAGGTCCTGCCGCTGCCGGACGGCACCGTGGACGTGGTGATCAGCAACTGCGTCGTCAACCTGGCCGCCGACAAGGCCGCCGTCTTCCGCGAGGTGGCCCGGGTGCTGCGGCCCGGCGGCCGGCTGGCGGTCAGCGACCTGGTCGCGGACAACGTACTGACGCCCGCCGAGCGAGCCGAGCGCGGCTCGTACGTGGCCTGCGTCGCGGGCGCCCTCTCCTTCGCCGAGTACGAGGCGGGACTGCGGGCCGCCGGCCTGGCCGACATCGCCATCGAGGCGGCCCCCGGGCCGGCCGACGGGATCCGCACCGCGATCGTCCGGGCTCGCAAGCCCTGACGGTCAGCGCGCGACGCGAGCCGCGGCGAGGACCTTGCGGATCCCGACCCGCTGACCGTAGAGGAGCACACCAGCGCTGTAGATGCGGGCGGCGACCCACAGGGCGACGACGATCGTCAGCAGCAGCAGGAGCACCGAGGCGGCCACCTCCCAGGGCGCCACGCTCCCGAGGATCAGCCGGGCCAGCATCAGGTAGGGACTGAAGAACGGAACGAACGAGAGCGCCACGACCCAGGGCGCGTCGGCTCCCTGGATGGCGAAGGTCGCCGCGAAGTAGCCGACCATCGAGAGCATCATCAGCGGCATGGACGCCTGCTGGACGTCCTCCTGGCGGCTGACCAGCGAACCGGCCGCCGCGTAGAGAAGCGCGTAGAGGGCGAAGCCGAGCACGAAGAAGAGGCCGAAGGCCAGCAGCACGGGCACCGTCACCCCCGTGACGGAGGGGCCACCCGCGCCGTTGGCCGCCCCCAGCACGGCGTCGGCGACCGGCCCCTGCAGCAGCAGCCCGGCCGCGCCGGCCACCAGGATCGCCAGGTACTGGGTGAACCCGGCCAGGCCGTTGCCGATCACCTTGCCGCTCAGCATCTGGAGCGGCGTGGCGGCACTCAGCATCAGCTCCATGACCCGGCTGCTCTTCTCCTCGGCCACGCTCATCGCCACCCACGTGCCGTAGCTGATCACCACGATGAAGATCAGGACGATCAGCGCCGTGGCCACGAGGACGCGGCTCACCTGGTCCTCGTCGCTCTGCGCCCCGCCGGCACCCGTCCCGCCGGAGGCGGCCCGGGCCTTGGGGTTGGCGAAGCTGAGGCTGGCCGCCGCGAAGAGGCGGCTCTGGCCCTGGGGATCGATTCCGGACCGCGCCAGCCGATCCTGGATGGCGAGCGTGTTGACGGCCTGTCGGACGAAGAAGACCTGCCGGCCGTTGGCCGTCGTGTCGGCCTGGTAGCCGAAGACCAGGTCGCCGGGCGCCGCCGACGCCTGGCCGCTGCCGGCCGACGCCCCGCCGACCGCGCAGGCGGCCGGCATGGAACCGTCGGCGGGGAGGCGACAGATCCGCAGCAGGCCGTCGATCTTGCCGTCCATCAGCTGCGCCTCGGCGGCCGCCAGGTCGGTCGTCATCGACAGCTGAAACTGGCGTCGGGTGCCGGGGGTGTCGCCGACCGACGAGGCGCCGAAGAGGCTCGCGTCGAGCACCTGGAGGGTGTCGGCGGGGATGTCGCTGGAGGTGGCGTACACGGCGATCCGCGTCTGGGCGCCCTGGGAGAGGTACTGGATGACGACCGGAGCGACCCCCATCGCGAGGGCCACCACCGCGAGAATCAGCGTGCTGAAGAAGAACGACCGGCCGCGCACCCGGGCCTGGTACTCCCGGCGGGCGATGTAGCCGGCGTTGGGCCAGAGTCCGCGCAGCCCCCTCACGCCGTCACCTCCGCAGCTCGGGGAGCGGCGAGCGTCCGCTCCGACGTGTCGATCGCCCCGACGTGCTCGATGAAGACCTGCTCGAGCGAGGGGTCGGCGATCTCGAAGTGGGTAACCCGGGCCCCGCGGGAGAGCGCCGCCCGGAGCACGGATTCGGGGTCGCGCTCCCGACCGACCTGTGCCTCCGTGTAGTCCTGGCCGTGGCGGATCACGCGGACGCCCTCGAGCGTGTCGAGCCAGTCGAGCTCCGGGTCGCCCTCCACCGCCAGCCTGACCATCCGCCGGCCGCTGGCCGCCCGGACCTCGCGCACCGGTCCGCCGACCACCACCCGGCCGTGGTCCAGGATCGCGATCGACTCGCACAGCTCCTCCACTGTCTCCATCTGGTGGGTGGAGAAGATCAGGGTCTTGCCCCGCCGCTGTATCTCGAGGAAGGCCTCCTTGAGGAGCGCGACGTTGACCGGGTCGAGTCCGCTGAACGGCTCGTCCATCAGCAGCACATCCGGGTCGTGGAGGATGGCGGCGATGAACTGGATCTTCTGCTGATTGCCCTTGGAGAGCTCCTCGGCCTTGCGTCCGGCGTACTCCGGGATCCGGAAGCGCTCCAGCCACTCCCCCACCTCCCGGCGGGCGATGCGCGGCGGGACGCCCTGCAGCGCGGCGAAGAAGACCAGCTGCTCCTCAACCCGCATCCGCGCGTAGAGGCCGCGCTCCTCCGGCAGGTAGCCCCAGGTCCGGCGCGACACCTGCGTGTTGGGCCGGCCCTGCCAGGTCACCCGGCCGCTGTCCGGCCGGAGAATATCGAGGACGATCCGCATGGCGGTCGTCTTGCCGGCCCCGTTGGCGCCGAGGAGGCCGAAGACCTGGCCCGGCTCCACCTGCAGGCTGATCCCGTCCAGCGCCTGGATGTCACCGAAGCGTTTGCTGATCGCGTCGATGACGAGGGTCATGCCACCTCCCCGCGCAGGTTCAGGCGACCCAGGTCCAGCGGCCGGCGAAGCGGAGGGCTTCGGCAACGGCCGCCGGGAGGAGGGCGACCACGGCGACCAGGGCCCAGTCGAACAGGTCGAGCGGCGTGGCGTGGAAGGCGTAGGCGACCGGCGGGACGTAGGGGATCGCGGCCTGGAGCGCGATCACCAGCAGGGCGCCGCCCAGCAGCAGCCGGTTCGGGGGCAGCCGCAGGACAGGGTAGCGGAGGCTGCGGTTGGCGTTTGCCCGGACCACCTGGCCGATGACGAGCGCCGTGAAGGCCAGCCAGCGGGCGTGCTCGAAGTCACCGGTCTGACCCTTGAGGTACAGGAGGAGGCCCAGCGCGGCGAAGGCGCTGAAGCCGCCGGCCAGGGCAATGCGGGCCAGGATGCCGGCGCTGAGGAGGGGCTGCTGGCGGGGGCGCGGCGGGCGCTGCATCGCGTCCGGCTCCTCGACCTCGCCCTCGAACGAGACGGCGGTCAGCATGTCGATGAAGATCTCGAGCCAGAGGATCTGGATCGGCAGGATCGGCCGATCGTAGCCCGCCAGCGTCGCGATCAGGATGAAGCCGAGCATCGCGACGTGCGTCGAGACCAGGAAGACCAGCCCCTTCTGGACGTTGGCGACGAGCCGTCGGCCTTCGCGCAGGCCGTACATCAGGGTCACGAAGGAGTCGTCGCCGAGGACCAGGTCGGAAGCCTCCCGGGCGACCGCCGTGCCGCTGCCCATCGCCACCGCCACGTCGGCGTGCTGGAGTGCCGGGGCGTCGTTGACCCCGTCGCCGGTCACCGCGACCGTCCGACCCGCCCGCCGGGCGGCGTCCACGAGCCGCAGCTTCTGCTCGGGGATGGCCCGGGCCACGATGTCCAGGCTGGGCAGCTCGGCCTGCAGGCGCGGCTCGTCCCAGGCGGCGAGCTCCTCGCCGGTCACCACGCGCTCGTGACCGAGTCCCGCCGCGTGGGCGATGGCGGCCGCCGTCAGCGGGTGGTCGCCGGTCACTACGAGCGGGTGGATGCCGGCGCCGGTCGCGAGGGCCATCGCCTCCCGGATCCCCTTCCGGAGCGGGTCCGCGAACCCGATCAGGGCCCGCGGCTCCCACGGTGCGTCGTCGCCGCGGCCGCTCAGCAGGAGGAGCCGCTCGCCCGCTTCCGCGCCGCGCTCCACGAGGGCGTGCCAGGCTGCGTGGCGCTCGCCGTCCAGCTCGTCCGAGAGGGCGAGGACGGCCTCCGGCGCGCCGAGGGCGAGCTCCTCGATCTGCCCCTCGCGGACGAAGCGCGTCCGCGAGTAGGGGCGGTCGTCGCTGACAGCGGCCGCCTCGATCAGCTCCTCCGGATCCGGCGGCTCGGCGGCCACGCCCGCGGCCTCGAGCTCGCCGCGAAGGCTTCGCGTGAAGGATCCCGGCCGGGCCCCGCTCGCGATGCTCCAGGCGTCCTCCTCGGCCAGGAAGGCGTCGGTCACCAGGGCCAGCCGGACCTCCGGCGACAGGACCGGCCCCGCCGGGGTCCGGACGGTCGTGAGGGCCAGCCGGTTCTCGGTCAGGGTGCCGGTCTTGTCGGTCAGGATCAGGTCCACGGCGCCGAGGGTCTCCTGGGCGGTGAGCCGGCGGACCAGGACGCCCCGCTTCAGGAGGCGGTAGGCACCCAGGCCCAGGATCACGGCGATCAGGGCCGGCGGCTCCTCCGGGATGGCGGCGATGGCGGCCGAGATGCCGGCCAGCAGGTTGTCGCCGATCGGGTTGCCGCGGGCGAAGCCGAGCCCGGTCACGATCGCGATCAGGCCGATCGCCACGACGAGCAGGATCCGGACCAGGCGGTCCAGCTCGCGCTGGAGGGGCGAGCGCCGTCGCTCCTGCTCCGCCAGAGCTTGCGAGATGCGCCCGAACTCCGTGGCGAGGCCGGTCGCCACCACGACGCCCTCAGCTCGCCCGGCCACCACGCTGGTGCCGGCGTAGACGATCGCATGGCGGTCGGCCAGGGCCGCCTCGAGCGGATCGGGCTCCACCCGGCCGCTTTCGGGCAGCGACTCTCCGGTCAGGACGCTGCGGTCGACGGAGAGCCCCTCGGTCCGGACCAGCCGCAGGTCGGCCGGCGCGATGTCCCCGACGCGCAGGAGGACGATGTCGCCGGGCACCAGCTCCGCGCTCGGAACCTCCACCGCCTGGCCGTCCCGGCGGACCCGGGCCCGGGGCGCGGCCGCGGCCCGCAGCTCCTCGAGGGCCCGCTCGGAGCGGAACTCGGTCCCCACGGCGGCCCCCACGATCGGGATGATCATCAGGAGGACGAGGGCCCCGTCGCGGACCTGGCCGAGGAGGACCGCCAGCACGCCGGCGATGAAGAGCAGGATGATGAAGGGCTCGGTGGCGCCCTTCCAGATCATCCGCAGCAGCGAACGGTGCCGGACCGCCTCAAGCTCGTTCGGTCCGGTCGCGGCGAGGCGCGGGCCGACCTCGCCGGCCACCAGGCCCCGGTCCGGCGCGACGCCGAGGGCGGCCAGGACCTCGGGGGCCGGGCGGGCATGGGCGTTCGCCGCGATGTCGCGGGCAGGATCGGCGGGGGGGGCCGTCGAAGCGACGGCGCTGGAGGTGCTCACGGGTTCCCTATCGTAGGCCGCGCGGCAAGCGGCAGGGGTGGCCGTCGGTCACGTTGGGGCCGGGCCGAACGGTCCCGCGCCACCGAGACCCGCGCCACCGGCTCCCGGTCTGGCGGCCGGTAGAATGCCCGCATGACCGCCGACGCCCGTCCCGCCTCCGAGCCCACCGTCCCGCGCACGATTCATGCCGATCGGACCGCCGGCCGGCTGGCCATCGACTGGGCCGACGGGCACCACACGGAGTACGACTTCCCGACCCTCCGCTGGCTCTGCCCGTGCGCCTTCTGCCGCGGCGAGGCGGGCCAGCCCGGCTGGCTCGACTCCCGCCCCACGCTGACGGCCGACCAGGTGCGCCTGGTCGACGCCGCGCTCGTCGGCCGGTACGCGCTCGAGCCGGTCTGGGGGGACGGCCACCGGCAGGGCTTCTACACGTTCGAGGCGCTCCGCGAGCACTGCCCCTGCGCGGAGTGCGCGCGCGCCCGGCCCGCCGCCGGCGTCTGACCCGGCTACCATCCAGCCAGCGGCCGAGGCTCCGGCGAGAGCCGGACGGCCGCGAACCGAAGGAGCGCCGCGATGCTCGTCTCCACGACCCCCTATCTGCCGGGCTACCGCCTGACGGAGACGAAGGGCCACGTCTTCGGCCTGGTCGTCCGCAGCCGCGGCCTGGCGGGCAACGTCGCCGCCGGGCTGCGCTCGCTGGTGGGCGGCGAGATCCACGAATACACCGAGCTGCTCGAGGACACCCGGCGGCAGGCGCTCGATCGGATGATCGAGAACGCGACGCTGATGGGGGCCAACGCCGTCGTCTCCATGCGCTTCGACAGCTCCGAGATCGGCAGCAGCATGTCGGAGATCGTCGCCTACGGGACCGCCGTGGTGGTGGTCGAGGACGCCTCCGCGGGCCGGCCGGTTATCGAGTGAGCCGCCCGCCGGAGGGCGGCGGCGGGGTGCGGCTGCAGGCGAGGGACGGCCGATGTTCCTGACGGTCCGGGTGCTGGTGGGCGCCGCGGCGGCGCTCGTCTTCCTGGCCGGTCTGGCCGTCATGGTCGCCGGCAGCCCGGAGGTGGGCATCTGGCCCATGCTCGTCGGCGGGGCCCTGGTCGTCGCGGTCGTCCTGGAGCGCAGCCGGTATCGCTCGCGGGAGGCGGAGCACGCCGCTGAGGCGGCCGGACCGGGCGGGGGCGAGAAGGACGAGACGATGGAGCCGCGGTTCCAGTGGACGGCGGAGGTCTTCAGGGACCCGACCTCCGGCCGCCGGATGCGCGTCTTCGTCGACCCCCGGACGGGCGAGCGGCGCTACCGGGCCGAGGACTGACCGCCCCTCCGTCGTGCCGCTCGCCGGCAAGCTGCCGGGGCCGTGCTAGCATCGCCGCCTAGCCCCCAGGAGGTCGTCCGCCCCATGACCGCCGTCCGCCCCGGACCGAGCCGCCGTGCTCAGGCGTCCCGGCGCGGCGCCGGTCCGCCGGCCGCCCCGAGGTTCGTCAACCGCGAGCTCTCCTGGCTCGACTTCAACGAGCGGGTCCTGTTCGAGGCGCGCGACCAGCGCAACCCGGTCCTGGAGCGGGCCAAGTTTCTGGCGATCTTCTCCAGCAACCTGGACGAGTTCTTCCAGGTGCGCGTCGCCGGCCTCAAGCAGCAGGCCGCCGCCCGCTCGGCCCATGTCTCGCCGGACGAGCGCTCCGCCGCCGAGCAGCTCGTCGCCATCCGGCCCAGGGTCCAGAGCCTCGTGGAGGAGCAGGGTCGGCTCTTCGACACGGTCCGAGCCGAACTGGCCCGCGAAGGGATCTCGCTCGTCGAGTACGATGCCGTGCCGGAGCGTCACGGCCGCCTCCGGCAACGGTTCCTCGAGGAGATCTTCCCCGTCCTGACCCCGCTGGCCGTGGATCCCGGGCACCCGTTTCCCTACATCAGCACCCTCTCGCTCTCGCTGGCCATCCGGATCCGCGACTCGGAGACCGGGGAGACCAACTTCGCCCGGGTCAAGGTGCCCGCCGTCCTGCCCCGCCTGCTGGAGTGCGCGCCGGGCTGCTACGTGCTCCTGGAACAGGTGATCGCGGCCAACCTGGACGCCCTGTTCTCCGGCATGGAGATCCTCGAGACACACCTCTTCCGAGTGACCCGGAACGCCGACCTGGCCCTCGAGGAGGACGAGGCCGACGACCTGATGCTGGCGATCGAGGAGGAGCTGCGCCGCCGGCGCTTCGGCGAGGCGGTCCGGCTGGAGGTCGACGCGGCCATGCCGCGCCAGCTGCGGCGGATCCTGCTCGAGGGGATCGGGCTCGAGGAGGAAGACTGCTACGAGATCCGCGGTCCGGTCGACCAGACCGCCCTCTGGCAGCTCGTCGCGCTGGACCGGCCCGACCTCAAGAACCCGCCCTGGACGCCGGTCGTGCCCGCCCGCCTGATCCCGCCCGACGACGACGAGCCGGCCGACGTCCTGGCCGCCATCCGGGCCGGCGACCTCCTCGTCCACCACCCCTACGAGAGCTTCAGCGCCTCGGTCCAGCGCTTCATCAGCCAGGCGGTGGACGACCCGGACGTCCTCTCGATCAAGATGACCCTCTACCGGACGAGCGGCGACTCCCCCATCGTGCAGGACCTGATCCGGGCCGCCGATCGCGGCAAGCAGGTGGTCGTCCTCGTCGAGATCAAGGCCCGCTTCGACGAGGAGGCCAACATCGTCTGGGCGCGCAAGCTCGAACAGGTCGGTGCGCACGTCGTCTACGGCCTGGTCGGTCTCAAGACCCACTCGAAGACGGCCCTCGTCGTCCGCCGCGAGGGCAGCGTCCTGCGACGCTACGTCCACATCGGGACCGGCAACTACAACCCGGGCACGGCGCGGCTCTACACCGACCTGGGCCTCCTGAGCTGCCGGCCCGAGCTCGGCGCCGACGTCACCGACCTGTTCAACGTGCTCACCGGACTCTCCCGGCAGCGCACGTTCCGCCGCCTCCTGGTCGCCCCGATGGGCCTGCGGGCTCGATTCCTGGAGCTCGTCGAGCGGGAGATCGGCCACGCCCGGGCGGGCCGGCCGGCCCACATCACCCTCAAGTTGAACGCGATCGTGGATCCCGCCTGCATCGAGGCTCTCTACGCCGCCAGCCAGGCCGGCGTCGCGATCGACATCATCGTCCGCAGCATCTGCTCGCTCTGGCCGGGCCTGCCGGGCCTCTCCGAGGGGATCGCCGTCCGTTCGATCGTCGGCGAGTTCCTGGAGCACAGCCGGGTCTTTGCCTTCGCCAACGGCGGCGACGAGGACTGGTACATCGGCTCGGCCGACCTGATGGAGCGGAACCTGGACCGGCGGGTGGAGGCGGTGACGCCGGTGGAGGACCCGGAGGCCTGCGAACGGCTGCGCGAGATCGTGGCGACGCTGCTGGCCGACGACCGCCACTCGTGGCAGCTCGGCCCGGACCTGGTCTGGCGCCGGACGGAGGAGCTGGCCGGCCGGCCCGGCACGATCGGGACCTTCGAGCGGCTCGAGGAGCGGGCACTCGAGATGGGCGCCCCGGTCGCGGCGCCCCGGCGGCCGGGGGCCGGCACCGGCTCGATCGACCCCCGGGCCTGACGGGCGGCGAGGGAACCGTGGCGGCGAAGCGACCGGTCGAGATCGAGCTGAAGTACCTCGTCCTCGACGAGGCGGCCGCCCGGCGCCTCCTGGAGGAGGCCCGCGTCGGCCCGTTCGAGGCGGGCCCGGCGCACCTGCCCGAGCAGGTGGAGGACCGCTACGTCGACGCACCCGACGGCGCCCTCGGCCGGGCGGGCTTCGCCGCCCGGCTGCGGCGCGGGCGGGAGGGCGTGCTGCTGACCCTGAAGTCACGATCCGGAGGCGGCAGCGCGCTGCACCGGCGGGAAGAGATCGAAGCTCCGGCCGCGCTGACACTCGACCCGGCCGGCTGGCCCCCCTCGCCGGCCCGGTCGGTGGTGCTCGAGCTCTGCGGTGACGGTCCCCTGGCGGAGCTGGTCACCATCCGCCAGGTGCGCCGGACGCGCCAGCTCCGGGCGACCGGGGCGGTCGCCGAGCTGAGCCTCGATGACGTGGAGATCGTCGACGGCGGGCGGCTGGCCGAGCGGTTCGAGGAGCTCGAGGTCGAGCTTCGCGAAGGCGACGAGCAGCCGCTGCACGAGCTCGCGGAGCTCCTGGCGACGGACCCCGGCCTGACGCCCTCCACCACCTCGAAGCTGGAGCGGGCCCTGGCGGCGGTGGGCCGCGCCCCCGTCTCCGCGGCCCCGAAGGGCGGGCGTGACCAGCCCGACGCGCCGCGGACGCCCGGCGTGGCCGCCGACGACACGCTGGCCGAGGCCGGCCGCAAGGTGCTCCGCTTCCATTTCGGTCGCCTGGGCGCCCGGGAGGCCGGCGCCCGGAGCGGGCGCGACGAGGAGGACGTCCACGCCATGCGCGTCGCCACGCGCCGCATGCGGGCGGCCTGGCGCGTCTTCGGCGAGGCCTTCCGGCCGCGTCGGACACGACGTCTGCGGTCGCGCCTCCGCGTCCTGGCCGACCGCCTCGGGACGGTCCGCGACCTGGACGTCCTGCTTGCCAACCTGGAGGGCCACCGGGCGGGCCTCGACCCGGCCGAGGCGGCCGGCCTCGAGCCGCTGGCGGCCGCCTGGCGGGAGCAGCGAGACGCGGCCCGCCGCCTGCTGGTGCGGGAGCTCGATTCCGACGACTACCGTCAGCTGGTGGAGGATTACCGGGTCTTCGTCGGGACCGAGGGCGCAGAGGCGCGCCGGCCATCGGTGCCCACCCTCCCCCACCGGGTCCGCGACACGGCCCCGACCCGGATCTGGATGGCCTACGAGCGGGTCAGGGGCTACGAGCGAGTGCTGCCCTGGGCCGACAACGAGACGCTGCACCGCCTGCGGATCGAGGCCAAGCGCTTCCGCTACACGCTCGAGCCCTTCCGCGAGGTCCTGGGCCCGGAGGCGGCCGGCCTGATCGAGCGGGTCGTGGCCCTCCAGGACCACCTGGGCCTCCTCCACGACGCGGACGTGGCGGCCGGCCTGGCCCGAGCCTTCCTGGTCGAGCACGGCGCGCGGCTGGGCGCGGCCGAGACGGGGGCGATCGGGCACTACCTGCGTCACGAGGAGCGGGAATCGGCCCGCCTGCGCCGATCGCTCGGACCGGCCTGGCGGGCCCTGGTCGGAGTCCGCTTCCGGCGCGCCCTCGGGCGGGCGGTGGCCGCGCTCTGACCGGCCCGCGGGCAGCCGGCCGAGAGGCCCGGCCGGCGGTCACGGTCCGCACTCGCCGCGCGCCGGCCCGCAGGTGGCCGTGGTTCCGATTGCGTCGACCGCTGGTCCCTGCCCTCCTCCGCACGCCGGGCGCGGTTCGCCCCGGGCCCGGGTCCGGTGCCGCATCCGCTGACAGGCCACGCAGGACCCGACGGCCCGGTGCCCGGTCCAGCCAGCATGATCGAGGGTGCACCGTCCATCTGCCCACAAGCGTGGGCACGAACGACCGAGGGCCGGTCGTGCGTCCCCTGCCGGCCCCGCACCTTGGTCGCGCCCGCCGGCTCGATCGGTCGGTCGACCGGGACCCGGCGTTCCTGCCCGGTGGGCCGGTCAATGCGCCGCAGTCCGCTGCGGAGGCTTCGGCGCGGCGCCGTGGGGACTATCCGGGTGGCCGCGCCCGAACGACGGCCGGCCGCGCGGTCAGCGCCCCTGCATCCGGCCGGATGCCGGGCGCCGGCTCTCCCGACCGGGCCGGCCGGGCACCAGCTCCGGCAGGATCTCCCGCCACGCGTCTCCTGCCCGGCAGAGCGCGAGGACCAGCCCCTCCCGGATCCCCGCCTCGGAGGCGCGCAGGTGGTCGGCCCGGTAGCGCCGCAGAACCGCCTCCAGGATCGCCGCTCCGGCCGGCAGGAGCGGGGTTCGCCGGGGGTTGAGCCCGTGCCGCGCGCCGAACTCGGCCGCCGGGTCGACGGCCAGCGCCGCGAGAGCGGCCGCCAGCTGCGACCGGTCGAGGAGCTGGTCGGTCGCCGCGGCCGGCGCGATCCGGACGAGGTTGTCCGCCGTGCCGCCAACGGCGACCAGCTCGTCCGCCTCGGCCGCCGGCGCACCGTCCAGGACCTCCCGGGCGGCCGCCCGAAGCTCGACCAGCTCCGTGGCGGTTGGCGGGTCGTGGCGAACGAAGCGTTCGGTCAGCCGGGCAGATCCGAGCGGGAGCGCCCAGACGCGCGGTTCCTCGGCAGGCGAGACCAGGACGAACTCCGAGCTGCCGCCGCCCACGTCCACGACCAGCAGCCGGCGGCTCACGGGGCGCCCGCCGGTGACCCCCAGCGCCGTCAGCCAGCCCTCCTCCTCGTGGCTCAGCGCCAGCAGTGGAACGCCGCTCAGCCGCTCCACTTCCGCCGCCGCCACGGCCGCGTCCCGGGCGCGGCGCAACGGCTCCGTCCCGACGAACGCCAGGCGCACCGCACCCAGGGCGCGCGCTCGCGCCGCATAGCCGGCCAGCGCCGCCGCCAGCGCGTCGCGAGCGGCGGGGCCGAGCTCCCCACCCACGTCGACGGTCCGGCCGAGGTCGAGGAAGACCGATTCGTCGGCCAGCGGCTGCAAGCGGTCGTCGGCCAGCTCGGCCACGAGGAGGTGGACCGAGTTGGCGCCGGCGTCGGCCGCGGCCGCGATCACCGGGCGCGGCGCACTCATCGGGGCGACCCGCTCCGCCCCGGGCGCCGGGGGGCTTCGGGGTCTTCGGGCCGGCACATGGCCCGATGATAGGGATCCCGGCGACGCGCCGAGGCCCGCCCCCCGAGCAGGAACTCCGGACCGATCTCCCCGGATGGCCCTCCGGGTCGCGGCGCCGGGCGGACTGGACTGCGCCTCTGACGGAAGCGTTAACGGGCCGTTAAAGCGGCGGAAAGGCGCCATTCACCCACGTCGTCGAGCCTGCACTCGGATGAGAGCGATCGCGACCCAAAGCCGCCTCCGGCGAACGCCCAGGGCTGGCAGCGTCCAGAGAGGACGGAGAGGGACCGCCGCCCATCGCGCGGCGCACGGGGAGGAGGCTCCTCACGGGGCCCAGCTTCCGCCGGCCCGACACCACCGATCCCCGAGCAAGGAGGGACCCATCGCATGAACCTGCAGCGGCGCCCGAGCGGCCTGGGTCTGGCCGCCGTGGCCGTCGTCGCCAGCCTGCTTGTCGGGGCCTGTTCGAGCGGGCCCGGCACCTCGCCCGCGGCCCCCTCCGGCGTCGGCGGCCAGACCAGCGGACCGAGCGCGGCCGGCTCGATGACCGACTACAGCAACGTCACGCCCTCCACGACGCTGGGCAAGAGTGACCGGGCCCAGGTGACCGGCGCCGGCTCCACGGCGATCTACCCCTGGCTGAGCGCCGTCGCCCAGTTCTACAAGCAGCAGGTCGCATCCGGCGTCTCGCTCAACTACCAGGCCATCGGCTCCGGCGGCGGGATCACCCAGTTCACCGCCAAGACGGTCGACTTCGGCGCTTCCGACGTCTACCTGAGCGACGCCCAGGAGCAGACGATCGGCGTGCCGGTCTTCAACGTGCCGATGATCCACTGGGCGGCCGCGATGACCTACAACCTGCCCAACGTCACCGGTGACCTGCGGTTCAGCCCGGGCACCATCGCCGGCATCTACCTTGGCACCATCACCAGGTGGAACGACCCGGCGATCGTGGCCGACAACCCCGGCGTCAGCCTGCCTGACCTCGGCATCACCGTGACCCACCGAAGCGACGGCTCGGGCACCACCTACAACTTCACGGCCTTCCTCTCTGGCGTCAGCGCGAACTGGAAGAGCCAGGTCGGCCAGGGGACCTCCGTCAAGTGGCCGGTCGGTGCCGGCGGCAAAGGCAGCGCGGGCGTGACCGCCCTGGTCAAGCAGACCCCCGGCGCGATCGGCTACGTCGAGCTCTCCTATGCCCTCCAGAACAACCTGCCGGTCGGCCTGGTCAGGAACGCCGCCGGCAACTTCATCAAGCCGACGCTCGCCTCGGTCACCGACGCGGTCACCGCGGCCATCCCGAACGCCCCGGCCGACCTGCGGTTCCTGATCGTGAACCCGCCCACCTCGTACCCGAACGCCTACCCCATCGGGGCCAGCACGTGGGTGCTCCTCTACAAGGACTACCCGGCGAGCAAGGCGACCGAGGTCAAGGCCATGGTGGACTTCCTCTGGTGGGCCATCCATGACGGCCAGAACTACGCCGCGCAGGTGGACTACTCGCGGATGGCCCCCGACCTCGTCGCCAAGGTCGAGACCGTGCTCAAGAGCGTCACCGTGGGCGGGCAACCCGTCCTGCCCCAGCAGTAGCCAACCGCGACGCCGGGCTCGGCCCGCGCCGGCGGGCCATCGCCGCCAATTGCGCGCAGGCCCCTGCTCGGGCAGCCTGCGCGCAGCCCTGCTGCCGGACAACCGGCTAGGCTGTAGGCATCGCTGCAGCGAACAGGGAGGCCGATGTCGAAGACCGCCAGGCTGCCCGCGCCACCGCGGCGGGCAAGACCTCCGGAACCGCAGCGGTGAGCGTCGTCCCCGGCCAGCCCGACCGGATCCGGACGCTCCTCTCGCGGCACCGTCCGCGCTATGGAGAGCCGATCTTCCGCGGCCTGGTCGGGCTCGCCTCGCTGACCGTGGTGGCACTCATCGCCGGCCTGATCCTGGTCATCGCCCAGCAGTCGCTGACGGGCATCGCCCACAACGGGCTGGCCTTCCTGGGCGGCAGTGATTGGGATCCGGTCCACCAGGTCTTCCAGGCGCTGCCCTTCATCTACGGCACGGTCTTCACCGCGGGGACCGCCCTGGTGCTGGCCATGCTCATCGGGGTGGGCGTGGCCATCTTCCTGGTCGACCTGGCACCCGCCTGGCTGGCCCGGCCCGTCGGCCTGATGGTCGAGATGCTGGCGGCGATCCCGAGCGTCGTCTACGGCCTGTGGGGCATCTTCGTGCTGGCGCCCTGGCTGCGGGACTTCGTGGAAGTGCCGCTGCACGACACGCTGGGCTTCCTGCCCTTCTTTAGCGGCAACCCGATCGGAATCGGCAACCTGGCCGCCGTCGTGGTGCTCACCATCATGGTCCTGCCCACGGTCGCCGTGGTCTCGCGCGACGTGCTCGCCGCGGTGCCGATCTCACAGCGCGAGGCCGCCCTGGCCCTGGGAGCCACTCGCTGGGAGACGATCCGGATCGGCGTCCTGCCGTATGCCCGCAGCGGCATCGTGGGGGCCGGGATCCTGGGCCTGGCCCGGGGAGTCGGCGAGACGATGGCGGTCACGATGGTGATCGGCAATGCGCCGGTGATCTCTCTTTCGCTCTTCTCCCAGGGCTACACCATGGCCAGCGTGATCGCCAACGAGTTCTCGGAGGCCACGACGAACCTCTACCGCAGCTCGCTCCTGGAGATCGGCCTGCTGCTGCTCATGGTCACCCTGCTGATCAACGCGGTGGCGCGCCTGCTGATCTGGCGGGTGGCCTACGGGTCCACCTCGCGGAGCGTGCTCGCGTGAGCGCGCCGGCCGGCTTCCCCGCCGGGCCGATCGGCGGCCGGAACATCCGCCGGCGGCGCGCGACCGACCGGCTGATGCGCGGACTGCTGGGGCTGGCCGCCCTGTTGGCAATCGTGCCGCTCGTGCTCGTGCTGGCGTTCGTGCTGATCCAGGGCCTGCCGGCGCTCAACCTGGCCCTCATCACCCAGTCGCCGGTGCCGGCCGGCTTCCCGGGTGGCGGCGTGGCGCCGGCCGTCGTTGGCACCCTGATCATGGTCGGCCTGGGGACCCTGATCGGCACGCCCGTCGCCGTGCTGGCGGGGATCTACATCCGGGAGTACGCCGGCGGGCGAGGGGCCACGGCGATCCGCTTCCTGGTCGACGTCCTGGCCGGGGTCCCCACAATCACCATCGGCCTCTTCGCCTACGGCCTGATCGTCGTGCCGTCGGGCAGCTTCAGCGGCCTGGCCGGCGCGGTGGCCCTGGCGATCATCATCGTGCCGATCGTAGCCCGGATCACCGACGAGATGCTGGGCCTGGTGCCGGGCTCGGTCCGGGAGGCGGCCTACGCCCTCGGAATCCCGCCATGGAGGGCGATCGTGCGGGTGGTCCTGCCGGCCGCCGGAGCGGGGATCGTCACGGGCATCCTCCTCGGCGTCGCGCGCATCGCGGGCGAGACCGCCCCGCTGATCTTCACCGCGCTCGGCAACGACACCGTCTCCACCTCGCTGGGCGAGCCCATGGACGCCCTCCCGCTGCGCATCTGGGTCTACGCGTCCGGGCCCTATGACAGCTGGCACGCGCAGGCCTGGGCGGCGTCGCTGGTCCTGGTCCTGCTGGTCCTTGCCTTCTCGCTGCTGACGCGCTTTATCCTGCGCCGCCGCGCCCGATCGAGGATGTAGAACAATGACCGCCATGACCGACGGGTCGTCCTCCAGCCTTCCAGCGGTCGCTCCGGACGCGTTGCCGCTCTCCCGAGGCCTCCCCCTGGGCGAGCGCGCGTCGGCGGCCCTCGAGCACCCGGCCGTCCAGGTGGAGGTGGGCTCGCTGCACGCCTACTACGGCCGGCACCGGGTGCTGCGGGACGTGACCTTCACCGCCCGCCCGAACGCGGTGACCGCCATCATCGGGCCCTCCGGCTGCGGGAAGTCCACCCTGATCCGCTGCCTCAACCGGATGCACGAGGTGACCCCGGGCGCCCGAGTCGAGGGCGAGGTCCGGCTCGATGGAAGCTCGATCTACGCCCCCGGGATCGATCCGGTCGTGATCCGCCAGCGGATCGGCATGGTCTTCCAGCGCCCCAACCCGTTCCCCACCATGTCGATCTTCGACAACGTCGTCGCCGGTCTCAAGCTGGCCGGCATCCGCGACCGGCAGCTGCTCGACGAGGTCGCCGAGCGGAGCCTGCAGCGCGCCGCCCTGTGGGACGAGGTCCGCGACAAGCTAAAGTCGCCCGGCGGCGCCCTGTCCGGCGGGCAGCAGCAGCGGCTCTGCATCGCCCGGGCGATCGCCGTGGAGCCCGAGGTGATCCTGATGGACGAGCCCGCCTCGGCGCTCGACCCGATCTCCACGCTCAAGATCGAGGAGCTGATGGATTCGCTCCGGGCGAGCTACACGATCGTCATCGTCACCCACAACATGCAGCAGGCTTCCCGGGTCAGCGACCAGACCGCCTTCCTGACGGTCGGCGACGATGGCGCAGGCTACCTGGTGGAGTTCGACGACACGGCCACGATCTTCACGAACCCGCGCCAGCGCCTCACCGAGGACTACATCTCCGGCCGGTTCGGCTAGGAAGAGGAGGATCAGCCAGATGAGCGACGAGGTTCGATCGCCGGCGGCCCCGCCCGCCGACCATCCGACCGACCCGCCCGCGGCCCCGGACGAGACGGCCGGTCCACGGATCCTGCCCGCCCACCCGTCCCGGGAGCTCTACGACCGCGAGCTGGGCGGGATCAAGGACGGCGTGCTCCGGATGGGCAGCCTGGTGGAGGAGGCGATCCGGGCGGCGATCGAGGCGCTCGTCCGGCACGACGCCGAGGCCGCCGCCCGGGTGATCGCCAGTGACCGCCGGATCAACGAGATGCAGCGGGCGACCTCGGACCTGATCACGACCACCATCGCCACCCAGCAGCCGGTGGCCCGCGACCTCCGCTTCCTGCTGGCCCTCGACCGGGTGACCTCGGAGCTCGAGCGGATCGGCGACCACGCGGGCAGCGTCGCCAAGCAGGCCCGCAAGCTGGCTCCCGAGCCGCCGCTCGGTCGGTACGCGGACCTGCCGCGGATGGGCGAGGTCGCGGCCCAGCTCGTGCACGGCGTCCTGCGCGCCCTGGTCGACCTCGACATCGGCGCCGCACGGCAGGTGGCGGCCCGCGACGATGAGATCGACGAGCTCTACCATCGGACCTTCGCCACGGTCCTGGACCTGATGCGGGCCGACCCGGGCAACGTGGACCGGGGCGCCCGGATCCTGTTCGCGGCCCACTACCTGGAGCGGAGATC
>JAJYJO010000138.1 GCA_021789435.1 Chloroflexota bacterium
GGGTACGGCCAGACGGCCGGCGGGCGGGGATCCTCGGCAGGCGGCGGCCCGGCGCTGGGACTCACCCGGTCGGCGTTGCGGTTCGGCGGTTGTGGCCGGGCGCTGCCGCGGGCTGCCGGCGGCTCGGTCGGCGCTTCGGTCGGATCGATCGGCGCTGCGGGCGGCGTTGCCGCGGCGGGCGAGCTCGGCGAGGTCGGAGCGGCGGGCGCCGCGGCGGTCAGCGGCCGGGCGCGCCGCCTGCCAAGCGGCGGGCTGCGAAGAGCAGCAGGCCCGCCGCCAGGATCCCGAGGAAGATGCCCTGGGCCGGCGGAGCGGGCGAGCTCGGCGAGGTCGGAGCGGCGGGCGCCGCGGGCTGGCCGCTCGTCTTGGTGGGCGGCTGCCCTGTCGCCGCGGCCTCCGACGGGGATCCGGACGGGGTCAGGGCGGAGAAGCCGGAGCCCGCAGACGGAGCCGCCGAGGGGACCGCCGGCGGGGGGCTGGCCGCGGGAAGCGCCGAAGCGGCTGCGCTCGGACCGGCTGCAAAGCGGCCGGTCTCGCCGTTATCGGGCGGGATGGCCGTCCCGGCACTGGGTGCCGCGATGGCCCCGGGTCGGGCGCCCGTCGCCCCGGAGAACGAGTTCCCGACGCTCGAGAGGATCGACGCGCTCTGCGGGAAGATGCCCGGCAGGCTCGCCACCAGGAGACCGGCCAGGCCCAGGGTCACCAGCGCCGTGGCCAGCGGCCGGCCGGCCGTGCCCCGGCCGAGGAACGCGTCGGCGAGCCGCTGCCGGATCGACCGCGCCGGGATCGGACGCAGCCGCTCCGCGTCGGACGCCGTGAGCCGGAAGTCGCGCGGACGGGTCGGGACCGGCAGGTCCCGGGCCGCCGCGGCGATGGCCCGCAGGTCGGCCAGGAGCTCGGCGCAGCCGGGGCAGTCGCGGGCCAGGCGATCGGCCCGGTCCCGCTCGGCGGCGTCGACATCGCCGGCGGCGAGGCGGGCGATCAGGAGGTCGTCGTCCTCGACCGAGCCGTGGTGGAGGGTCGGGTCGTGCAGCACGTTCACCTGACGGGCTCAATCACGAAACAGTTCCCGGCGCCCCTCCAGCAGGGCGCGCAGGGCGAGGCGGCCGCGGTGGATGCGGGACTTGACGGTGCCGATGGAGACCCCGGTCAGCTCGGCGATCTCGGCGTAGTCGTAGCCCTCGACGTCGTAGAGGACGATGGCCGTCCGCTGGTCGCCGGTGACCTGCTCGAGCGCTCCGGCCAGCGCCCGCCGCCGCTCGGCGACGACCGCCCGGCGCTCCGGGTCGTCGGCCTCACCGGTCGGCGGCTGCCAGGCCTCGTCCTCCAGCTCGGGGTACGGGCTCGCCGGACGGCGCCGCCGGAAGCGCTGGGCGTCCATTGCCGCGTTGATCGCGATCCGCCCGAGCCAGCTGCGGACGCTGCCGCCGCGGAAGGCGGCCAGGTTGCGATAGGCGCTGAAGAAAGCCTCCTGGACCGCGTCGGCCGCCTGGTCGGGGTCCGGCACGAGCCGGACGACGAGCGCCCAGAGATGGTCCTGGTGGCGCAGGACGAGGGCGTTGAAGGCGTCGAGCTCGCCACCCAGGGCGCGCTCGATCAGCAGCAGGTCCCGGCGCTGCTCCGTGTCGTCGGGGGCCGGAGGATCGCCCCCGGCGCGATCGTGCGGAGCCTGCTCTCCGGACGCCGGCTCTCCGGGGGCCTGATCCGCCGCCGGCCGCTCGGGCGAGACCGGCCAGTCGGGCGAGGACGGCTCGAGCGACCGGCGGCCGGGCACAGGGCGCGGGTCCTGCACGGGGGTTCCCCTCGTGACTTCGCGGGCGGCGGGCGGTTGACGGATGCCGGAGCGGGGACGAGCGCCTCGATGCTAGCACGCGCCCGGGCCCTCTCCCGGGAGGCCGACGCGGTACGATTTCGGGCCGCGGCGCCGAAGTGGCGGAACAGGCAGACGCGACGGTCTCAAACACCGTTGAGGGCAACCTCGTGCGGGTTCAAATCCCGCCTTCGGCACCAGGATCCACGCGCGAACGGCGCACGGCCGCCCGCCGTGCGCCAGACCGAGGCCGAGCGTCGGCGGGCCGCGCGTGTGGCCGAGGAGGCCGCCCGGCAGGCGAAGAGTGACATGTCCCGACATGGGGCGCTTCATCTTCGCTGCCGAGGCCGGGGCCCGGCTTGCCGTGGCGGCCGGCATGGGTGCGCCGTCCGGGTCCGGGGTTGGGGATCTGCCGAGCCGCGACCGGCTGATGGCCCGTCCGTGTCGGTCTCGCTCCCGGACCGATGGGGCCGAATGGCCGTTTCGGTCTCGCGCTCTCCTCGCGCACGATCCGTCCGGGCCCCCAGTCGTATCCCCCCACGACTGGGGGCCTCTCGGCGACCGACACCCGGCCGAGGGGCACCCGCCGGGCTCGGCTCCCGGAGGTCGGACCGTCCGCTACCAGCGCTGGTGGACGAGCGGCCTGACGCGCTCCGCGTAGAGGTGGGCGATCTGCTCCATCGTGCCCGGCGGCAGCGGGGCGAGGTCCGCCGCCGCGGCGTTCGCGCGGGCCTGCTCCGGCGATTTGGCCCCCGGGATGGCGGCCGTGACGGCATCGGCCATCAGGATCCAGCGCAGCGCGAGCTGGGCCATCGTGGCGCCGGCGGGAACGAGGGGCCGCAACTCCTCGACGAACGCCAGGCCGGTCTCGTAGTCGAGGCCGGCGAAGGTCTCGCCCGCGTCGAAGGCCTCGCCGTGGCGGTTGAAGCGTCGGTGGTCCGACTCGTCGAAGACCGTCTCCCGGGTGAGCCTGCCGGTGAGCAGGCCGGAGGCAAGGGGCACCCGGGCCAGGACGCCAACGTCGCGGCGCGCGGCCTCGGCCAGGAACCGTTCCGCGGGCCGCTGGCGGGCGATGTTGTAGATGATCTGGACCGAGGCGACGCCTGGAAACTCGATGGCCTTGAGCCCCTCCTCGACGCGCGCGACGCTCACGCCGTAGTTGGCGATCGACCCCTCGGCGACCAGATCGTCGAGCGCGGCGAAGACCTCCGGGCGGTAGTAGATGTCGGTGGGCAGGCAGTGGAGCTGGACCAGGTCCAGCCGCTCCACGCCGAGGTTCTCCCGGCTCCGGTCGACCCAGCCGCGGAACGCCTCGGGCGTGTCGGCCGCCAGGTCCAGTGGCACGCCGCGACCCATCTTCGTCGCCACGAAGAGCGACTCGCCCCGCCGCTCGCGGAGGAGCTGCCCCAGCAGGCGCTCGCTGCGACCGGCTCCGTAGACGTCCGCCGTGTCGAAGAGCGTCACGCCCGCATCGGCGGCCGCATGGAGGGCGCGAAGGCTGGTCGCATCGTCCACGACACCCCAGTCGCCACCGATCCCCCAGGCTCCGAATCCGATCGCGCTCACCATGCGCCCGGTCTTGCCGAGCGGTCGCTGCTCCATCTTCCCGGCCCCTCTCTGAGTTGGCTGCCCCGCAAAAGGATAGGCGGCCGGCCGCGCTGCCGACCGGGCGGATCTCCCCCGGCGGCCGCGCCGCTCCGCCCTCCGCGCCGAATGCAGCCGGGAGGCCGAGCCGCTCCGGCCGGCCAGGCTCCCCGCGATGGGCAAAGCCCCGGGCGGCCCGGGCGCGGCCCTACTCCACCTGGAGGCCGGGCGGGATCGTGTCCGGGCAGGGCGGGTAGGCCGGGTCCAGCTCCTCGAGCACGTCGCCGAGGATCTCCGCGACGGCCAGGTTGCGGAACCAGTTGTGATCGGCCGGGACCAGGTACCAGGGCGCCCAGTCGGTGGAGCAGCGCTCCAGGGCGGCCTCGAAGGCCGCCCGGTAGTCCGCCCAGCGCTTCCGCTCCTCGAGATCAGCGAGCCGGAACTTCCAGCGCTTGGCCGGATTGTCCAACCGCTCCTGGAAACGCTGGCGCTGCTCGTCCGCCGAGATGGCGAGGAAGAACTTGACGATCGTCGTCCCCTCCTCCACGAGGGTCCGTTCCCAGGCGTTGATCTGGTCGTAGCGGCGCGACCAGGCTCCCTTCGGGGCAAGGCCGTGGACGCGAACCGCCAGGAGGTCCTCGTAGTGGGACCGGTTGAAGATCGCGA
>JAJYJO010000051.1 GCA_021789435.1 Chloroflexota bacterium
TCACCGTTCACGGCCCGAGGGCGGGGGCCGGACTCTAGGCTCAACGGTCATCTGCCGGATAGCGCGGCGCCGGTCTCCCCGCGGAGGTCGGTGCCATCATCGACCTCCACTGGCCGATATATCAGCGAGCGGCCGCGGGCGGGCCACGCCCGTGCCCCGACGGCGGCGGGGCCACCGCGCCCGCACGGCGCGGACTTCCGACTCGGCGCCGTTTTCCCGCACGGCCGGCATCGCACTTGACAGGCACGCCCGTCCGGGGTCCCCTTGGGGTATGGCCTGGCTCCGCCGAGCCGGATTCGCGGCCGCCCTCGTCGGCACGCCGTTCGCGCTCGCCTACCGTTTCGCGCTCCTCTACCGGCGACGGGCCGGCTACCCGCGGCGCCGCCCCATCCTCCAGACGCCGACGGACCTCGGCCTCCCGTTCGAGCCGATCTGGATCGACGGGCCGGGAGGACGGCTGCCCGGCTGGTTCGTGCCGGCCCGGGGCGGTGCCAGGGGCCCGGGCGTCGTGCTCGTCCACGGCTGGGAGTCCAACCGGGCGCGGATGCTCCCCAACGCCCGGTTCCTGGTGGCGGCGGGCTTCCACTGCCTCCTCTTCGACGTGCGGGGCCACGGCGAGAACCCGCCGGAGCTGCTGCCCGTCAGCGCCGGCGAGTTCGCGGCCGATGCCGTGGCCGCGGTCCGGACGATGCGCGGGCGGCCGGAGGTGACATCTGTAGGGCTCCTCGGGCACTCGATGGGCGCCGCCGGGGCGATCGTCGCGGCCGCCGACGAGGAGGGCGTGGCGGCGCTCGTCAGCACGTCGGCGCCGGCAGACCCGCGCCTGATGACGCGCGAGACGTTCCGGCTGGCCCACCTGCCGATCCCGGGCCTGATCGCCCCGCCCCTCGCCTGGCTCGTCGCGCGCGTCTACGTCCGGCCGCGGGGCCACCGTCTGGCGGCCACCAGCGCTCGCCGGGCCCTGGCCCGCTACACGGGACCCGTCCTCCTGGTGCAGGGCACGGACGACGAGGTGGTTCCGCTCCGGGACCTCCGCCTGCTCCAGCGGGCCGCGGCCGCGCGGGGTCCCGGGGCTCCGCCGGCCGAGTCGCTCGCCGTCGCCGGCGGCCTCCACCGCTGGCTCTACGAGGACGCGGGCTACCGGCGGACGATCGCCGCGTTCCTGGCGGCGGCGCTCGGCGGACCTCTGGATCCGGCCGCCGCCGGCGAGGTCGCGGCCGCCGTACCGGTCAGCCGGCCACCGGACACGGAGGGCCCGTTCGCGTCGGCGATCCCACGCGAGGAAGCGGAACCACTATTCTCGACGGCCGGCCAGGCGTAGCGGCCGGCGGCGATCCGGTCAGCTCGGGCAGGCTCCCGGAGCGCGCGGGTGCATCATGCGCGCATGGACACCTGGACCGCCATCGACAGCCATCGCGTCATCCGCCACTTCGCCGAGCGGCCGCTCGAGGCGGCGCACCTCCGTCGGATCCTCGACGCGGGCCGCCGGACCGGGTCGGCCAAGAACCTCCAGCGCTGGGACTTCATCGTCTGCGAGGACCGCGACCACCTGCGGGCGCTGGCGGAGGTCGGTCCGTGGGCCGGTCACCTCGCCGGAGCGGCGGTCGCGGTCGCCCTCGTCACGCCGGATCCCGCGGCCGCCGATTCGCCCCTCTCGGTCCTCTTCGACCTCGGCCGGGCCGCCCAGAACATGACGCTCGCGGCCTGGGACCTCGGGATCGGCAGCGTCCCGGCCACCGTATACCGGCACGACCTGGCCCGCGAGCTGCTCGGCTACCCGGCGGACCGCCACTGCGAGTACCTGCTCTCGTTCGGCTACCCGGCCGATCCCGCGGCGCTGAGCCGGCCGAAGCGGCCCGACCAGCGGAAGACGCTGGCCGAGATCGTCCACGGCGAGCGCTGGTAGGGCGAAGCCGCACGGCAGGCCACGCCGCCGGGGCCGCCTTCGCGAACCTCCCTACTCGAGCTTGATGCTCTCCCGGCGGCGCACGCGCTCGGCCGGAGCGCGCTCCAGCCGGTCGATCCAGTGATCGATCAGCGAACGGACCGCCAGGAGCTGCTCCTTGCGAGCCGCCCGCAGATGCCCGCGCACCTCGGTCGGGAAGAGACGGGCCAGCACCGGCTCCAGGCCCTCCGCCTCCTGGCCGTGCTGCTCCATCGCGGCCAGCCGCTCCTCGATGACGGCCAGCCGTGCCGCCAGGTCGGGGCTCTCGTCAGTCTCGGCCATGTCGTGGCCCTCCTCTCGATGCCGGGGACGCCTCGGCGGTGGCGCGGAACTCGATCCGCAGGGTGTGGTCGTGGAACGCAGCCGACGCCGTCGGGACGTCGAGCAGGACGCGCGGCAGGATCAGGTTACGGCGCCACGAGCCGACCTGGATCACCAGCTCGTCCCCGAAGCGGCTCAGCTCCACTTCCGACCGCGAGGTGAAGGGCAGCTCCAGGTCCAGCAGGTACCCGCCGTCCGCCCGGTGGACCGTGTAGGGCCGACCGCGGTAGAAGAACGCCGCCGGGTCGTCCTCGCCGAAGATGACCGCGCCCAGCTGGCGGAGCATCCGCTCCCCCAGCACCTCCTCGTCGAAGAACGGCGCCGTACGGACCGGCACCGGTGCGAACGCCTCCTCGACCATCGGCCAGTAGCGCTGCTGTGCCTCGCGCCAGGCCCCGAAGTAGGCGCCCGCGTCCGGCGGCAGGACCCGGTTGCAGATGATCAGGTCGGCCGGGTAGCCGTACAGGTGGAAGTAGGTGAAGGAGCGCTGGGCCTCCTTGATCACCATCTTCTCCAGGTTGAGGACGACCCGGATCGACGTCAGCTCCGGGTCCGAGAGCAGCTCGTGCATGTGCTCCAGGCGGGCGAAGAGCTGCTCGCCGGCGGTGTAGATCGATTCGGAGGGCATCGGCATGCCGGTCACCCGGCCGATCAGCGGGCTGGTCAGCTGGGCGATCCGCCGCTGGATCGGGTAGATCTTCTCCAGCCACCACTTGCCGGCCTCCGGCAGGCTCAGCAGGCGGAGCGTCTCGCCGGTCGGGGCGGCGTCGACCACGATCACGTCGTAGCGGCCGCGGTCGTGATGCTCGGCGATCCAGAGCAGGCTCGCCAGCTCGTCCATGCCGGGCAGGACGCTCATCTCCTCGGCCATGACCGCATCCAGGCCGCGCCACTGGAGCACGCTCGAGACATAGGACTGGATCGTGCCCCAGTACTTCTCGATGTTGTGGAAGACCTCCGACTCCTGGCCCCACAGGTTGGGTGCGATTAGGGTCGGCTCGGGCCCGAGGGGCCGATCGAACGAATCGGCCAGGCTGTGGGCCGCGTCGGTCGAGAGGACGATCGTGCGGTAGCCGCGCTCGGCGGCGAGCAGGCCCGTGGCGGCCGCGACGCTCGTCTTGCCGACGCCGCCCTTGCCCGTGTAGACGATGATGCGGGCCATCTTGCCCCTGTCGCTGCGTGCGGGCCGCGCGGCCCGCGCCTCCAGTGTCGCACCGCCGGCCCCCGGACGTCGTGCGCAGGCTTCCCCGGGGTCAGGACCCGGCCTGCCGCAACGCTGCCGGCGAGCCTGCCCCGGCCGGCGCTCGACGGGCCGGGCTACTGCCAGCGGAAGAAGCGGGCCGAGATCGCGAGGCAAGCCACGAGCCAGCCCGCGAGCACGGCGATATCCACCGGCAGCGGCGCGAAGGCCGAGCCGTTGACCATGACCTGGCGCATCGCGTCGCCCAGGTAGGTGAGCGGCATGGCCGCCCCGACCGCTCGCATGAAGTTCGGCATGATGTCGAACGGGAAGAAGATGCCGGAGAGAAACATGAGTGGGAACTGGAGGATGCTCGTCGTCTGGCTGGCGGCCTCCTCCGTGCGGACGAACGAGGCGACCACATAGCCCAGGGCGATGAAGGTGCTCGCCCCGAGCAGGACCAGGAGGGTCATCAGGACCAGGCTGCCCAGGATCTGGACGTTGAAGAGCAGCAGCCCGATGCCGAGGATCACGACCGCCTGGACCAGGCCGATCACGAGCCGGACCAGCACGTTGCTGCCGACCAGCGTCCAGCGCGCCAGCGGCGTGGCCCCGAGCCGCTTGAGGATCAGCTTCTCGCGCTGCTCCACGAGCGGGATGGCGCCGAACAGCCCGAGCTGCATCAGGGCCATCGCGAGGATGCTCGGCACGATGTAGGCCGTGCTCGAGATGTTCTCCGTGTTCAGCGGCTTCGACTGCACGCCGAGCAGCGTCGGGGTCCGGGTCAGGGCCTGGTTGGCCACACCGACCACCTGGCCGATGATCTGCTGGATGGTGACCGAGGTCTGCTGCTGGCTGGGGTCCGTGTAGAGCGTCAGGCTGACCGCCGGGCCGGCGGGCGCGGCGGTCGTGCTGGCCGCGGCGCTCGCGGCCGCCAGCGCCGCGCCGTAGCCCTCCGGGACGACGAGGACCGCGGACAGCTTGCCGCTGCGCATCGCGTCACGCCCGGCCGCCTCGGTCGTCTCGGTCGTCAGGTCGAGGACGGTCACGCGGGCGAACGCCTGGCGGAGGCCGGCCGAGGCCGCGCTGCCGTCGAGGTCCACCCACCCGATCTGGTACCTGGGGTTCTGGGCGCCGGAGAAGATGAGGCCGAAGAGGAGGACGAAGACCACGGGGAAGAGCAGCGTCCAGAACATGCCGGCCCGGTCGCGGACGAAGCTCCGGGCGTTGGCGACGGTCAGCCGCAGGAGGGTGCGCATCGTCGGCTCCTAGTCGCGCAGCGCCCGGCCCGTGAGGGCGAGGAAGACGTCCTCGAGGCTGGCCTGGAGGATGTGAAGATTGCGCGGCTCCTGGCCGACCGATGTCGCCGCCTCCAGCAGGGCGCCGATCGAGGCGGGAACGTCGGCCGTGTAGAGGACCGTCACGCCGTCCTCGGCCGCGACGCGGCGGACGCCCGGCAAGCTGCCCAGCCGGCCGTCGCCCAGGGCGGGAATCGCGTCGAAGTGGATGGTCCGCTCCTGGAAGCGGCGCCGCACCAGCTCCGTGACCGTCCCCATCTCCAGGATGTGGCCGTGGTCCATGATCGCGACCCGGTCGCAGAGCTCCTCGGCCTCTTCCATGTAGTGCGTGGTCAGCAGGATCGACTTGCCCCGCCGCCGGAGGCCGCCGACCACCTCCCACAGCGAGCGGCGGGCCTGCGGGTCCAGGCCGGTCGTCGGCTCGTCCAGGAAGAGGAGCTCGGGATCGTTGACCAGGGCCAGGGCGACGGAGAGGCGCTGCTGCTGGCCCCCGGAAAGCTCCATCGTGCGGGCGTTCACCCGCTCGCGCAGGTCGAGGGCATCGACGATCTGGTCGGTCGGCAGGGAGCGCCGGTAGAAGCTCCGGAACAGGTCGATCAGCTCCCTGACGGTCAGGCGCGGGTAGAGCGCCGTCGTCTGGAGCTGGACCCCGATCCGCTCCTTGATCGCGGCCGGGTTGTGGGCCACGTCGAAGCCGAGAACCCGCGCCTCTCCGGAGTCCGGCTGACGCAGCCCTTCGAGGATCTCGATGGTGGTCGTCTTGCCGGCGCCGTTGGGTCCCAGCAGCCCGAAGATCTCGCCGGCCCCCACCTCGAAGGTGATCCCGTCGACCGCCTTGACGCTGCCGTAGCTCTTGTGGAGGTCGCCGACGCTGATGACGGGCTCGCCGACTGCCACCCGGGCCTCTGCCATCACTCCTCCCCGAGAGTGCCTGCGCCGCCGATCCGCGGCCGGGCCGGCCGGGGGGGCGATGGGGCGATTGTACGTAGCGGTCGCTCCCCACGCGGGGCGCTCCGACCTCACTCGCCCCCGATCTCCGCCCGAAGCCGCGCGCGCGAGACATGGGCGACCAGCTCGTCCGGCGCCGCGGTGAGGCTCTCCGCGAGCTCGCTCAGGAAGAGAGCCAGAGCCGGCTCGATCGTCACCTGGATCGCCCGCCCGATCCGCTCCTCCAGCCAGGCCCGCTCGGCGGCCGTCAGCTCATCCTCGAACGGGGCGATCAGGTCCCTGGCCACCCGGAAGAGCTCCGCGTCAAGACGGTCCCGGCCGCCGACCTGGCGCAGGCGACGCGCCAGATCGTCGGGGCGGATCTTCTGCCTGCCCGTCTCCGCCATTGGGGCCCCCGAGCTGCGACGAGGCCGCCAGTTTCCGCCGACCTCCGCCGGCGGTCAAGCGGCGCCTGTGGCGGACGGCGGCGGACGGCGAGCGGCAGACGATGGCCGACGCCCGGGCGGAAGTCAGAGCCGCTTTCGGAGGTAGGTCGTGACGCCGGTCTCGTACCCGATCGCCTCGTAGAGGCGGCGGGCATCGGGGCGATGGTGGCCCGCGGTCACCTCGATGAACGCGGCCCCGGTCTCGCGCCCGATCCGCTCCGCCTCCTGCATCAGCAGGTGGCCCAGGCCACGCTCGCGGACGCCCGGGTCGACCACCATGGCCACGATCCGGACGATCCGGTCGCCGTGCTCGAACCGCGGCAGGACGTGAACGGCGACGAAGCCGAGGACCTCGCCGGCCTGGGCCGCAACCCGGACCTGCGAGAACTCGGAGGAGAACCGGCCCAGGCGATCGGCGATGTCGGACGCGCCGGCGGGGTAACCCTCGTCGGTCAGGAGCGCGGCGATGCGCGGGGCGTCGGCGTCGGTCGCCCCCCGGATGGTGACGGTCGCGCGGTCGATCATGTCGAGATGGTACCTGCCGCTGGGGAGCGCGGCTGCCTCGCCCCGACCAGCAGCAGGTGCGGACCCCAGGACGGGCCGCCGAGCAGCGTGGCCGGGCCGAGCGCCGAGCGGCCGCTGCGGCCCGCCCAGGCGGACGCCGCCGCCTCGCCGCCGCCCGCCGCGGCGGCGTCCGCCTCTCCCGCGTCGGCCTCGCTCTCCTCCGGCCCCGGCCCCGCGACGGCCAGGTAGACCGCCACCGGGCCCTCACCGAAGCGCGCCAGCGATGCCGCAAGGCGCCCCTCCCGCGTCGGCTCCAGAAGGACAAGCCGGCCGGCCACGATCGCCCGGGCACCCAGCAGGGCATCTTCGCGCGTCGCGGGGCCGGCGCGCCCGACGAGGCCCAGGCGGTCGGCGGCGCCCTCCAGGTCCACCGTGGCCCAGCCGAGCCCGGCCAGGTCCGGCCGGACCGGCGATCGCCCCGGCCGTGGCCCGGGCCGGCCGGCCGAGAAGAGCAGCGGTGCGATCGAGCCGACAACCCGCAGCGGCCGATGATCCCCGCCCGGCGTGTCGGCGGCTGGCGGCGGGGCGAAGGCGAGCTCTGCCGCTGCGAGCGCCAGCCACCAGGTGTCTCCCCCATGCTCTCCCGGGATCGCCCTGACCGGCAGGCCGGCCTCCTCGAGACGCCGGGCGATCCGCGCCGCACCGGCGTCCTCCCAGCGCAGCTGCAATCGCTCCGCCGACCGCATCTGGTCCCCCCTGTTCAGCGCAAGAGCATGTCCGCCGACCGGCCGCCCAGGATGGCGAAGCCGGCCCGCCGGTAGACGGCGATCGCCGTCTCGTTCTCGGCATGGACGCCCAGGTAGACATACCGACCGCCGGCATCGAGCGAATCGGCGGCCAGGATGCGGCTGACGAGGCCCCCCAGGCCGCGGCCTCGCCAGCCCGGACGCGTCCCGATCGACGAGAGGTAGCTGGCGCCCTCGAATGTGAAGCGCTGGCCCGTGGCGACCGGCTCTCCGTCCCAGCGGACCAGGCAGGCATGGAAGTCGGGCGACGCCAGGGCAGCCCCGACCTCCCGCTCGAGACCCGGCCGCCGGGCCGGCTCCATGCCGAAAGAGTCAGCGATCACGAGGGCGACCTCCGCCGCTCGGACGGGGATCTTCGCCGGCGTGGAGCGGCTCCACCGTTCGATCCGGAGCTCCGGCGGCACGGCGACCGGGCGTTCCCGCCGCGGGTCCAGCACCAGCAACATGTCATACCCGCCGCCGAGGTCCGCGAAACCGTTGGCGGCCAGGCGGCGGTCGATGTCGCCCGGCGTCGAGAGGCCCGGGACGGTCCAGACGTAGGGCCGTCGCCCGAGCGTCGCGAAGAGCACCAGCGCCTCGGCCAGGCGGCGGTCGAAGGCGGCCGCGTCGTCCGCCCAGCGCACCGCGCTCAGGCGATTGAAGAAGGGCTCGGGGTCGTCCGGGGTGTGCAGGAGCACAGCGTCGCCGAGGTCGCGCCAGCAGCGGCCGGCGCCAGCCACCGCCCGCGCCTGGTGGATCTCCAGGAAACGGAGGGTCGCCGGGTCGAGGCCGAACCACGGGGCCGGGGACGGGAAGAGACGCTTGCTCACGGGTGGTCCTCAGCCGAACCATAGGCGGGGACGTCAATCCCCGACCGTCGAGCCGGCCGGCCGCGGCGGGACGGTCAGCGCCCGCGGCGCAGGCGATCGAGCGGCGAGACGGGCAGCGGCGCCGCGACCCGGCGACCGTAGGCCGGACGCAGCGCGAAGAGGACCGCCAGCGCGAAGAGCGGGATACCGAGCTCGATCACCAGGGCGGCCCCGACGTCGGGCGGCGTCGTCATCCCGACCTGGATCACGCTGACGTCGGAGATCCCCGTCACCAGGTAGGCGACGGCGACCGCCAGCCCCACCACCCAGCCGAGCTGCAGGCGCAGAGCCAGCGCCCAGGCCGCGCCGAGGGAGAGCAGGCCCCACAGGGCCGGCCACAGGATCGAGGTGCCGTCGGTCGAGATCGGGTCGAGCAGCGGCACGGGCCGCAGCCCACCGCTCGCCACGGCGGCCTGGTAAAGACTCAACGCCGCGCGCACCAGGAGCATCACGATCAGCAGCCGGCGCAGGGCAACGCGCCCTCGCGCCGCCGCCGGCGATGCCCCCGTCCGCCCCCGGTCGGCCGCCGCGCGGCCCAGGGGGTTCGCTGGCTGGGTCACGTCGGGAGGTTACCCCGGCCGTCAACTCCGTGCGCCGTGGCCGCGCGGTCGGTGGTCTCGTCGCCGACGCGCGGCGCCTCGAGCGGCGTCGCGCCGCCGCCGGCCGCGCGGTCGGTGACCCGGCCGGGTGGCCGGGGCCGCCGTCCGTACGACGAGGAATCCCCGGCGACGGGCTACGATAGGCGTGTCCGGCGCCGCCGCGCATCCCAGGAGCCCCACCCATGCGCCCACTCGCCCGCCCCGTCGGCCTCGGGCTCGCCGCCCGCGGCGACGTGGAGGATGTCATCGACTGGTCCCGCCAGGCGCGCGACGCCGGCCTCGACTCCGTCTGGATCCACGATTCCTACTTCGAGCGCGAGGCGGTCACCTACGTCTCGGCGATCTGCACGGCGCTCGCCGAGGATCCCGAGGCCGCCTTCCGCGTGGCGCTCGGGGCGGTCAACCCGTACACCCGCCATTCGGTCGTCCTGGCCATGATGGGCTCCGCCCTCGACGAGATCCTGCCCGAGCGGATCGTCATGGGCCTGGGGACGGGCCTGCCTCTTCGCCTCCGGCAGATGGGCATCCCCTACGACGCCGCCGAGGCGCCCGGCCGAGTCGCCGCCGCCATCGGGGAGCTGCGCACGCTGTGGTCCGGCGAGCGGATCCCATCGGCCACGCCCGGCCTGCCGCCCATCCAGCCGATGTTCCCCCCGGTCCACCGCATCCCGCTGTTCGTGGCCGCCTACCGCAGGGAGATGGTGGAGATGGCCGGCCGCGTGGCGGACGGCTACCTGGCCAGGCCCGCCGAATCGATCCCGAGCCTGACCGGAATCCTCGGGCGCCTGCGGGAGTCGGCCGCCGCGGCCGGCCGCGACCCGCGCGACGTCGAGACGGCCGGCTACCTCCTCTCGCTGGTCGACCGCACGCGACGCGAGGCGCTGAACCGGGCAAAGCGTGAACCGTTCCTGATCTACATGATGTCGATCCTGTCCGACATCTCGCTCGCGCGGGCCGGTTTCGAGCGGGATCTTCGCGACCGGATCGCCGTGGCCTGGCGGGCCGAGGACTACCACGCGGCCGCCGGTATGATCCCGGACGATCTCCTCGACGCTTTCATGCTCTGCGGGACCCGCGAGGACGTCGCCGAGCGGGCGATGGCGTTCCACGCTCGGGCCGGGCTTGGGCTGCCCCTCCTCCAGCCGGTCGTCCAGGAAGAGCGCCAGGTTCGCGAGCTGATCGGGGCGGCCGCGCTCTACGCCGAGCAGCCGCTGCCGGCCGCGGCCGCGACGACCGGGGCGGGCACGGCGCCCGTCGAGGTCGGGCCCGCTGCGGGGGCCGAGGCGGGCCCGGCACCCGAGCGCGGGGCTCCCGGCGGCCTGGCCGACGACCGCCGCCTCGGCGGCCTCGAGCGCGTCCGCCGCCGGGCGGCCGCGACCTGGGAGATCCTGCGTCCGTTCGCCTACACCGCCTCCGTCATCCCGGTCCTGGCCGGCGGCGCCCTGGCGGCCGTCGACGACCGCTTCACCCTGCTGCCCTTCCTGGCAGCGCTCGCCGGCGGCGTCCTGCTCCACTCCGGGACCAACATCGTCAACGAGATCTACGACGTCCGCCAGGGCATCGACACGATCACCTCGCCGCGCGCCAGCCTGGCCATCGTCAAGGGCCGCCTGACCGAGCGACAGGCCTTCGAGCTGGCCGCGGCTGCCTTCGCCGTGGCCACCCTGCTCGGCCTCTACCTGATCTCTATCCGCGGGCCGGCCATCGTGGTCCTCGGGCTGATCGGCCTGGTCGGCGGCTACACCTACACCGCGCCGCCCTTCCAGTACAAGTACAAGGGTCTGGCCGTGCCGATGGTCTTCCTCCAGATGGGTGTCCTGATGACCGTCGGCTCCTACTTCGCCGTCACCGGGACGTGGGACCCGCGCGCCTTCGCCCTCTCCGTGCCGGTCGGCCTGCTGACCGCCGCGATCCTCCACGGCAACGAATGGCGGGACATCAGCGAGGACACCCGCGCCGGCATCGTGACGCTTTCGTCCCGGATCGGCCGGCAGTGGGCTCACTGGTCGTACATCGGGCTGCTGCTTGGCGCCTACATCACGCTCGGCCTGGCGGTCGCTCTGGGCTGGCTGCCGCCGATGTCGGTGATCGCCATCCTCTCGCTGCCGTTCCTGGCCCAGGTCATGCGCTCCGCCGACCTCGGCTCGGCCGGCCAGGCCCGGGCGATCGCCATGATCGACCTGCAGACGGCGCGCCTCCACCTGGCCTTCGGCAGCCTGCTGGTGCTCGGCGTGCTGCTCTCGCGACTGGTCGGCGGCTGATGGGGGCGCGAGACCGGGCGGAGATCCGGGCGGGTCCCCCGGCCGCCCGACTCGCGGCGGGCGAGCAGCCGGGGCCGCCGATGGCCACCTTCTGGCTGGGGATGGCGGGAGCGCTGGCCGCCTTCTCGGCCACGTTCCGCGGTCCCCGCCCGCGGTTCTGGCAGCGGATGACGTTCACCGGGCTCGGCCTCGGCGCCTTCGCCCTGCTGGCGGACGGCCGCCTGCTCCACGAGCGCCTCCGGCCGTGGCACGTCCCCGCCGGACTCGGGATCGCGGCCGCGCTCTACGGGATCTTCCGGGCCGGCGACCGCTTCGCCCGGCGCTTCGTGCCGGGCGGCGATCGCCAGATCCGCGAGATCTACGCCCTCCGGACGCTGCGACCCGCCCCCGAGATCACGGCTCGCCTGGCGACCGTCGTGGGGCCGGCGGAGGAGCTCTTCTGGCGCGGGCTGGTCCAGGACGCGCTGACGCGCCGTTACGGCCGCTGGCGCGGCGCGGCGCTCGCCGCCGTCTGCTACGGCGGAGTCCACGTGACCACCGGCAACTTCACGCTCCTCGGCGCGGCCGGCGTCGCCGGCGCCACGTGGAGCGCGCTCTCGGCGGCGCGGGTGCCGCTCGGCGCGCTCGTGGTGAGCCACATCGCCTGGGACATCTGGATCTTCCTCGTCCAGCCGACCGGCGAGATCGAGCCGCTGGCGCAGCCCGCCTGAAGGTCCGCCGGCTCGAACCGACCGGGCCGGGAGGGTCAGGCCTCGCCCAGCACCGTCCGCGAGACCCGCCGGGCCAGGAGCACGGCGAAGGCCCCGGCCTAGGCCCAGCTGCCGCGCCGCACCAGCCGGCCCGTGAGCCAGGCGAGCACGGCCAGCAGCAGGCCCGTCAGCGCGGAGAGTCCCACACCGAAGCCGACCGCCCGGGGGTTGTCGTGGAACGCGCCGCCGACGACGTGCACCAGGCCGAACCCGAACGCCCCGAGCAGCGCCGCGCCCAGGAAGCCCGCGACCCCCAAGCCGGCCCGCTCCGGGCGACCGCCCTGTCGCCAGGCCGCCGCCGACTCCCGGACGACGCCGGCTAGGCCACGGCTCCCCTGGCGGAGACCGAAGCGGGGCTCGTCGGCCCCGCCGCCGCCCATCCCGCTCATCGGGCGCCCGCCGCCACGAGCGCCGGGGAGGCGGTCCCGGCCGGCGCCCGCTCGAAGCCGTCGGCCGGCCAGGGCTCGCAGCGGAGCGGCCGGTCCTCTCGATAGCCAAGGGCGTAGTCGGCCTGGATCAGGGTGTGGAGCTGGCTCGTCCCCTCGTAGATGACCGCGGACTTCGCGTTGCGCAGATAGCGCTCGACCGGGAACTCGTTCGAGTAGCCGTTGGCGCCGTGCACCTGGATCGCGTCGAGCGCCGACTGGACGGCGTGCTCGGTGGCGTGCCACTTCGCCATCGAGGTCTCGCGGGTGTTCCGCAGGCCGTGGTTCTTCAGCCAGCCGGCCCGCCAGACGAGGAGCCGCCCGATCTCGGTCCCCTTCACCATGTTCGCCAGCATCTGCTTGACCAGCTGGTGCCGGCCGATCTCCTGGCCGAAGGTCTGGCGCTCGTGGGCGTACTTGACGGAGGCGTCGATGCAGGCCTGGGCCAGGCCCACCGACCCTGCCGCCACCGTGTAGCGACCCTGGTCGATGGCGCTCATCGCCACCAGGAAGCCCTCACCCTCCTCGCCGATCCGGTTCTCCACCGGGACCCGGACCTCCTCGAAGTTGAGGAGCCCGGTGTTGCCGGCGTGGATGCCGAGCTTGCCGTGGAGGCTGCCGGTGGCGAAGCCGGGCATCCCGCGCTCGACGACGAAGGCGGTGATGCCGCGGTGTCCGAGCGCGCGGTCCACGGTGGCGAAGACCAGGAAGTGGTCGGCCACGTCCGCCAGGGAGATCCAGATCTTGGAGCCGTTCAGGACATAGGCGTCGCCGTCCCGGCGGGCCGTCGTCTGCAGGTTGGCGGCATCGGTCCCGACCCCCGGCTCGGTCAGCCCGAAGCTGGCGATCTTCTCGCCACGCGCCTGGGGGACCACGAAGCGCAGCCGCTGGTCCTCCGTGCCCCACTGCAGGATGGCCAGCGAGTTGAGCCCGACGTGGACGCTCATGATGACCCGGAAGGCGGAATCGGCCCGCTCCAGCTCCTCGCACAGGATCGCCAGCGAGATGTAGTCCATGCCCGCCCCCCCGTAGCGCTCGGGGATCGGCGCGCCAAGGTAACCCAGCTCGCCCATGGCCCGGAACGTCGGAAGGTGGACGGTCTCGGTCGCGTCCCATTCCCGGATGTTGGGCAGGATCTCGGCCGCGGCGAACTCGCGCACGCTCTGCTGGACGAGCCGGTTCTCGTCCGTCAGGGTGAAGTCGATCACGGGGCACCTTCAGGCGACGGCCGGCGCGGCGGGGACGGTCCGGTCGCCCGCCGGCGGCGACTCGGGCCGGACCATTCTAGGGCGCGCCCCCTGGGCGGGCCCCGGCCGGGCCCGGGCGGCGGGACGCGACGCTCAGGGCGCGACGGACGGCGACGCGGCCGCCTCGTCGTCGGTCGGCTGGTCGTCGGTCGGCTGGTCGTCGGTCGCGGGTCCCAGCAGGCGCTCGACGATCACGACGTCCCGCCAGCGCCCGTCCAGGCGGGCGTGACGGCGGTAGACGCCGATCTCGCGGAAGCCGAGCCCGGTCAGCAGCCGGCGGCTCGGCGCGTTCTCCACGAAGACCCGCGAGACGAGCTTCCAGAAGCCCGCGGCCTCCGCGGCGCCGATGAGGCCCTCCATGGCCACCTGCCCCAAGCCGCGGCCGCGCACGCCGCGGGCGACGTAGACGGAGAACTCGGCCACGCCCGCGTAGCACTCCCGCGGGCGGTACGTCGAGCTGGCGGCGAAGGCGGCCACCTCCCCGTCCGCTTCGACCACGACCACCGGGTGGATCCCGTCCAGCCAGGCCCCGACCTCGGCCGCGCTCCGGAGGCGCGTCTCGAAGGTCGCCAGGCGGTCCTCGATCCCCTCGTTGTAGATCGCCGCGATCCGGCTCGCGTCGGCCGCCGTCGCCGGCCGGGCGAAGGCGGCGCCGCCGGCCGCGGGGGGCCGGCCAGGCGTGGAATCCTGCATCCGGCCGACTCTAGGGCAGACGGCCCTGCCGCGCCAGTCCCGACCGCCTCGAACGCCACGGAATCGAAAACGCCGGGCGATGCCCGGCGTTCCGCTGGATCGGCGACCCGTGGCCGGCCGGCGGCCTAGCGGTTCCGGGAAAGGAACGTCATAACGTCCTCGAGCCGGAAGCGGCGGTCGCCGCGCTTGCAGACGCGGTAGAACGGGAGCTCGCCCCGGTCGCCCAGCCGTTTCACGGTATTGACGTGCAAGTGGAGCATCTCGGCGACCTCGCTCGCGGTGAGCATCGGTCCGAGCTCGCTGACGGCCATCGAAGCCATGCCTTCGAACCTCGACGTTTGTGCACCTCGGACCGCTCTGGCAGCCTGGGGTTGGCCAGGGTAGGGTCCGGCTGGTTGCTGGGCGGAGCGTAGGAGTGGGGTGCCGGGCCGGGCAAGCCGTACTTTGGTCCGTCCCGCGAGTACCAGCGGCGGCGGGCGGCGCAGGGGCCCGGCACCGGGCTCGCGGGCCGCGTACCATCGCCCCGATGGCACCGTCACGCCACCGCACCGGGTCGCTCCGCTCGGTGACGCTCGTCGTGGCGCTGCTGGCCGGCTGTGGCGCCCCGGGCCCGGGCAGCGCCTCGCCGGGCTCGCCGGGCTCGCCGGCCTCGCCGACCCCCGCGACCAGCCCCGCGGCGACCGTCGCGCCCACGCAGACCCCGACGCCGGCCCCCGTGCTGACACCCCTGGCGGTGGTCACCCGGGTGGACGACACGCGCCAGCAGGTCGATCCGGCCGCCCTCGCAGCGGCCGTCGCGGCCGGCACGGTGACCATCCCGTGCGGGGTGGCCAGCCTCGAGATCGCCGGCCGGGCCGTGCCCGCGCCGGTCGCCTGCCGCCCGGCCGACCAGGTCGTGGCCGCGATGCGCAGCGGCGCCGCGGGAGCACTGGGCCTCCTGCCACCGGGGCTCGTCGTCCCCCAGGTGAAGGTCCTGGCGGTGGGGTCGGCGGACCTCTTCGGCTCGCAGGCCCTCCGATCGGTGCCGTACCCGCTCCAGGCGACGCTCGCCCCGACGACCGGCTGGCCCGACGCGTGGACCGCCTACGCCGTCGGTGAGATCCGCACGCTCGTGTCGACGGGCGACACCTGCCCCGACCGCGGCGTCAGTCACATGGCCAACGTCGTCGGCAAGGGCTGGGACTGGGTCCTGGGCGGTGGAACGGCCCGCTACACCGGGACGCACTGGGACAGCAGCTACGGCTGGTACGTGGTCGACGCCCGGCGGACCGGCGACACCGGCAAGGTCCGCGCCCTGATCGCCGACGCGGACGTGGCCGTGGACGACTTCGAGTGCCCCATGTTCAGCGGCTTCGTCCAGCACGACACGGGGACCGTCTTCAGCATCGACCCGCGCGTCGCGCCGGCGATGGCCCGGGCCGGCTACGACCTGGTGACGCTCGGCTCCAACCACATCACCGACGGCGGCACTCGCGGCGTCCGCGAGACACTGGCGGACCTTGACGCCGTCGGCATCAAGCACGTCGGGGCCGGCCTCGACCTGGCCGGCGCCCTGGCCCCCGCCGTCGTCGACGTCCGGGGCGTCCGCTTCGCCTTCGTCGGCTGGGACGACATCGCCGGCTCCGGCGCGGCGGCGGCCGGGCGGCCTGGCGTGGCGCCGATGACCGACGCCAACGTCCGGACCTCCCTGGCGGCAGCGGCGCGGGCCGGCGACGTGGTGATCGCCATGCCGCAGTGGGGCTGGCCCGAGTACCACGCCGACTTCACGAAGCAGCAACTCGCCCAGCGCGCCCTCTTCTACGCCTCCGGCGCCAACCATATCCTCGGCTCCGGCACACACTGGGCCGGCGCAATCTCGATCACCCCCGGCCAGGATGGGTCGCAGCTGGCGGTCACCAGCCACGGCAACTTCCTCTTCGACCAGTCGTGGAGCCGGCAGACGGAGGAGGGCGTCATCGTCGAGGCGGCCTTCGTCGGCACGCGGCTGGCCCAGGTACGCCTGCATCCGTATGTCGTTCTCGACGAAGCCCAGCCCAACCTGGTCGACCCGACGACCGACGGGGCCTTCGTCCTCAAGCAGGTCTTCTCCGTCAGCGAGATCCGGTAGCGGCGGCGGGCGACGCGCGGCGGGTGGGTGGGCGCAGGGTGAGTGGACGCCGGCCGGAGTCCGACCCGATCGCAGGCTGGCTATCCTTGCGAGGATGCGCGCGCTGCAGCTGCGGCGGCCCGGCCCGATCGCCGGACGGCCGCTGGAACTCGTGGAGCTGACGGAGCCGAGCGCCGGACCGGGCGAGCTCCTCCTTCGGATCTCCGCCTGCGGCGTCTGCCGGACCGACCTCCAGCTGGTCGAGGGCGACCTGCCGGCCCATCGCCTGCCGATCGTGCCCGGCCACCAGGCGGTCGGCCGGGTGGCCGCGATCGGGGCGGGCGTGGAGGGCTGGAGCGTCGGCGAACGGGCCGGGGCCTACTGGCTGGCCGGCACGGACGGAACGTGCCGTTTCTGCCGATCGGACCGCGAGAACCTCTGCGAGGCGGCAACCTTCCACGGCTACGATGCGGACGGGGGCTTCGCGGAGGCGATGCTCGTCCGAGCCGAGGGCGCGCTGCGGCTCCCCGAAGGCTTCGGGGACGTGGAGGTGGCGCCGCTCCTCTGCGGGGGCGTCATCGGTTACCGCGCCCTGCGCGTCTCCGGCATCCAGCCGGGCGGCCGGCTCGGCCTCTACGGCTTCGGGGCGTCGGCGCTGCTCTGCCTCCAGGTCGCCCGGCACTGGGGTTGCGAGGTCCACGTCCGGGCCCGCTCAGAGGCTGAGCGGGAGCGGGCCCTCGATCTCGGGGCAGCCTCCGTGGGAGGCTACGACGATCCGCCGCCGGTGCCGCTGGACGCGGCGGTCACGACGGCACCCGTCGGAGAGGTGGTCCTGGCCGCGCTCCGGGCGCTCGACCGGGGCGGGGTCGTGGCGGTCAACGCGATCCACCTCGACCGCGTCCCGGAGTTCCCCTACGACTGGCTCTGGTGGGAGCGCCAGCTGCGCAGCGTGGCCAACGTCACGCGGCGCGACGCCGCCGAGTTCATCGCGCTGGCCGCCGGGGTCCCGATCCGAACGGCGGTCGACCTCTTTCCCCTGGAGGAGGGGAACGAGGCCCTTCGTCGGCTGGCCGGGGGAGGGGTCGCCGGAGCGGCGGTGCTGACCATGGCAGGGGCCGGGCGAGCGGGCTCCTGAACCGGCCGGCGGGCGAGGTCGCGCCGGCCGCAGCCGCGAACGCGCGACACGGCGGCCCCGCGCGTGGGACCCGCCACAATGGCGGCGTGCAGCCCACCACCGCCATCGTTCCGCAGAGCAGGGTCCGGGAGGAAGCAGCGCCTCGCGTCGCGGGCGGGAGCCGGGATTCCGCGGCGTCGGCGGACCTGGTGCTGCTCGCCGCCATCACGCTCTGGGCGCTCAACTACTCGGTCGTCAAGTTCGGCGTCACGCAGCTCAATCCCCTCGCCTTCCCGGTCATCCGGTTCGGGCTCGGCGGCCTGGCCCTGCTCGCCATCCTGCGGCTGCGCGAGGGTTCGATCGGCGTCCGGCGAGCGGACCTGCCCCTGCTGGCGCTGACCGGCTTCCTCGGCATCACCCTCAGCCAGGTCTTCTTCGTCTTCGCCCTGACGAAGACGGGCGCCTCGGACATGGCCCTGCTCGGCGCCAGCGGCCCGGTCGCGACCGCCCTGCTGGCGACCGCGGTCGGCATCGAGCGACTGGGGCGGCGCCACTGGCTGGCCCTGGCGGTCGCCCTCGCAGGCACCCTGCTGATCGTTGCCGGCACGCCAGGGGCCGGCTTCGGCGGCAGCGGCCTCCTGGGCGACGGGCTCGCCCTCGGCAACGTGCTTGTGTCGAGCGCCTCTGCGATCCCGATCCTGCCCCTCCTGCGGCGCTACAGCCCACTCCGGATCCTGACCTACGAGATGCTGATCGGGACCGCCATCCTGGTGCCGGTCGCCCTGCCCGAGCTGGCCAGCCAGGACTACGCGGCGGTCTCCACGGCGGGCTGGGCATCGCTCGCCTACGCGGCGGTCTTCGCAGGGATCGCCACGAACCTGCTCTACTTCACCGGGATCGGTCGCGTGGGCCCGTCCCGGGCGGCCGTCTTCCAGTACCTTCAGTCGTTCCTGGGAGTCGGGTTCGCCGTCCTCCTCCTCCGGGAGGAGGTGTCGGTGATCCAGCTGGTGGGTGGCGGCGTGGTCGTGGGTGGGGTGATGCTGAGTCGCATGCCGAGACCGCATCGGCGGAGCCGGATGCCGTGACCGGCCCGGCCGATCTTCTGGCCTTCGTGGCCGGCCTGGCCTGCGTCGCGCTCGTGCTGTGGGACGTCTTCGAGACGATCGTCGTTCCGCGCCCGACGCCGGGCCGGTTCCGCCTGGCCCGGAACCTGGTCGCCGTCTCCTGGGCTGCCTGGAAGGCGGCCGGCGTCCGCTCCCGGCGCGGCCTGGCCCGGGAGCGCCTGCTGGGCATGTACGCGCCGGCCGTCGTGATCGCCCTGCTGATCCTCTGGCTGGTGGTCGTGGTTCTCGGCTACGGCCTGATCCTGTTCGCCATCCGCGACCAGCTGCGCCCGGTCCCCCCGGACCTCGGCAGCGCCGTCTTCTACGCGGGCACGTCCGTCCTGACCCTGGGCGACGTCCTGCCGGCGGGCCCGCTGGCTCGTGCCGTGACCCTGGCGGCCGCGGCGAGCGGCTTGGGGATCGTGGCCCTGGTGATCACCTACCTCTTCTCGCTGTTCGGCTCGCTCCAGCGCCGCGAGCTGCTGGTCGTCACGCTCGACGCCCGCGCCGGGGCACCCCCGTCCGCGCTGGTCCTGCTCGAGACGTACGCCCGGCTGGGTCTCGTTGGTGAGCTCCCGGCTCTCTTCGCGGACTGGGAGCGCTGGTCAGCGGAAGTGCTCGATTCGCACGTCGCCTACCCGATCCTCGGCTACTTCCGCTCGAGCCACGACAACGAGTCCTGGGTCAGCGCCCTCGGCGCAGTCCTCGACGCGGCCAGCCTGGTGCTCACGACCGTCCGCGGGGTCCCCCGCGGCCAGGCCGAGCTGATGGCCCGCGTCGGCAGTCACTTCGTGGAGGACATCTCGAACTTCCTGGGCCTGCACGGCGACGGCGAGCCCGGCATCGACCGCGTGGCCTTCGAAGCCGCTCACGGCCGCCTGGCGGCCGCCGGCTACGACCTGGAGGAGGCCGACACCGCCTGGCCGAGCTTCGTCGCGGCCCGGGCGACCTACGCGCCGCGCCTCGTGCGGCTGGCGGCGTTCTGGGCGATCCCGGCGACCGAGTGGCTGGGCGACCGAGATCCGCCGAGAGAGCGCTGATCGATCGGCGGGCCGACCCGAACCGGACGGCGCCCGGTCAGTGCGCCGGGCGGACGTTGACGGCGCGTGGGCCACGCGGGTTCGACTGAAGGTCGAACTCGACCCGCTCCCCACCGGCCAGGCGGTCGAAGTCCAGCGAGGCATCCAGGCTGTCGCGATGGAAGAAGTAATCCTTGCCGTCGTCGCCCGAGATGAAGCCGTAGCCGCGATCGGAAACGACCTTCTTGACGGTTCCCGTGGCCATCCCAGTCCCTCCATCTCCTCGAACCGATGATGGGCGCATAGCCCGGTTCGAGAAGTCGCCGGCTGCCACACGCTGACGCCCGATGACTGATGCGTCGGCGCGAGTGTACAAGCCGGGATGCGTTGGCACGCGCCGACCCGCCATCGCGGAGGCGCGGTGCTCCCGACGGAGGAACGAAGCACCGACCCCTGCGGGTCGGCGCTTCGTCGGATCGGCCGGCCTAGAAGCCCGCGTCGGT
>JAJYJO010000139.1 GCA_021789435.1 Chloroflexota bacterium
GGCGTCGATGGCGCGCTTCCCGGCTCCCGACGGCGAGTCGCTGCGGGTGAGCCTGGTCTCCGGTCAGCCATGGAGCGGCTACAACTGGTACGACGGCGGGCTGCGTTCCCGGGTCGACCTGAACACGGACCTCCCGATCCGGGCGCCGGCCCTGCTGGACACGCTGTGCCACGAGACCTTCCCGGGCCACCATCTCGAGCACGCGTGGAAGGAACAGCGGCTGATGGTGGAGTTGCACAGGGCGGAGGCCACGATCCTGCTGATCGACACGCCCGAGTGCTACGTCAGCGAGGGCCTGGCCGAGCTCGGGCGGCGGTTCACGCTCGACCCGGACGCCCGCGCCGGGCTGGTGCGGATGACCTGCCGGGTCGCGGGCCTGCCGGTGCCTGACGACGACGTGAACCGGCAGCTGGCGATCTCGGGGGCACTGCACCGGCTGCGCGGGTCGGACGGTGACGCGGCGCTGATGCTCCACGCGGAGGGCCGGCCGCGGGCGGATGTCCTTGCCTTCCTCCGCGACGAGGCGGTCATGTCGCCGGCACGCGCCGAGAAACGGATCGAGTTCGTCGAGCACCCGCTGTGGCGCACGTACGTGTTCAGCTACGCGGGCGGCGAGGCGCTCCTGGGCCGGTGGTGCGACGCGGCCGGGTCGGAGGAGGGCGCGCGTGCGCGGTTCCTCCGGCTGCTCACCGAGCAGCTCACGCCGTCCGGTCTCGAGGAGGAGCTGCGGCCGAGGAGCGGGTGAGGTGCCGGGGCGGGCAACCGCCTGCCGAGGAGCGGGTGAGGTGCCGGGGCGGGCGGCCGCCGGCCGAGGGGCGGGCAACCGCCTGCACCAGGCCCGAGGTCAGCGAGCCGCCAGGTAGCCCACCGTGGCGATCAGCAGCACCTCGAGGACCTCCAGCGGACCGAAGATGCCGCCGAAGTACGCCGGGAACGGCGTCGCGGCCACGCGCTCCGCGAACCCGAGGCGCGAGTCCGGCAGCGCCAGGCGCGTCCACAGGTAGACCGCCACCTGCCCGCACAGCCATGCGGCGAGCGCGAGAGCCGCGGCCAGCAGTCGCGGGCCGGCGCGCCGGACATGCGCCGCTGTGCCCCACGCTCCACGCGCGACCAGTGCGCCGATCAGCCACCCCCCGGCAGCGGCCACCACCGCCATGCCCCAGTCGAGCCCGAACACGCCGCCGAGCACGAACCACGCGACGGTCACCAGGGCCCATCCCGCGATCCCGCCGGCGATGGCACGCGCGGTCGACGGTCGGTCCAGGGGCGGGGGAGGCTCGGTGACGGCGAGCCGCTCACCCGGTGGCCGATCGAGCCGGCGACCGGAGGAGGGCCGGAGATCGCCCGGGAGCCGCGGCACGTCCTCTGGTATCCGGGTCACGTCACCCGGGCCGTCGGGCTCAACCCCCGAAGCCGACCCACCCACGCGGGCCGTTGGGCCGTCGCCGGGTGGTGTCGCGCCCACGTCGCGCTGGTCCATGCCCGGACTGTAGCGCCCGCCGGCCGGGGCTGCGCACGGTACACTTCGCCGTATGCAGTCCCCGACGCGGGATCCCGCGATCCCGCCGCTCGTGCCCATGCCCCACGCAGCGGTCCGTCTTCGCATCGACCATGACCGGCTCGCGGCCGCCGCCCTGCGGGCCGCGATCTCGCGGGACCCGAGCCTCGGGATGCGGTACGACGCGCTCCACCTGGCCACCTTCCTCCGCGACTGCGAGCGCCACGTCCTGCAGCTCGCGTCGGCGCTCGAGGAAGGACGCGCGGCACCCGTGGCCGAGTACGTTCGGACGATCATCCCCGTGTTCCGGCGCCGCCGCGTCCCGCTCGAGGACCTGGCGACCATGCTGCTCGGGACGCTGGATGCCGCCCGGTCCGACCTCCCGCCGGCGGAGGGCGCCGCGGCGGATCTCGTGATCGAGGCCGGCCTCGCGCGCCTCGAACGGCCCCGGCACCTGGCGGGCGACAGGCAACGCAACCCGATCCTCCAGTTCCTCTGGAAGGGCGCGGGGATCCTGGATTAGAGGACGGCGATGACGATCAAGTGGGTCCAGGCCGATCCGCTCATCATGAACGGCGAACCGTTCTGCCACGCGACCCGGCTCACCGTCCGGAACATCCTCGAGATGCGTGCGCACGGCCTGACGCCGGACCGGATGATCGCCGAGCACCCAGAGCTCCGGCGGGTCGGCCTGGCCGAAGCCTTCCGCTTCGCCTCGGCCCACCACGACCGGTACGCTGAGTTCTTCGAGCCGGACGGCTCGCTGCGCGGCCCCGGGTACGCGCCCGACGAGGCGGCGCAGCTCCCCGAACACCTCCGAGAGCTGGCGGGGATCGTCACGAACCGGGCGCAGCCGGCCGGCTGATCGGGCCCGGCCGGCCGATCGGACCCGGTCGGCCGAGCCGCCCCGGCCGGTTGGACCACCGGTTCAAGCCGTCGTTGGCCCCCCTCCGGCCGAGCCGCCGGTTCGTGCCGCTATTGCACGCCGAGCGAACCCTACGTCGTGAGCGCAGGCCAGGGCGCGGGCTTCGGACGCTCGACGGCCGGGTGGCTGATCGGCGTTCCGCGACATGGCGGGGCTCGATCACGATCCGCGTTCGCGCGCCGGCCGCGTAGTGCACGTCTCGTGTGCATCAGAGACGTCCCGCGCCCCGGTCCCCGGCGATCCACTCGGTCCAGGGCATCAGCGGATCACCGCCCCGGCTATCTGACCAGATCACTCGGAATTGAGCCGTTCGGTGCTAGGATGAGGGCCGAACCGCGCACGGCCGCGTCCCCCGCGCCGCATGCGCCCACCGAGGACCCGACCCGATCATGACCGACACCGCACCCGACACGTCGCCCGACGTCGCCCCCGCCCAGCAGCCCGCCTATCCGGGACCGTCGGCCGCCGCCTCGGCTCCCACCGCCCCGGCTCCCACCCCCGTTCCGCCCGCCTTCGACCCCGAGCGGCGTGCCACCGAGCTCGCCATCCTCGACTCGCTCCGGACCGTGGTCGACCCGGAGATCGGGATGAACGTGGTGGAGCTGGCGCTCATCAAGCAGATCGTCCTCGGCCCGGAGCAGACCGAGGTCAAGATGATCCTCACCACGCCCTTCTGCCCCTATGCCGGCTCGATGATCCAGCAGGTCAAGGAGGCGACCGAGGAGGTCGTGGGCCATGACGTCAAGATCACGCTGCTCGCGGAGCGCTGGGATCCGCGCGACGCAGGCCTGATCTGGTGAGCTGGACGACCACGACGAGGCGACCGACGACAGGCGCGCGACCGACGACGACCGGCCAGCGGACCGCGATCGGCAGGCCCGCGACCGACCGGTCGATGACGGGCCGGTCGTGACCGGCAGGAGGCCCCGCATCCGCGACAGCGCCGTGGCCACCGGCCGCGGCGATGACGGCACCACCGGGCTCCTGTTCGGGGGCGAACGGGTCGCCAAGGACGACGCACGGACGGAGGCGTACGGCACGGTCGATGAGGCCGTCGCCGCGCTGGGCCTCGCCCGGGCCGAACTCGCGATGAAGGACCAGTATGGAGTCCTCACCCCCACGCTCGCCCGCATCGGTGACCTCATCCTGCGGTTCCAGCGCGAACTGTTCGTGGTCGGGGCGGAGCTCGCCACGAACCCGGAGGCGAAGGACCGCCTCCAGGACGGCGTCACGCGGGTGACCGAGCCGATGGTGGAGGGCGTCGAGGCGGTACTGGCCGATCTCGAGACCCACGTCTCCATGCCGTCGGAGTTCGTCGTCCCCGGGGAGAGCCGCGTGTCCGCGTCGATCGAGCTTGCCCGCACCGTCGTGCGGCGGGCTGAGCGGCGCGTCGTCGGGCTGGAACGCCAGGGGCTCGCCGGCGAGTGGACCGTGCCGTACCTGAACCGGCTCGCCGACTTCCTGTGGGTCCTCGCCCGCGCCGCCGAGGCCGCGGAGTCGAGGAAGCCTCGCGCGGCCCGGGCCGCCCCGCGCACCCGCCGGCCACGGTCCG
>JAJYJO010000140.1 GCA_021789435.1 Chloroflexota bacterium
TGTCAGGCGGCGCGCCCCGCCGCGGACTCCGCCAGCCCCGGCCGCCGCTCGCGGAGGGCGTCGGCGGCCGCGGCAGCGGCCAGGAGCATCCCGGCCGCGAAGATGGGCCAGGGGTAGTCGGAAGGCAGGCCGCCGGACAGGATCGGGCCCGAATCGACGGTGAAGCTCAGAATCACCAGCAGCCCGCCCAGCGCGGCAGCGGCCACGTGGCCCGGCCCCGCCCGCACCGGCCGGCGGGAGCGCCGCCGCGCCGCCGTCGCCAGCCCGAAGCCCACCAGGGCGGCGCTGACGACGATCGGCGCCCAGACGGGGCCGACCCAGGGCACGGGCACCAGGAAGAGCAGGTCCCAGCTGCCGGGCGACGTCGGCCAGCCAATGAAGACCCGCAGCCAGCCGTAGTAGGCGATGTCCCAGGCCCCGAAGGCGACCGCGGTCCAGGCCAGCCGTTCGAGCCGGCCGCGCCCGGCCAGCCAGCCGACGGCCGCCAGCATCACCAGGGTGGCCAGCTCGCGCCCGAGCTCGATCTCCCCCAGGCTGCCCAGCGCGCTCGCGCCCCGCAGCGGGAAGATCGCCTCCGGCCGGACCGCAAGGGCGGCGTCCAGGTAGACGACCACCGCGGATTCGACGTAGGCCATCGCGAGCGCATAGGCGATAAGCCAGGCCGCGGTCCGCCGGAAGCCGGTCCGGGCCGGCTCAGGCGCGTCCGATACCATCGCCGGCCGGCGGTGCCATCGGCGTCCCCGCCTCATCGAGCTCCAGGGCCAGCTGGTCGCGCGGGACGGCCGGTCCGCGCGTCACCGTCCGGGGTCGCGCCCGCGCCCGCCGGGGAGCCACGCCCTCCGCGAGCAGGATCTGCCCTGCCCCGGCCGCCAGCCGCTCCGCGAGAGGCCACCAGTCGGACGCGTCCCCCACCTCGGACGAGGAGATCGCGACCAGCCGGTCCGGCGGGACCAGGGCCGGCAGCGTCTCGTTGAGAATCCGCTCGATCTCGTCGCGGAAGGCATCGCTCGTGCTGCGCGTGCCGTCGGCCCGCAGGGCGGTGTCGGGCACCAGCCGGACGACCAAGTCGTAGGTCAAGGACCAGGCCCGCACCAGCGGCTCCACGGAGTAGCGATCGCCCATCCCGCAGACCCGCCGGTAGTAGGCGAAGTTGTCCATGACGCCGCGATCGGTGACCAGCACGTCGGCCTTGGGAGCCAGCTCCAGCTCCTGGCGGATCTGCGAGACCAGGACCCAGAGCTGCGCCTCCGGTGTCGCCAGCTCGTTCATCCCCAGCGGGTTGTCGCGGATCACCTCGCGCGCGTACTCCACCGAGCGCCCGGCCCGCTGGATCGTGTTGGCGAAGGCGTGGGCGGCGGTCGTCTTGCGGATCCCGTGGGATCCCACGAAGGCGATCTTGGCATGGCGCGTCCAGGCCGACATGGGCCAAGCCTACGCGTCGACCGGCCCCGGCGTCGCGCCGGGAGGGTCGGCGACGCCCGGCGGCCGTTGCCAATGCAGCCAGGCGGACGGCTAGGCGGGGTGTCCGACCGGCACCAGGTAGACCGGCACTTCGCCGGCCGTCAGCCCGAGCAACGATCCGACCGCGGCGTCGTCGAACGCGCCGACGGGGACAGCGCCGAGGCCCAGGGCCGTCGCCTCCAGCAGCAGGTTCTGCGCCGCGTGCCCAGCCTCCAGGTGGGCGTACCGCATCGCCCGCTCCGGACCGTAGCGCGCCTCCGTGCGGGCCGGCACCGCGGTCACGACCACCACCAGTGGCGCCGCGCCGACGGCCGTCTGGTCGAGGGCCGCCGCGCGGAGCCGGCCGCGCAGGTCGCCGCCCCGGACCAGGGCCAGGGCGTGGCGGGCCGGCTCGTAGTGGAAGAGGCCCGCGGCCATGACCGCGTACAGCTCCAGGGGATAGAGGGCGCCGGCCGAGGGAGCCGTGCGGCGTCCCTCCGTGTCGGTCACGCCCTGGGCGGCCCAGAGCAGCTGGCCGATCTCGACTTCCGTGAGCTCCCGATCCGAGAGGTCGCGGACCGAGCGCCGCCCCAGGAGGACCTCCTCGAGCGAAAGCGGGCCGCGGGTCAGCGGGGACGGGAGAACCAGGACGGTCCCGCTCCGGCCCGCCGGTTGCGGCCCCACGACGGCTGGCTCCACCGCAATCGCTCCGATCAGCACGGCGACGACCAGGCACGCCGCCGCCACGCGTACGCCTCGCACCGCTCTCCTCGTCCCGCAGGATTGTGACCTGCCCGCCGGCCAGCGGCCCAGTGCCATTGGCCCCTCGCCGGCCCCGGACAGGATCCGGGCACGTCGATCTGGACCTCGCTCGGCGTCATTGACCTCGCCCTGCGGCGCTCGATCGATCCGCCGGCTGCCGCCGAGGACCTCCGGCGCTACGCGCGCATGGTCGAGCGCGAGGGGACGCTCTGGGAGGTGCTCACCCCGGCGGGACGGCCCTACCGCGGCCGGCTCGGCCCGTTCCTGGCCGACGAGGGGATGCTCTGGAGCGCCGTCCTGCTCGAGCAGTTGACGGCAGCCGGGTCGGGGTGAGGCCCGGACCCCACGGGAAGGGAGTCCTTCGGCGCCGTGGGGCCTGCTCGAAGGCCTCGACGATGGCCGGTTCCGCCGCGAGACCCCGGGCCCCGCGGCCGCCCGGCGTCCCGGGGCGGTCCCCGGCGGTCCCCGGCTTGTCGCGCGGATGACAGCTGCCGAGGCATCGGCCCGCCTTCGGAAGGCGCGGTCAGATGACGCGCCCAGGGCCGGCCACGCGACCCCCATTTCGCGCTCCCGGGTGCATGCTCCTGCACAGCAGCGCGCCGCAGTGGAGGACGCGCCAGGAGGATCGAGGACCGTCAGGTGGACCCCTACACGCGACAAATGATCGTCAAGTCCCGGCAGCGCGATCTGCTCGATGAGGCGTGCGAGGCCCGTCTCGCCAGGGCAGCCCAGCATCCCGGCCGGACCGTCCCCTGGCATGCCGTCCTCGAGCGGTTGGGCGGCCGAGTCCAGGTCCTGGCCGCCGGGCGTCACGATCGGCCCGCAGGCTCGGTGGGCAGGCCGCGCGCGGCGCGGGCTCTCCACGGCTAGCCGGCGAGTACGCTTCGTTCGGGCGGCTCGACGCGGCGCTCCAGGCCCGGCGGACGCGGGCCGGGGACCGGATCGAGTTCAGCGAGGACTTCATCCTGAGTCGCCTGGACGACATGATCGCGGCGCTGGTCGAGTCCGGGGCTGATCCCGGAGGCGCCCGGGAGGCGCGCTCCGGCGCCCCGCAATCGACCCCCGGCCGCCCCCCGGCCGCCCCCCGGCCGCCCCCCCGGCCGCTCCGTCGGAAGCCTGAGGCAGGAACGCCCCGCCCGGGTGCCGCCGATGGACCAGACTCGTCGCAGGCAGACGAACGACCGGAGGTGGGTGCGATGGATGATCACGGCGGCAAGGCGAACCACCTGCGCCGGCGGCTGCGCGTCGAGCCGGGCTCCAGGGTGAACCTCGGAGCCTTCGACCCGTCGGCCACCCACGGGCACGACAAGACCGACTCGGCCGCCGAGCTGGCCGCGGGCCTGGCCCGCCTGACCGACCTGCAGGATCGCCTGTGGGCGGAGGCGAAGCACCCGGTCCTCGTCGTGCTCCAGGGGATCGACGCCGCCGGCAAGGACGGCACGATCCGGCACGTCATGGGCGCCTTCAACCCGCAGGGCTGCCGGGTGACCAGCTTCAAGGTCCCGACCGAGGTCGAGCTTGCCCACGACTACCTCTGGCGCGTCCACGGGGCCACGCCGGGCAAGGGCGAGATCGCGATCTTCAACCGGTCCCACTACGAGGACCTCCTGGCGGTTCGCGTCCACGGCCTTGCCCCGAAGGAGGCCTGGTCGCGCCGCTACGACCAGATCAACGCCTGGGAACGGACCCTCGTGGAGGAGGGGACGACGATCGTCAAGTTCTTCCTCGCCATCTCGGCGGACGAGCAGCGCCAGCGTTTCCAGGAGCGG
>JAJYJO010000141.1 GCA_021789435.1 Chloroflexota bacterium
GGAGGTTCCCCCGATCGACCTGGCACCTCGACGCGGGCGGGCGGCCACGACCGGATCGATCGCGCGGTACTCGCGGCTCACGGCCCGTCCCCACTCCAGCAACGCGACCACGGCCAGGGCGAGTCCCACGATCGCCAGCCACGGGCCGAAGACGAGGCCGAGCGCCGTGAGGGCGACCCCCAGCCCGACGCCGAACGGGGCGGCGGTCGGAGCGGGAAGCCGGCCACGCTCGTCGCCGAACGGGCCGTCGGGGAGCAGGGAGCGCACCTCCGCCGTCGCCGCGCCCGGCCCGCCCGCGGTCCGATCGGATCGCCGGGCCGCGCGGGCGCCAAGGGCTAGGATCAGCGTCCCGAATCCCGCCGCGAGGCCGAAGCCGTAGAGGAGCATGGTCCCGGCCGGCTCGTAGCTCACGAACCAGTAGACCGTGCCGATGAAGAAGGCGTAGGCGGCCAGGCGGGCGAAGAACCAGACCTCCTCCGGCTGCTCGCGCAGGAAGCCCGGCAGCGGGATCCGCGACGACGCCGGGGCCTCCGCGGAGCCGTTCGCCTCGTCGGTGGAGCCGACGATCGCCTCGGCCGGGTCGGGCGGCGTTTCTTCCCGCCCCGTGCGCTCCACGCGTTCGTGGCTCACGGCAGGGTCCCGTCGGGGGTCGCCCCGCCGTCGCTCCCCGCCGGGCCGCCGAGCACCGGTCGTCGGGGGTCCAGGCCGGCGGCCGCCATCCGGGCGTCGAAGGCGGGCCGCTCCGAGCGGATCGGCGGCAGGTGATGGAAGTTGTGGTGGGGCGGGGGAGAGGCCGTCGCCCACTCCAGGGAGTAGCCGCCCCACGGGTCGTCCGGCTGGTCGGCCGGGCTGCGCAGGGCCTTTACGACCGCGAGCACGAAGGGCAGGATGCCGACCGCCAGGAGGTACGCCCCGACGGTCGAGAGGTCGTTGAGGGGCTGCCAGGCCGGGCTGGCGGTGTAGTGGGCGATCCGCCGCGGCATCCCCTCCAGGCCCAACTGGAACTGCGGCGCGAAGGTCAGGATGAAGCCCACGAACCAGCTCCAGAAGTGGAGCTTGCCCAGCCGCTCGTCGAGCCGCCGGCCGGTCATCTTGGGGAACCAGAAGTAGGTCCCGGCGAAGACGGCGAAGACGGTCCCGCCGACGAGCGTGGCGTGGAAGTGGGCGACGACGAAGTAGGTGTCCTCGAAGTGGAAGTCGAGCGGCGGCGAGGCGAGCATGACGCCGGTCACGCCGCCGATCAAAAAGAGGTAGAGGAAGCCCATCGCCCAGAGCATCGGAGTCGGGAAGGAGAGGTGGCCGCGCCACATGGTGGCCGTCCAGTTGAAGAACTTGATGCCGGTGGGCACCGCGATCAGCAGCGAGACGATGCTGAAGAAGGGCAGGTTGACGGCGCCGGTCGTGAACATGTGGTGGGCCCAGACCGCCATGGAGAGGCTGGCGATCGTGACCGTCGCCAGCACGAAGGAGCGGTAGCCGAAGACCGGCTTGCGGCTGAAGACCGGGATGATCTCCGTGATCACGCCGAAGAACGGCAGGATCAGGATGTAGACCTCCGGGTGGCCGAAGAACCAGAAGATGTTCTGCCAGAGGACGGCGCTGCCCCCCCGGGCGACGTCGAAGAAGGCTCCCCCGAAGTTGCGATCGATGAAGAGCATGATCAGGGCGGCCGTCAGGGGTGGGAAGGCGAACATGATCAGGATCGCCGTCACCAGGATGTTCCAGGTGAAGATGGGCATCCGGAACATGGTCATCCCCGGCGCCCGGCGGGAGTAGATCGTGGCCACGAAGTTGACCGAGCCGAGGACGCTGGCAAGGCCGCTCACGACGAGGCCGATCGACCACAGGTCCACGCCCGGCCCGCTGGAGTAGGGCGGTTCGGTCAGCGGGGCGTAGGCGTACCAGCCGATGGCCGGCGCGCCCCCGGCGGTCAGGAAGCTCGAGAGCACGATCAGGCTGCCGAACAGGAAGAGCCAGTAGCTCAGGGCGTTGAGGCGCGGGAAGGCCATGTCGGCGGCCCCGATCTGGAGCGGCACCACGAAGTTGGCCAGGCCGATCGCCATCGGCGTCGCGAAGAGCAGCAGCATGATCGTGCCGTGCATGGTGAAGAGCGAGTTGTAGGTGTTCTCGCTCACCAGCTGGACGTCCGGGCCGATCAGCTCCGTGCGCATGATCTCGGCCAGCAGGCCGCCCACGAAGAAGAAGGCGAAGGCGGTCGTGATGTAGAGGATGCCGATGCGCTTGTGATCGGTCGTCTGGATCCAGTCCAGGATGCCGGAGCCGTACCGGTTCGCCGGCAGGGATCGGACGTCAGAAAGGACGCTCATCAGGGGTGCTCCCGCTGGCCTATGGGACGCTGGATGGGGCGGGGCTCGCGGCCGGGGCGACGGAGGCGGACGGTCCGGCTCCGGACGGGGCCGAGGAGGGTGGGGCCGAGGCGGACGGGGCGGTCACGGACGCGCCCGTCGGGCCAGCGGAGGCCGCCGCCTCCTGCTGCGCCAGCCACGTCGCGAACTGGGCCGCCGGGACCGCCTGGACGGAGAACAGCATCTGGTCGTGGTAGACGCCGCAGAACTCGGCGCACTGGCCGCGATAGATGCCGGGCTGGGTGACGGTGAAGTCGAAGTCGGTCGGGTGGCCCGGGATCGCGTCGCGCTTGAAGAGGAAGGCCGGCACGTAGAAGGCGTGGTCGACGTCGCTGCTGGTGAGCGTGACGTGGACCGGCTGGCCGGCCGGCACGACGAGCACGGGCGGCTGGCCGAGGAGGCCGATGACGCTGACCCCGGTCCCCGTGTAGTCGAAGCGCCACTGCCACTGGAAGGCGGTCACGTGGACCTGCAGCTCGTCGGGCGCCCGGGCCTCGACCCGGTTGAGCGTGCCGAGGGTCAGCCAGAAGAGGGCCAGGACCGTCAGGATCGGCAGCGTGGTCCAGACGATCTCCAGCCGGATGTCGCTGCGGGTCTGGACCGGCAACCCCTCGCCGGGTTGCGGCCGGTGGCGGTAGCGGATGATCGACCAGGTGATCAGGCCCCAGACGATCCCGGCCACGACCAGGCCGGCTCCGATGAAGGTCCAGTAGAGGGTCGAGACGGCCTTCGCCTGGGTCGTGGCGGCCTGGGGGATGCAGCCGCCGGCCAGCAGGGCGACGACTCCGGCCAGGGCGGCCAGGCGGGTGCCTCCCGGCAGGCGCCGCGGGCGGGCGATCACGGCTCCACCTCCTCGAAACCCCCGTCCGCGGTGCGACGGACCGCGTAGCCGGCCGCGGGGCCCAGCGGCGCTCCGCCGCGGTCCCGGATCTCGCGGCAGATCCGGTAGGCGACCAGGCCGACCAGGACCGGCAGGACCACGACCAGGATCCGGAAGGCGCCGGTGAGCGTCTCCACCTGGACATGCAGGAAGACCGCCAGGACGTCGTTGGCTCCGGCCAGGGTGAGGACCCCGAAGACGGTCAGGATGGCCAGCCCGATCGCCGTCCGGCCGGGGGCCTGCCAGGGCAGGTCCAGCAGGTTGTGCTCGCGGCGGTCGTGCGTCGCCAGGGCCTCGATGAACGGCCAGAGGATCACGATGCCGAACAGGATCCCCGGCACGAGGACGCCCGGCCAGAAGGGCGAGGGGATGACGATCCCCAGGATGTCGGGCTGGAAGTTGGGGCCGATCCGCAGCGCGCCCTCCAGCCAGCCGATGTACCAGTCGGGCTGGGCCGGTGAGCTGACCGCGTAGGGGATGAACGGCCCGTAGGCCCAGACCGGGTTGATCTGGACGAAGCCGGCGATCAAGGTCACCACGGCGCCCGTCAGGAAGAGCAGGCCAAGCGACCGGAAGGCCTGGCCGGGCCAGAGGTGGGCCCCCACCACGTTGTGCTCGCTCTTGCCGGGTCCCGGGTACTGGGTGTGCTTCTGGGCCCAGACCAGCAGGAGGTGGAGCCCCACTGCCCCGACCAGCAGCGCCGGCAGGAGCATGAC
>JAJYJO010000052.1 GCA_021789435.1 Chloroflexota bacterium
CGGCCATGGTGCCGGCGAAGCGGGTGGCGATGCCGAGGATCAGGGCCACGCCGATGGCGATCTCGCCGAACTGGACCAGGAAATTGATGAGGCCCATCAGGCCCGGGTTGCCGGCCAGGGCGACCCACAGGGCCTGGGTCGGGTTGAGGATCGCCTTGGGATCGGAGACGCCGACCCAGGTGCCGGCCGTACCGAACTTGAGGAAACCGCCGGCGTTGAAGGCCCGGCCCGTTCCGGCCAAATCCAGGACCTTGTCGAGCCCGGCGAAGAGGAACCCGTAGCCGAGGACGACCCGGAGGATGAAGATCCCCCGCCCCTTGCCCTGCATCGTTCCATCCTTTCCGGTTGCCGGCCTGCCGGTCCCGGGCCCACCCTTGTCGCCCGCCGGCCGGAGCCTTCGTCTCACAGCTCGAATGTAGAGAGGGTCACCATTCATTCGAGCCTGCCATCCGGCCCGTTCCGCGGGGCCGAGCGGGCCGTCCCCGACCCGGCCGACGGACCGCTCCACGATCGGGATCGCGGCGCGTGAGCGTCGCCGCCGCGGCGCCCACCCCCAATCCGGGTCGGCGTCGCGTGCGGGAGGTCAGGGCCCCGTGCTACCGTCCGGGGCCGTGGGCGTCGAGGTACGCGACGTGGCGACCGGCCTGTGGCTGTGGCGGCAGCCGCACTGGGAGTGGCGCGCGGGCGACGATTGGGAGCCGGAGGTCTCATCGTTCGTCGTGCAGTCGCAGGGCGAGACCATCCTGCTCGACCCGCTCGCCCCGCGGCCGAACGCCCGGGAAGTCTGGGGGCGTCTCGAGGCCAGGCCGCCCACCGCCGTGATCGTCCTGAAGCCCGACCACGTGCGAGACGTCGACCTCTTCGTCCACTGGTACGGGGTGCCCGCGTACGGGCCATGGCTGTTCTGGCAGGGCGACGCGCCGCGTACGAAGCTGACGCCGGTCCGGCCGGGAGACGGCCTGCCCGGCGGCCTGCGCGCCCTCCACGACGGGCGCGGCTCGATGGAGACGCCCGTCTACCTGCCGGAGCAGCGTGCGCTCGTCTTCGCCGACGGCATGACGGCGCCGGGCGGCGTGCTTCGCGTCTGGTGGACGCCGGCGCTCGAGGAGCGGACACTGCCCGCCCTGCGCGCCATGCTCGACCTCCCGTTCGCGTACGTGCTCGTCTCGCACGGCGAGCCGGTCCACGATCGCGCCGACTTCGTGGCCGCGCTCGAGCGGGAGCCCTGGTCGCGCCCGGGCGGCGCGTAGGCGCGACCGCGGGCCGGGCCCCCGTCTCAACCCTCCGCCAGGACCGCCCGCAACGCCTCCACGCGCTGCCCCGGCACGCCCTGGCCGACATGGACCGCCAGCAGCGCGTGGCGGTCGGCCAGCCCCAGCTCGCCCGGCACGGGCAGCTCGCGGAAGCCCGCGCCGGCCAGCAGGCGCCGGCCCGCGCTCCGGCGGGCGTCGGCGGTCAGCGGGCTCGCCGGGTCCCGCTCCGCGACGGTGAGGAGCGCGACCAGCTGCCGCCCCCGGCGGTCCGGCCCTCGGACGAGAGCCCGGAGCAAACCGCCGCCCAGTCCCCTCCCCCGCGCTCCGGGCGCCACGCCGAGCGCGAGAAGCCAGTCGGTGGCGGGCGGCAGCTCCTCGCCGCCGAGAGGCGACCGTTCGAGCGGAGCGGCCATCGCCAGGCCAACCAGCCGCCCGCCCGCAACCGCGCCGACCGCTCCGGTCCGCTGGTCGGCCAGCGCGTTGCGCAGGAGGGCCCACGCCTCGCCTGGATCGGCCGGCGCAACCGTCCAGGGTGCGATGGCCAGCCGGTCGAGCTGTTCGGCGGTCAGTGGATCCAGGATCTCCGGCTCGGCCGTGCCGGAGTCACCACCGGCAATCGCGCTCCACGCCGGTGTCTCCTCGGGCAGACCGTTGCGCCGGGCCACGAGCGAGACCGGGGCCCACCAGCCGCGCTCCTGCGCCACCCGCAGGAGGGTCGGGACGGCGATCAACCGGACGAGGCCCACCGTCCCGGCATCTCGCGCGGCGGCGGACTCCCGGCCGGCGCTGACGCCGGCAGTACCCGGCAGATCGTCGAAGTATTCGGGCAGCGGCGCCTGGCCGTGGCGGCGAGCCTCATCGTCCCAGCGGAGCCGCCACTGCTCCGGAAGGTGGTGCGGCACCTCGCGATGCGCCCCGGCGAGCCAGGTGAAGGCCCAGGCGCGCGGGACGACGCGGTAGACGTCGTAGCCGCCCCCCCCGGTCGCCAGCCAGGCGCCGCCGGCGTGGCGGTGGGCGATCCGATCGACGAGGCGGGCGGCCGTCCCCATCGCCGAGGTCGTGACGAGGAGGTGGGCCAGCGGATCCCAGGCGTGGCTGTCGGCGCCGTGCTGGCTGACCACCAGGTCCGGCCCGAACGCCGCCGCGACCGGCGGCACGATCGCCTCGATCGCCGCCAGCCAGGCCTCCGGACCCGTCAGGGGCTCCAGCGGGACGTTGATCGAGGTCCCGGCCGCCGCCCCCTCGCCCACCTCGCCGACGAAGCCGGTCCCGGGGAAGAGCGTCCGTCCTGTCTCGTGGAAGGAGAGCGTCAGGACCTGGGGGTCGGCCTGGTGGATGACCTGGACCCCGTCGCCGTGATGGACGTCCAGGTCGACGTAGAGGACCCGCGCCCCGTCGGCGCGAGCGCGGGCGATCGCCACGGCAACGTCGTTGTAGACGCAGAAGCCGGAGGCGCGGCCGGGCATCGCGTGGTGCAGCCCGCCGCCCGGGTGGTAGGCGTGCTCGACCTCGCCGTCGAGGATCGCCTCCACCGCCCGCAGCGAGCCGCCGACCACCGCGGCCGCGGCCTGGTGCATCCCGGCGAAGGGCGGGTCGTCGCCGAGGTGATCGATCCCCGCCAGGCCCACCTGGCCGTCGGGGTCGGCCGAGAACCGGCGCACCACCTCGACATATTCGGGGGTATGGACCCCGAGCAGCTCGCGGTCCTCGGCCGGCTCCGGGGCCAGCGTCGGCACCGCGCCGACCCAGCGCAACAGCTCGACGCCGGGTCCGAAGCGGCGCGGCGTCAGGGGATGCGCGGCTCCGAAGTCGTAGTCGAGCGACCGCGGCCCGAAGACGAGCAGTGGTCCGTCTGCCATGGCCGAATCATGGCGCCCGCGCGGTCGTCGCGTGCGGCGCTGCCGGGGCCGGTGCGCCGGCCGGTCCGCCACTGCCGGCAACCCGGGCCCGCCCCACGCCTCCGGGCCCGGCCCGCTCCGGCCGCGGAGCGCGGACCGCTCGACCCGCCGCGACGCGGCTGCCGCCCTTCGGCCCCGGCTGGTGGGAGGAACGGCACGCGCGACGCAGAGCCGGCCGGCGTAGGGTGGCGACGGCGCGGACGGCGTCACGGAGAGGGGCCGGGAAAACGTCGTCTGGCGCGGAGGTGTCCGGATGGCCCATCGTCCGTTCCTCGCCCTGGCGGTCTTCGCCCTGGCCGTCTCGGGCTGCGAGCTCTCGTTGACCCCGTCGACGGGATCGCCGGTCGCCCCCACCGCCTCGGCCGGCCCGTCGTCTTCCCCGTTTGCGCCGGCTACCGGCGCACCCTCGGCGAGCCCCACGCCGCAGCCCACCGCGTCGGTCGAGCCGACTCCGGCGCCGACCCCGGCGCCGACCCCGACGCCGGCGGCGACGCGGTCTGCCGGCCCCCGCCCGACGCCCACCTCCGTCCCCTCGCCGACGGCGGCTGTCGTCAGCGCCTACATCGCCGCCGGGAGCCGGACCGGCAACGCCGTCGCCCTCACCTTCGACTTCGGCGGCCGCGTCAGCGACGCCGTGGCGATCGTCGACTACCTCCGCGACCAAAGGATCCACGCCACGGTCTTCGCCACCGGCGCACAGGCTGCGCTGGCGGCCGCGGAGACGGCCGACGGCCGGGCGGTGCGTGACGTGCTCGCCGTCGTCTGCCGGGATCCGGCCGGCTTCGCCTTCGGCAACCACAGCTACCACCACCCGGACTTCGCGACCCTCACCCCGGCCCAGATGCGGGCCGAGCTGCTCGACACCGAGAAGGTCGAGGCCACCTACTGCGGGCGATCGCCGCGACCCTATTTCCGGCCGCCCGGCGGCTCGCTCGGTGGCTGGCAGACGGCGAAGTTCAGGGAGATCATGGCCACGGTCGGAGCGGTCGGCTACACCAAGACGATCTTCTGGGACGTCGACACGATCGACTGGTCGACCGCCACCACGAAGCAGCAGATCATCGACCGGGCAGCCGCGGCCCGGGCCAGCTCGATCGTGCTGATGCACCTCGGCGGCTACCACACGCTCGAGGCGCTGCCCACCGTCCTGGCGAACCTCCGGGCGAAGGGGCTGCGGCCGGTCACCCTCGACGAACTGCTGGGGTCCTGAGGCATACGCACCGCCGGCGAGGCGGGCCGGGGCGCCGGATCCGGGCACCGCGCCGTGGGCTACGCTTGGGTGGTGTTACCCGATCCCCATCCGGCCGGTCATCGGATCACCCTCCGGCTCGCCGGCCGCGACGTCGAGACGCTGGCGGACCTGCCGCCGCAGCCCGGTCGGCTCCTCTTCGTAGGGCTGAACCCTTCGCCGGTGAGCGTCGCCGCCGGCCACTACCACCAGGGCTCGCTCGGCCGCAGTTTCTGGCGGCGGCTGATCCGGGCGACCGTCCTGCCGGCCGGCCTCGACCTGGCGGCCGCGGACGACGCCCTGGTGGCGGCCGGCCACGGCATCACCGACCTGCTCAAGGTGCCGACGCCCCGTGACGAGGCCAGCGCCGCCGAGCTGACCGCGGCCGTGGGACCCCTCTGGCAGAAGATCGCCCTCTGGCGGCCGGCGGCGGTCGTCTTCGTCTACAAGCGGGCGGCCGAGGCGGCCGCCGGGCGGCGCCTGCGCGAGCGCTGGGGTCAGCTCGAGGACGTGGCCCTGGGCGGCCGTCCTTGCTTCCTGATGCCGGGCCCCTACGCGCCGGCCGGGGAAGTGGCGGACGGCCTCAACCTGCTGCGCAACCTTCGGGCCGCGCTGCCGCGCGAGGCCGGCCGGATGGCCAGGACCGATGCCTGAGCCGGAGGCCCGCCATCGGGCCGGGCGGCCCGCCGCCATCGAGGTGCGTCCCGTGCGGCCGACTGAACACGAGCGGCTCGGCCGGCTGATCGTGGCCGCCTACCGCGCCCTGCCGGGCGCGGTCGACGAGCCGGATTACGAGCGCGAGCTCGCTGACGTGGCAGCGCGCGCCGCGTCCGCCACGGTGCTGGTCGCCGTCGATGCCGCGGAGACCGTGCTCGGCGGCGTCACCTATGTCGACGGGCCCGGGAATCCCTGGGCGGAGCGGCTCTCGGCCGGAGACGCCGGGATGCGGATGCTCGCCGTCGACCCGTCCGCCCAGGGCCGGGGGATCGGCCGGCTCCTCGTCGAGGCGGTCGTGGCGCGGGCACGGGCTGCGGGGCGCCGCCGGCTCGTCCTCCACACGACGCCGTGGATGGTCAGCGCCCACCGGCTCTACGAGCGCCTGGGCTTCCGGCGCGCGCCGGAGCTCGACTGGCAGCCGCTGCCCAAGGTCCCGCTGCGGGCCTACGTCCTCGATCTCGGCTAGACAACGTCCGGTGCGGCCCTCAGCGCCATGGCCACGGTTGACCGGCGATTGGCCTCGCCCGGGCCGGCAGTGGCCCGGGGTGGTCGTTGCGGGCGCAGGCGAAGCAGACCCGGTCGTCGGGATCGTCCACCAGCCCCCGGCAACCGCACTCGCAGCCGCAAGGCGGATCGTCCTGGCCCGGCAGCGGGGCCGCCGGCAGGGCATCCGACGCGCCGGGCGGAGGATCGCCCGAGGACCCGTGGTCGCCGAGGGATGGAGGCGCGCCCCCCGATCGGGCGACCGGGCTCTCCTGGGACCCCCGGTCCGGCCCTGCGGCGCCCGCACGTCTCGACGTCACGTCATGCCGGACCCGAGCGGGAGACGCGGCCGGTGGCGGTGTCGAAGCGCGTCCGGCGCCCCAGGGTGGGGTTGCGACCGAAAACCGCCAAGGCGAGGACATCGCCCTCGAGGCCCTCGTGGCTGACGATGTCGTCGGGTGGCCCGCCGAACCAGGCCACGTCGCCGGGCCCCAGGATCCGCTCGCCGAGGGGGTGGACCGAGGCCCGATCGCGGTCGATGCCGGCGTCGAGGCGGGCCCAGTGGGTCATTCGGCTGCGGCCGCTGATGATGCACAGGACGCCCCACGAGCCGTGGTCGTGGACAGGGCCTGGCTCCCGTCCCCCCAAGCGGGCCAGGAAAAGGCTCGGCCCGCTCCGATGCTGGGCCAGGAGGCGCACGCTCGCGCCCGTGCCCGGCAGGGCGGCGAGCGGCTCGGCCAGAAGATCCGGCCGCGCGGCCAGGCGACGCAGATGCTCCCCGATCTCCGCGAACAGGCGATCGCCGAGGGGCCGGACCTCCACCAGGAAGGCGACCTCCTGGATGAAGGCTGCCGGATCGAGTACCGATGGGCCGAGGTCGGCCGACCTGAGCCTGGTCATGGCGTCCCTCCTTGCGGCCACCGGGACGCCAGCCGCACCGTACACCCGCCCGGCGGGGACGCGGCAGGCCCCCTCGTCACCTTGTGCCGGTCCGTCCGGCCGGTGCCGCCGGACCCGGCGGCCCCCAGGACGGTCCGGCGCCCTGCCGTACCGGACCCGGCCGCGTCCGGCCGGTCGACCGGGCCCCCTACGGCGCGGGGAGTCCCGAAAGCTGGGCGACCAGCGCCTCCGCCTCGGTGACGGGCTGCCGGCAGGCGAAATCGCGGCAGACGAAGGCGGTCGCCCGTCCACCGAGCGCGAAGCGCGCCTGCAGGAGCTCGATCGCGCTGCCCTTCGGACGCGGGGCCACGGCCAGGACCTGGTGCGGCCGGAAGCCGCGCCGCGCGGCGGCGACCAGGGCCGCGGCGTCGTGCTCGTCCGGGTTCCCGACGATGGCGATCTCCACAGTCGGTCCAAGGAGGCCGCCGAGGGCGAGCAGCCACTGGGAGAAGGCGCCAGGGAAGCGGTCGAGGTGCGGGAGGACCAGGGCCACGGCCTGCTCCGCGGCGACGCGGTCGCGGCCGTCGCCGGTCAGGGCGTGGAGGCGGAGCAGGACCGTGGCGGCCATGGCGTTCCCGGAGGGCAGGGCGTTGTCCTGGAAGCCCCTGGGACGCAGGAAGAGCCGCTCGCCATCGTCGGGCGTGTCGAAGAAGCCGCCGGCCGGGTCGGCGAAGTGCCGGAGCACCCGGTCGGCCAGTTCCCGGGCGGCGGTGAACCAGCGCTCGTCGAAGGTCGCCTCGTAGAGCGCGAGCAGCCCGTCGGCGAGGTGCGTGTAGTCCTCCAGCCCGCCGGCCCCGGAAGCGCGCCCCCCGCGGAAGGAGCGCCGCAGCCGGCCGTCCGGCGTCCGGAGGTGGCGGAGCACCGCCTCGGCCGCCTCGGTCGCGATGGCCGCAGCCTCCCGGCTGCCGAGGGCGGCGGCCGCGTCCGCGAAGGCTCCGATCGCCAGGCCGTTCCAGGCCGCCAGGACCTTGTCGTCCCGGGCCGGCTGCGCTCGCCCCGCCCGGCGGGCGAGGAGGGCCGAGCGGGCGGATCCCAGCCGGCGCCCGACCTCCTCCTCGGCCAACCCCTCGAGGGCCGCCAGCTCCGCGTCGGACCTGGACCGGGCCAGGATCATGCGCCCCTCCCAGTTGCCGACCCCGGTCACGCCGTACGCCGTCAGGAAGAGGGCGATCGACTCGGCGGCGATGCCGCCCGCCTCCAGCGCCGCCACGATCTCCTCGCGAGTCCAGGTGTAGGTGGCACCCTCGACGCCCGCGGTGTCGGCGTCGAGGCTCGTGGCGAAGGCCCCGTCGGCGGTCCGCATCTCCCGGGCGAGTTCGGCGAGCGCCTCCTCGGCGACCGCCCGGTAGCGCCGCTCGCCGGTCAGCTGGAAGGCATGGAGGTAGACACGCGCCAGCTGGGCGCTGTCGGAGAGCATCTTCTCGAAGTGGGGCACGAGCCAGGTGGCATCGGTCGCGTAGCGGTGGAACCCGCCACCGAGCTGGTCGCGGATCCCGCCGTCGGCCATCGCGTCCAGGGTCCGGCGAGCCATCCGCAGGGCGCGGTGGTCGCCGCCGACAGCCCGCCGGAGCAGGAATTCGAGGGTCATGGGAGCCGGGAACTTGGGCGCGCTTCCCCAGCCGCCGTGGACGGGGTCGAAGCCGGCCTCCAGCGCGGCGACCGCCCGGTCGAGGAGGGCGGGCTCGAAGCCGGATGGGACCGTGAGGGCTGGGATCGCGGGCGACCGGGCGGCATCGGCGGGCGACGGGGCGGCTGCTTCGGCGCGGGCGGCCCGGGCCAGGGCCGTCGCCAGCTCCGTCGCCGACACCTCGACGGCGGCGCGCCGCTCGCGCCACGCGGTGGCTACGGCCGCCAGGACGTCGCGGAAGGACGGCAGGCCGTGCCGTCGCTCCGGCGGGAAGTAGGTCCCCCCGTAGAACGGCCGGCCGTCGGGCGTCAGGAAGACTGACATCGGCCAGCCGCCCGAGCCGGTCATGGCCTGGACCGCGGCCATGTAGACCGCGTCGATGTCGGGCCGCTCCTCCCGGTCCACCTTGACGGCCACGAAATCGCGGTCGAGGTCGGCTGCGGTCGCCGGGTCCTCGAACGACTCGCGCTCCATCACGTGGCACCAGTGGCAGGCCGCGTAGCCCACGCTCAGGAAGATCGGCCGGTCCTGGGCCTGCGCCCGGGCCAGCGCCTCCGGGCCCCACGGGTACCAGTCCACCGGGTTGTGGGCGTGCTGGAGCAGGTAGGGACTCGTCTCGCCGGCCAGGCGGTTCACATGCTGGGCGGGCATGGGCCGCATGGTAGGCGTCCGGACGCGCGGTCGTGACCGTGCGCCACGCGCGGAGCATCATCGCGAGGCGCCACAGCCGGCCGGCGCCGCCGCGGCCGCGGGGAGCCTCACATGGCCTGGCGTAGGGCCATGGCGCCTCCTGCGGGGAACGGAATGACCCCGGACCGAACCGCCCGGCTACTTCGTGCGGGCGGAGGGCACCGGCTCGGCCGCGCCCACCGGCGGGCGTCGCGTCGCGGACGGCGCGAGCGGAGGCTCGCCGAGTTGCGACCTGGGCAGGTCCCGGGCCGCGACCTCCGCGACCGTCTCTGCGACCGCCGCGTTGACCAGCTCCGCCTGGCGTCGACGCGAACGGCGCGGCAACCGGAGGCCGAAGAAGTCGGGCCGCCGAAGGACCCAGATGGTCGCCGGCACGGCGAAGACGATCGAGAGGGCCCCGCCGACCAGCAACGAGGCCGCCGTCCCGTACGTGGAGGCGAGCCAGCCCGCATAGAGCGCGCCGATGGGCGTCGAGCCCGCGAAGACCGTCGTGTAGACGCTCATGACACGGCCGCGGAGCGCATCGGGCACCGCCAGCTGGATCGTGGAGTTGGCGGTGGCCGTCATCGCCATGGCGCCGGCCCCGGCACCGAAGGCCGCGAGCATCGCCAGCGGCAGCAGATTGGCCGCCCCCAGCAGCATCTCCGTCGCCCCCAGGGTGAGCGCTCCGCCCAGCATGACCCAGACCCGCGGCCGCCTCACGGTGGCGACGGCCAGGGAGGCCACGAGCGAGCCCGCGCCCATCGCCGACCAGAGAAAGCCGAAGCCGGTGGCCCCGACCCCGAGGACGGTCGCCAGGGCCGGCAGCTGCACGTTGAAGTTCATGCCGACGGTCGAGACCAGGCCGACGATCGCGACGGCCAGGAGCACGACCGGCGTCCGCCGGACGTAGCCGAGCCCCTCGGCCAAGTTGTCGGCCACGGCGCGGACGCTGCGCGGCCGAGCCAGGCGGACGCCACGGCGCAGGTCGCGGTCGCGCATCGCCAGCAGGCCGACGATCACCGCGATGAAGCTGAGACCGTTGATGAAGAAGCAGGCGGTCACGCCGACGACCGCGATCAGGATGCCGCCGATGCTCGGGCCGACGATGCGGGCGGCGTTGAAGACCGCCGAGTTGAGGCCGACGGCGTTGGCGACGTCGTCGCGACCGACCATCTCGATCACGAACGCCTGCCGGGCCGGCATGTCCACGGCGTTGACCAGGCCGAGCCCGAACGCCAGGACGACGATGTGCCAGACCTGGACCGCGCCGCTGAACGAGAGCGCCGCCAGGATGAGGGCGAGGGCCATGAGGCTCGTCTGTGTCCCGACCAGGGTCCGCCGCTTCGGCAGCAGGTCCACGACGATCCCGGCGAAGAGGCCGAAGATCATCACCGGCAGGAACTGGATGGCCCCGATCACGCCCAGCCAGAATGGGTCGTGGGTCAGCTGCAGCACGAGCCACGCCTGGGCGACCGACTGCATCCAGGTCCCCACGAGCGAGACCAGCTGGCCGAACCAGAAGAGACGGAAGTTGCGGTGGCGCAGGGCGCCCCGCCAGCGCAGCGCCCCCGCGGTCCGCTCGCTCACTCCCCGACCCCCACGGAGGTCAGCGACGCCAGGAGCGCGCCGATGCTGGGGACGGCCGGGACCCACGAGTGGCAGGTCGGGACGGTCGGATCGACCGGATGGCGAAGGCGGCTCACCTGCCCGCCTCCCCGCCCGGCTCCAGTTCGGCCAGGCGCTCCTGCAGCCGGTTCCGCCGCCCGTCGACGTCGGCGACCAGGACCTGCAGCCGGGCGAGCTTGGGGGTCAGCGTCGCCAGCAGGCGCTCCACGCTGGCGACCCGACCCTCGATGATCGCCCGTCGCTCCCGCGGGTCCTCGGTCGCCTGCAGGGCGACCCGGGCGCGGCGTCGCGACTCCTCGTCCTCCAGGACCTGGCCGATCTCGGCCAGCGAGAGTCCGGCATCGTCGCGCAGGCTCTTGATGGCCAGAAGGCGCTCGAGGTCGGAGGCGTCGTAGAGGCGGTAGGCGCCCTCCGAGCGAGCACACGGTCGGAGCAGCCCGAGCTCCTCGTAGTAGCGGATGGAGCGAGGAGTGAGGCCGGCCGCGGCGGCGACTTCCTGGATCCGCAGGAGTCGCCCGTCACGGGCGCCGCCGTACGCGGCTACCGCATGCCGGACCTGGCCGGGAACCTTCGGCGCATGAATCGTCATGGCCGCGAGGATAGCAGAACATTGCCGTTTACGTAAAGGTTATGGTTAGGGGTGCCGCGACCCCGCCGAAGAGCGGCCGCCCGCCGTCAGCCGCCGTTGGCGGCCGGCGCCAGGCCGGCAGAACCGCGTCCGTAGCGGCAGCGCGTCGGCCGTCGCGCCGATTGTGAACGGCACGGCTCGGACGGGCGGCCCCGTCAGCCGAGCAATCCCTTCGCGGAGAACTCGGGCAGCGTCCAGCCGTTCAGCGCGCCCCAGGCGAGGTAACCGGAGAGCGTCACGACCGCCGTCACGAGGAAGAAGACCACGACGGGCCGACGGGCGAGGCGGCGCCGCACGGCGACGACGCTCCAGGCGAGCAGCAGGATCGACCACGGGATGCCGAGGGCAGTCGTCACGCCCTCCACCGTGACGAAGAAAAACGTCGCGCCGTGCAGGAACCCGGCCGCGGCGCTCGTTGCACCGAGTGGCGCGGTGCCGGAACGCCGGGACCGGGTGGCCGCCGCGATGACGAGGACGGAGAGGGCGACCCAGGCGAGGTGCCAGAGCCAGTGGCTGAGGGTCTCGTCGAGCCAGTAATCGAGATCGCCCGGGACGGTCTGGTAGAACGCAGCGGCCCCACCCGGCGGGAACGCGTCGCCGATCGCGTTCGCCGCGAGGTGGATGCCGTGGGCATCGACCCAGGCGACGGCGGCCACCAGGAACAGGACGAACCCCGGGCGGCCGAGCCGGCCCGCGCGGTGGAAGACGAGCCAGGCGAGCGGGATGACGACGAGCGGCGTCAGGAGGTCGGTGGCCTCCTGGAGCGTGAAGCCCTCGGGCGGTCCCACCCGTTGCTTGAGGAACGGCGGCACCAGGAGGAACAGCGCGAGCGCAACCGCGTAGGCGAGGAGCGCCAGCGGCAGCTCGTCGCGGCGCGGGGAGACCGACTCGTCCATGGGCGTCATGGCACCAGCAGCGAACCGCACCGGCAGCGCCGGTAGCCCGCGGGCACCAGGCGACCGCAGGCCGGGCAGCGCCGCCGGGGCCGGCTGCCGTGCCAGACGATCCAGAGCAGCACGGCGCCCGTCAGCCAGACAGCCAGGACGACGGCGACGGCGAAGACCACGTGGCCGGAGCACGTCCAGTCCGGCATCGAGCGAGAGCAGCTGTCGGACGTGGCCACGGCCGAGCCGACCGCCCACAGGACCATCAGCACCGTCCAGGCGATCAAAGCCCAGGTCGGCCTGCGCCAGTGCATCTCCCTCCCGTCGCGAAGGTTTCGCCGAAAGCCGTCGCGATGGTCGCCACGACTCGCGAGCGGGGAGGCGGCGACGGCTCCCTCGCGGCCGTTCCGTCCTGGCTCGGCGCGGTGAATGCCGCTTGGGCTCCGCCCCACCTCGCCTCCCGCGGATGCGGTGAGTGTCGGCCTGGGCCGGCGGAACGGGTATCAACCAGCCGACAGGCCCGACCAAGCGACGCCGTGCGGCTCGCAGCCGCCGGCGCCATCGGCGAGACTATCCGTGGGCGGTGCCGCACGGCGGGTCCCCCGGAGCGGCCGGATGCCACCGGCCGAGGAGGTGGTGAATGGGCGAGCTCAGGCTGCGGGATCCCGGCGAGATCGGCGTCGCCATCCTTGGCGCCGGGCGGATGGGCCAGACCCACATCCGTACGGTCGCCGGCATTCGCAACGCGCGGGTCGTGGTGGTGGCCGACCCGGACCTCGCGGCTGCGCAGCGCGGGCAGGCCGTGGCCCGCGCCGGCCGGGCCACGGCGGAGCCGCTGGAGGCGATCCACGACCCGGCCGTGGAGGCCGTCGTCATCGTCACGCCGACGAGCACCCACGCGACCCTCATCGAGGCGGCCCTCCGGGCCGGCAAGGCGGTCTGGTCCGAGAAGCCGATCGCCCTCGACCTCGCCGAGACCGATCGCGTCGTCGCGCTCTGGCGGGAGACCGGCATCCCGGTCCAGGTGGGCTTCGTGCGCCGGTTCGACCCCGGCTACGTCCGGGCGAAGAAGCTGATCGAGGCCGGCGAGCTCGGCCGGATCGAGCAGTTCCGCGCCTACTCGCGCGACACGTATCCGCCGCCCCTCGAGTTCCTCCGCACAAGCGGCGGGGCCTTCGTAGACATGAGCGTCCACGATTTCGACCTGGCCCGTTTTCTGGTCGGCGAGGTCGAAGAGGTCCAGGCCTGGGGAAGCGTCCTGGTCGACCAGCGCTTCGCGGAGGCCGCCGACGTCGACACCGCGGCCACCCTGCTCCGCTTCCGGAACGGGGCCCTCGGCGTCGTGGAGATGTCCCGTCACTCCGCGTGGGGCTACGACATCCGCACCGAGGTCGCCGGGTCGACGGGCAAGGTGGTCGTGGAGGCGCCGCAGAAGACGCAGGCCACCTACTCGCGGCGCTTCGGCTTCGAGGGGGACCACTACGAGAACTTTCCGGACCGGTTCGAGGTCGCCTTCCGGCTCGAGCTCGAGGCGTTCTTCCGGACGCTGGCGGAGGGTGGCACGCCGGCGCCCGGACCCGACGACGCGCTCGAGACGCTTCGGCTGGCCCTGGCGGCGACGCGGAGCTGGCGCGAGGGCCGGCCGGTTCGCCTGGACGAGATGACGGCGGGGGCACCGTCGGGATCGCCGGGCTGAGCGCGCGCCCATCCCGCGGCGTCTCGACCTTCCTGGTCGTCTCGCACTACGCCTGCTTCTCCGACCAGTGGGAGCTGCAGGTCGCCTGGCACAGCATGATCCCGCCCGACGACTGGAGCGAGATCTGCCTGCGCCACCGCGGCGACGAGGCGAAACCGTCCCTCGCCTTCCGCCTCGACTCGGTCTCCGGCGGCGGCATGCCGCGTCCGGTCACCCCCACCCGACGCCGTCATGCGCTGACTCGGTGGCGTGGCAGGAGCGAGGGGTTGGCGGAACCGCGGCCCTCGCGCCGCCCACCCTCGGGGCGCGATCAGTCGGGTCGGGCCAGCACGGCACGCGGGAAGTGGCCGAGGCTTGTCGGCCTGTCGCCGCGGCCGTGGAACAGCTTGGCGGTGAGCGGCACCAGCCCGGGCAGGGCCAGGCGCTGGACAGCGACGCCCAGCACCGCTCCGCCGAGCGGACCGACCAGGTAGACCCCGTAGGCATGGAGGTCCCCGGCGACGAGGGCCGGGCCGAGGCTGCGCGCCGGGTTGAGGCTCGTCCCGGTCAGGGGCGCTCCCTGCCAGACCAGCACCGTCACCACGGCCCAGACGGCCAGCGGCGTCCAGCGCATCGTCCGTGGGTGGGCGACGAAGAGCAGGATGGTCAGGACCAGCACCGCAGTCATGACGGCCTCGATCAGGACGGCGAGCGGCGCACCGATTCCGGACCCGGGCTGGGTCACCCCGTCGTGGACCGACGCCGCCACGCCGCCCCAGGCGAGGGCCAGGAGAATCGCCCCGCCGATGGCGCCGAGGCACTGCGAGGCCACGTAGCCGAGGAGGTCGTGCGGATGGACGTGACCGGTGAGCCAGAAGGCCAACGTCACGGCCGGGTTCAGGTGGGCACCGCTCCGCCGGCCGAGGGGCGAGACGGTCACCAGGGCCCCGGTCCCGGCAAAGAGGGCGCCGGTCAGGAGCAAGCGAGCGGAGGTCGAGGGCAGCACCGCCGCGACCGGCGAGCCGGTCCCGAAGTCGAGGCAGACAGCGCTCAGGCCGCCGAAGACAAGGATGGCCGTCCCGCCCAGCTCGGCGAGCCACTCGGCGAGGTGGATCCCGCCGAGCGCGGGCTGCCACGGCCCGTGCCGGGCGGCCGCCGGCGACGCGGCCGGGCGGCCCAGGATGGAGCGACCGGTCGCTGGCACGGGTCGAGCGGCTCCTTGGCGTGGGGGGCGGGCGGCGCGGCAACCGAAGTCCGGGGTGGCCGTCGGGCGGGCGCTGGATCGAGGGTAACCGCCCCGCCGGCGAGCGTCGGGAACCGATCAGCCGAGCGAGCGTGCGAGGTTCACGTTCAGGTAGGCGGGCTCCCAGCTCCGACGGGGCCCGTGCGGCAGGAGGCGCTGTGGAGGGTGGGTTTCCACGACCGGCTCTCTTCGCCTCGGATCATGACCGAGCTCCGGCGCGGCGTGGTGGAACACTGCGTGCTCGCGCTCATCGGGGAGGGCGAGTCGTACGCCTTCGACATCGTGAAGGTGCTGGCGACCCGTCACCTCGTCACCAGCGAGGGCACCATCTACCCGCTCCTGGCGCGGCTGCGCCGCGATGGCCTGGTGGCGACGAGCTGGCGGGAGTCGACGGCCGGCCCCCCTCGCCGCTACTACCGACTGACAGATGAGGGGCGGCGGGCGCTCGAAACGTTCGTCGCCGAATGGACGAGCTTCCGGACGGCTGTGGATGCGCTGCTGCGTGCGGGGACGGGGTCGGAGTCTCTGGATGGACGCTGAGGCCCTCGTGCGCGACTACCTGGATCGCCTCGAGACGGAAGCGCGACGGCGCACGCCCGAACAGGCCGACGAGATCGTCGGCGGGGTGCGGGAGCACATCGAAGCCGCCCTCGCAGAGGCCGGACGGAGAGACGAGGCCACAATTCGGATGGTCCTCGACAAGCTGGGCAGCCCGGAGGCCATTGCTGCCGCCGGGACGGCGGAGGACGGCCAGCGTGGCGCAGAGCCAGACGTGATGACAGCGCGGCGCGACACCGGCGGACGATCGCTTGGCCCGATGGAGATCATCGCGCTGCTCCTCATCACGTTCGGGAGCGTGGTGCTTCCCTTCGTCGGACCGCTCCTCGGCCTCGTGCTCACCTGGGCGTCGCAGCGATGGACGGTCCCGGTCAAGATCGGAGCGACGGTCGTTGCCCTTGTCCTGCTCGCGCTGCCCCTGGGCCTCTTCGCGGTTTCGGGGGGAGCGGCGGCCCCTTCGGCTGCTCTCCCCATCGCCTCTCCTCACTGAGGCCGGCGCCGCGGCGCAGCTTGACGCGGGAGCTCTCGGGGCGCCAGGCAGAGGTCGATGCCCGCCCCGAGCGGTTCAACGAAGCCACCTACGACCGCACTTCCTGCCGCAGAGGCGACGAGGCCGCTTGACGGCGCGGCCCGAAGCAGGCAGCGTGAGGCCGTGCCCGTCGGCCCTGCCCTCATCGTCGTCAACCCGCGCGCGTCGAAGGTGCGCGAGCCGGCGGCGCGCCGTCGCCTGGTCTCCGCCCTGCAGCGGAGCCTTGCCGGCGGGACCGGCCCGCCGATCGTGGTGACGACGGGCGACTCCCGGGAGATCGCCCACGCCGTGCAGGCGGCCCTGGCGGACGGGATCGGCCGCGCCGTCGCCGTCGGCGGTGACGGGACCGTCATGACCGTTGCCGGTGCGCTGCGCGGCAGCGGCGTCCCCCTCGGCATCGTTCCGGCGGGGACCGGCAACCTGCTGGCCGGCAGCCTCGGCATCCCAGGCCGCCTCCGGGAGGCGATCGCGGCGCTCCCGGGGGAGGTGCCGCGGACCCTGGACCTGGGGCTCGCGTGCTGGACCGCGGCGGATCCGGCCCACGCGCCGGCCGCGATCTCGCGCCCCTTCGGCGTCGCCTGCGGCAGCGGGTTCGACGCCCGCCTGATGGCGGCCACGCACGCCGAGCACAAGCGCCGCTACGGCCGCGCGGCGTACTTCGTGACGGCCGTAGCCCTGGCGCGCGAGCTGCGGCCGGTCACCTTCTGCGTGGAGGTGGACGGCCGGCCACGGCAGGTGGAGGCCGCCGTGGTGCTCGCCGCCAACTCCGGCGAGCTGGTCCCGGGTTGGCTGGGGCCGCGTCTGCCGGTCGACCCGGACGACGGCCTGCTCGACCTCTTCGTGCTGCAGGCCGGCGGCCCGGTCGGCGGCCTGCGCGGGGTCGGCGAGCTGCTCGCCCGGGGCCGCCTCGGGGACCTCCCCTCGGGCCTCGGCTTCCGCGTCCGGGGCCGGCGGGTTCGGATCGCCGGTCAGCCGGCCCAGCCGGTCCAGGTGGACGGCGATCCGCTCGGCGCCGGCACGCTCGAGGCGACCGTCGAGCCGGGTGGACTGACGATTCTCGTACCGCCGGGATCGTCGTGACAGGCTAGGTGTCGGGGGAGGCCGCGATCCTGCGGCCATGGAAGCCGTCCGCCTGGTCCCGCTCCCCTCCCCGGCCGCCCGCCCGGGTCCCCAGGTCGCGCTCGACGGCGAGCGGATCGTGGTCGAGCGCCTGGAGCTGGTCGACGCGGCGCTGGCCGCCTTCATGGGCGAACGCCAGCCGGCGGACCGGGCAGCTCTCGCCGAGCGCGCCCTCAAGATCGGCCTGCTGGCCCTGATGGACGCAGGCGTCACCGTCAACGTGGATGCGATCCGGCTCCAGTTCCAGGACCTCCTGCGCCAGACGGAAGCCGCCAACGAGCGGGCGGCAGCGGCCCTGGACGCGACACTGCGCCAGAACTTCGCTGACGGAGACGGCCGCCTGCCGCGGACGCTGGAGCGCTTCCTGGGTGACCGCGGCCAGCTCCGCGCATTCGTCACGGACCTCTTCGACGAGACCAGGCGGGACTCGGCGATCGGGCGAATGCGGCAGCTCCTGGGAACCTACTTCGACGGGGACGCGTCCCGCCTGGCCCAGCTCCTCGACCCGACCCGCCTCGGCTCACCGCTCCATCAGTTCCGGACCGAGATCGCCGAGGGTTTCACCCGCCTCAACGACCGGCTCACGGCGCTGAAGGCCGCGGCGGCCGCTCGGGCCGCGGAGCGCGCGCGCTCGGCCGCCAAGGGCGGCGATTTCGAGGATGCCGTGGAGGCCATGCTGGCCGACCTGGCCCGCGGCTCCGGCGACCTGGTCGAGCGGACCGGCACGGAGACGGGCGCCGTGATGGGCTCCAAGAAGGGCGACTTCGTGCTCACCGTGGACCCCGGCCGGACCGGCGGGGCGGACCTTCGCATCGTCGTCGAGTGCAAGGACCGGGTCATCAGCGGCCGGGCGATGCGCGACGAGCTGCGCGAGGCCCGGACCAACCGCGCCGCGGCGGTCGCCCTGGTGGTCTTCACTCCCGCCCATGCCCCGGCCGGCGTCGCCCCGTTCGACGTCCGCGCCGGCGACGTCTACTGCGTCCTGGACCCCGCCGCGCCCGAGCCGGGGATCCTCGAGGCGGCCGTCCGCCTGGCCCGGCTTCTCGCCTTGGCCACGCTGCGGGAGCGCGACGTCGAGCTGGACGCGGCAGCCGTCGGGGCGGCCCTGGCCGGCATTCGCGAGCAGCTGGAGGCGGTGCGCTCCCTGAAGGCCACCCTGACCTCCATCGGCACGAGCGCCAGCGAGGTGCACGCGGCGCTCGACCGGCTGCGCGAGGGGATCCTGGCCCGCGTCGTCGAGGCGGAGGCGGAGCTGCGCGTGGCTGCCGCCGGCTGACGCCGGCTGCCGCCGCTGGGCCGGGCCGCCGGACTCCGGCCGGCTGACCCTCTTGCCTCCTCGCGCTATGCTCTCGGTCCCGGTCCCTGCCCGTGCGGGACCCGGCTACGAGGAGTCCGATGGCGCGAGCCCTGTGGCGGGGGGCGATCCAGTTCGGGCTGGTGACGATCCCGGTCAAGCTCTATCTCGCGACCGAGTCGAAGGGCATCAGCTTCAACATGCTCCACGCCCCCGACCTGTCGCGGATCCAGATGCGCATCCACTGCCCGGCCGACGACCAGGAGGTCAGCCGGTCGGAGACGGTCCGCGGCTACGAGTTCGCCAGGGGCCAGTACGTCGTGGTGACCGACGAGGACCTCAAGTCGGTGCCGCTCAGGACGGTCCGCTCGATCGAGATCGAGCAGTTCACCCCGGCCGGGGCAGAGGCCCAGGTCCTCCGCTTCGCCAAGCAGGCCTACTACCTGGAGCCCGAGCCGATCGGCCGCAAGGCCTTCTCGCTGCTCCGGCAGGTCCTCGCCGAGCAGGGACTGACGGCGATCGCCAAGATCGTGCTCAAGGACCGCGAGCAGCTGGCCGCCATCGATCCCTTCGCCTCCACGATGCTGCTCACGACGCTCCACTGGCCGGACGAGGTGCGCGCCCTGAACGAGCTGGAGCTGACCGAGGACGGCATCGAGATCCGGCCCGCCGAGCGGCGGATGGCCGAGCAGCTGATCGCGGCCATGACCGCGGAGTTCGACCCGGCCGCCTACCACGACGAGTACCGCGAGGCGCTCATGCGGGTCATCGAGGCCAAGGTGGCCGGCCAGCAGGTCGTGGCGCCCGAGCCCGCGCCGGCCGGCAAGCTGGTCGACTTGATGGCGGCCCTCGCGGCGAGTGTCGCCGCGGCCCGCGAGAAGCGGGAGGCGGCCGGCGGCGTCCCGGAGCGGCTCGAGGAGGCGGCGCCGGCCGCGGCTGCCCGCCGGG
>JAJYJO010000142.1 GCA_021789435.1 Chloroflexota bacterium
CGGCCATGGTGCCGGCGAAGCGGGTGGCGATGCCGAGGATCAGGGCCACGCCGATGGCGATCTCGCCGAACTGGACCAGGAAATTGATGAGGCCCATCAGGCCCGGGTTGCCGGCCAGGGCGACCCAGAAGCCGTGGGTCGGGTTGACGATCGCCTTGGGATCGGAGACACCGACCCAGGTGCCGGCCGTGGCGAACTTGAGGAAGCCGGCCGCACTGAACGGGCCGGCGCCGGCCAGCTGGAGGACCTTGTCGAGCCCGGCGAAGAGGAACCCGTAGCCGACGACGACCCGGAGGATGAAGATCCCGCGTCCCTTGCTCTGCATCGTTATAACCCTTCCCTGCTGCATGTCCGGCTTCGGCAACACCCGCCGTCCGAACAACCTCAGCCTATGAATAGGGGTGGTCCCGGCCGCCTGCCGAACCGCCCGAGATGGGTAGGACCGCCACGGGCCGAATGTCATAGTTAAGTACTTACGTATGCGTGACCCGGATCGGGTCGAGCACACCCATGGGCCGGGCCGGTCCGTGGCGACCGCCGCGCCGATGATCGGCGGGTGGTCATTCACCTACCTGAATGGGTGGGGCCAAGGGGCCCGGGCCGCCGCGCGGCTTGACGGCAGCAGCCAGGCGGGGCGCGTCGGCCTAGGGCGCGGCGCAGCGCAGACTGCCGCGCCACGCTCCGGGGAACGGTTCCTGGGGCGCCCACGCTTGCGCCGCCGCGGCGCAGGACGCGATCGACTCGAACGCTAGGGGTGCGAGACGTGGGCCGGGCGCTCGGAGGGGCGATCCGCGGGCCTCGGCTGGAGCTCAGGCGTCGCTCGGACCACGAGCACGGGGCAGCCGGCGTGACGGACGACGTGATCCGATACGCTGCCGATCAGGAAGCGGCCGACCGGGCCTCGGCCGTGGCTACCGACCACGATCAGGTCGGCGTGCTCAGCCTCGGCTGCCGCCACGATCGCCTCGGCCGGGTCCCCCTCCCAGACGAGGAAGGTCGCCTGGGCGCCGGCGGCTCGGGCGCGCTGGACAATCCCCTGGACAGTGGTCGCCAGCGCCTCGCGCTCATCGGCGATCCCGGCCAGGCCGCCCGGGACCATCGCCTCCACGGGCAGGCGAGCCGTCGTGTTGATGACGCTCACGACCAGCAGCCGCGCACCCAGTTCGGCCGCGAGGAGGATCGCCTGCTCGTCCGCCGCCTGGGAAGCAGGCGTGCCGTCCGTGGCCAGCAGGATCGTCTCGACCCGGCTCACGTCGTCGCCCCTCCTCGCCGGCGGCCAACCGTCCCGGGCGCGACCGGCAACCCCGCGAGGAGCTGCCACCCGGCGGCCTCGACCCCCGGGCGCCGGCGCAGGCGCGGGGAGAATGTGGGTGCCGGGACGGCTTCCGTCATGGCGGGATGGTGGCGAGGGAGTCCGGGGGCGAAAAGGGACCTCCGGCCCGTTCGGGGGGGCCGTCCGGCTCCGGGCCGCTGCCCATCCCGGTCGCCCGCACCTACCCCTCGGTCGCGCCCCTCCGGGAGGTGTGCCTGATCCTATCCGGACCCGTCGGCTGCAGCGGCCCGCCCGCGTTCGCTATGCTGCCCCCGATGTCCGTCACCGCCGGCGGTCGCCTGCCGCTCCACGAGACCCTGGAGGCCTTCGATGCCTGGCAGCAGCGGCCGGGCCCGGCCCGGCTTCGCCGCCTGCGGTCGTCGGTCGCCCGGATCGTCGCCCTGGGCGGGATCTCCGGCGCCTACCTCCGGATCAGCGCCCCACCGCTCCCCGAGGTCGCCCTCGCCACGGGCAGCCTCGGCCGCAGCCGCAGCGCTCCAGATCGGCGCGGGCTCCGGCGCCGCCCGCTCCACGCGGGGGACGGCCGCCTCCTGGCCGAGCTCTGGCTCGACGGGGACCCGGCGGGATCGGCGGCGACCGCGGAGCCTGCGGACGAGGTGAGCCGGGTCCTCGAGATCGGGATCGATGCGGCCTGGTCCCGCGCCCGGGCTCGCGAAGCGGCAGAGGAGCTGGCCGCGCTCGACGCGGCGAGCCGGGCGATCGCAGGGGTGCTCTCCGCAGAGCGCGTCCTCCAGCTGATCGTGGACCGGGTCCGCGACTTGGCCGACGCCGAGTACGCCGCGCTGGGCATCGTCGATCTGGACGGCCAGATCGAGCGCTTCGTGACCAGCGGAATCAGTCGCGCCGACCGCGAGCGCATCGGGCCCCCGCCGCGCGGCCACGGCCTGCTGGGCCTGATCATCCGCGAGAGCCGCTCGATCCGCATCCCCGATATCGCGGTCGACCCCCACCGCTTCGGCTTTCCACCCCACCATCCGGAGATGCACGCCTTCCTGGGCGTACCGATCACGGTCAAGGGGCGCTCGATCGGCAACCTCTACCTCACCAACAAGCGGGGGGGCGGCCCATTCAGCGAGAACGACCAGCGCGTGGTCGAGATGTTCGCCCTGCACGCGGGGATCGCCATGGAGAACGCTCGCCTCCACGAGCAGGTCCAGCGGCTCGCCGTGGTGGAGGAGCGCGAGCGGATCGGCCGCGACCTGCACGACGGCATCATCCAGAGCATCTATGCCGTCGGCCTCTCCCTGGAGGACGTGCCGGAGCTGATGGACGACGAGCCGACCGAGGCGAGGGCCCGCGTGGAGCGGGCCATCGACTCGCTCGACCAGGCGATCCGCGACATCCGCAACTTCATCTTCGGCCTCCGGCCGGAGCTGCTCGAGCAGGCCGGGCTGATCGGTGGGCTGGCCGCTCTCGGCGACGAGTTCCGGGTCAACAGCCTCGTCGACGTGGAGCTCGAGACGAGCGGCGACGGCTGGATCGTGCTGCCGGCCGACGAGACGACCGAGCTGCTCAGCATCGCGCGCGAAGCGCTGAGCAACATCGCCCGCCACGCCAGGGCCAGTCGGGCCTCCATCGTCGTGGCCTCCGACGCCGGCGCGGTCCGGCTGACGATCGCCGACAACGGCGTCGGCTTCGACGTCGTCCGGCCGCGAGGTCCGGGCCACCAGGGGCTCAACAACATGCGTTCCCGCGCGGCGGCGATCGGCGGCTCCCTGGAAGTCGAGAGCCAACCGGGACGCGGCACGCGTATCATCGTGGAGCTGCCGCGCCAGGTGTCCGACGCGCCAGCCGAGGCCCAACTCTGAGGGGGAGCATGACCGACCAACTCGAGAGCCGAACCCTGCGTCTGCTGGTGGTCGACGATCACGAAGTCGTCCGCCAGGGGCTCGTCTCGCTCCTCGAGCGCCGCGAGCACTTCCAGGTCGTGGCCGAGGCCGGGACGGCCGCCGAGGCGATCGAAATGGCGCGGAAGTTCGAGCCCGACCTGATCGTCATGGACGTCCGACTGCCGGACGGATCGGGGATCGAGGCCTGTCGCGAGATCCGGGCGGAGTTCCCCGCGACGCGGGTGGTGATCCTGACCAGCTATCCGGACGAGGAGGCCGTCCTGTCGGCCATCATCGCCGGTGCCAGTGGCTACCTGCTCAAGCAGATCCGCGCCCGCGACCTGGTCAACGCCCTGGAGGCCGTCGGCCGCGGCGAGTCGCTGCTCGACCCGGCCGTCACGGAGAAGGTCCTCGACCGCGTGCGCCGCATCGCGACCGGCACCTACACCGACGAGATGGCCCAGCTCACCCAGCAGGAGCAGAAGATCCTGCTGCTGGTGGCCGAGGGGAAGACCAACAAGGAGATCGCCCAGGAGGTCTTCCTCTCGGACAAGACGGTCAAGAACTACGTCAGCTCGATCCTCTCCAAGCTGAACCTGGAGCGCCGGGCGCAGGCC
>JAJYJO010000143.1 GCA_021789435.1 Chloroflexota bacterium
GCCGATCGATCCGCCCGCAGCGCCGATCGAGCCGCCGGCAGCCCGCGGCAGCGCCCGGCCACAACCGCCGAACCGCAACGCCGACCGGGTGAGTCCCAGCGCCGGGCCGCCGCCTGCCGAGGATCCCCGCCCGCCGGCCGTCTGGCCGTACCCGGCGGGTACACTGACGAGGTACGTTGCAGGGGGCAGGAGCGCGCCCCATCTACCGCCGAGGCTCGCCATGGAACGCCTGATGCTGCTCGACGGCAACGGGCTCATCTACCGCGGCTACTTCGCCCTGCCGCCCCTGACCACCAGCCGGGGCGAGCTGGTCAACGCCGTCTTCGGCTTCTGCAGCATCCTCCTGCGGGGCTTCCAGGACGTCCAGCCGGACTACGTCGCGGTGGCCTTCGACCTGCCCGGGCCGACCTTCCGCCACGAGCGATTCGCGGAGTACAAGGCCCAGCGCAAGCCGATGCCGGATGACCTGCGGGCACAGTTCCCCAAGGTCCGCGAGGTGGTCGCGGCCCTCCGGATCCCGGTCTACGAGCTGCCCGGCTACGAAGCGGACGACGTCATCGGCACGCTGACCGTGGAGGCGGACGCGCTCGGCCTCGACACGACGATCGTGACCGGCGACTTGGACATGCTCCAGATCGTCAGCCAGCGGACCCGCCTGATGACGACCCGCTCCGGGGTCGAGAACACGATCGTCTACGACGCGGCTCGGATCGACGAGCGCTTCGGGCTGCGGCCGGACCAGATGGTCGACTACAAGGCGCTGAAGGGCGATGTGACCGACAACATCCCGGGCGTGCCCGGGGTGGGGGAGAAGACCGCCGCGCGGCTGATCCGCGACTTCAGCAGCCTGGAATCGCTCTACGAGCGGCTGGCGGAGGTAAAGCCGGACCGGCTGCGCGACCGGCTGGCCGAGGCCCGCGGCCAGGTCCTCGAGAGCCGGGAGCTGGCCCGCATCGTCCGCGATCTGCCCTTAGCGCTCGACCTCGGGGCCGCGCGTCTCCAGGACTACGACCGCGACGCCGTGGTCCGCCTCTTCCGTGAGTTCGAGTTCCGGACCCTGATCGACCGCCTGCCGGCACTCCCCGGCGAAAGCGCGGCGGCCCGGGCGGTGACGCTGGGCGACGTCCGCGGCGCGACGCCGGCCGCCCGGGTGGCCGGCCGACCCGAAGGCTGGGGACCGGGGCCGGAGGCCCCGGATCGGGCCGCCGGCCGCGGGCGGGCCGGCTCGCTGATCGGGGAGGGGAGCGGCCTTCAGCTGAGCCTCGACTTCGGGGCGATCGGCCCGGCCTCGCCGGCGGGACCGTCCGCCGCCGAGGCTGCGAGCCCGGCGACCGGCCCGGCCGTCGAGCCCGGGATGCCGGCCGACCTGCCGGCGGCGCTGCGGGCGGCGATCGCCGACCCGGGCCGCATCGAGCTCGTCGGGCTCGAGGGCGTCGCCGGCGTCCGGTCCTGGCTGGCCGCCCAATCCACGGTCGGCCTCCAGCTCGTCGCGGACGATCCGCGGCCCCTGCGGGGCGTGCCGGTCGCCCTGGCCGTGGCAGGCATCGACGGCCGGGTGATCGCCGCGGACGGTCCGGAGGCCGCGGCCGGCCTGCGGGCCCTGCTCGAGGAGCGGCGGCCCGCCCTGGTCGGCCACGAAGTCAAGCCACTCCTGGTCGCCGGCCTGGCCGACGCGGCCGAGGCCGGCACCGATCTCCCGGCTGCCGAGATGCTGCCGGTCGCCTTCGACACCCAGGTCGCGGCCTACCTGCTCAACGCCTCCCTCCGCAGCCAGACGATCGCGGACGTCGTCCACGAGCGCCTGGACCTGGACCTGCCGCCGCCGGCCGTCGCCCTGCCCCCGGCCGCCCGGGCCGGCCTCGACGCCCTCGGCGCGCTGGCCGCGCGGACCCCCCTGGCCGAAGCCCTCGAGCGCGAGGGCCTGGCCCGCCTCTTCGAGGAGATCGAACTGCCGCTGATCCCCGTCCTGGCCCGGATGGAGGCGGTCGGCGTCGCCATCGACCGGGACGCCCTGGCGGCCCTCGACGTGGAGTTCGGGGCCGAGCTGGCCCGCCTGGAGGAGGCGATCTACGCCGACGTCGGCCACCAGTTCAACCTGGGCAGCCCGAAGCAGCTCGAGCAGGTCCTCTTCTACGAGCTGAACCTGCCCCGGGGCCGGCGGACCAAGACCGGCTACTCGACCGACGCCTCCGTGCTGGAGGAGCTGCGGGCGGCCCACCCGATGATCGACAAGCTGCTGGAGTGGCGACTCTACGCCAAGCTCCGCAGCACCTACATCGAGGCTCTGCCGGCCCTCGTCTCGGACCGCGACGGCCGCCTCCACACGACCTTCCACCAGGCCGTCGCGGCAACCGGCCGCCTCAGCTCGTCCGATCCGAACCTGCAGAACATCCCGATCCGCTCGGAGCTCGGCCGGCGGATCCGGCGGGCCTTCGTGGCCGGCGGGTCGGACCTCGTCCTGCTGGCCGCGGACTACTCGCAGATCGAGCTGCGGATCCTGGCCCACGTCTCGGGCGACGAGCACCTCCGCGACGCCTTCGCCCGCGGGGCGGACATCCACCGCGAGTCGGCGGCGCGGGTCCTCCACAAGGCTCCGGAGGAGGTGACGGCCGACGAGCGCGCGATGGCCAAGATGGTCAACTTCGGGATCGCCTACGGGATGAGTGACTTCGGGCTCTCGTCCCGGGCCGGCATCAGCCGGGCGGAGGCCAAGGAGTTCATCGACACCTACTTCGCGACCTACTCCGGTATCAGCTACTACATGCTCCACATCCGCGAGCTGGCTCGCCGGCAGGGTTTCGTCACGACGCTCCTGGGGCGGCGCCGCTTCATCCCCGAGCTGGAGGCCCGCAACCCGTCGCTGCGGGGGGCCGGCGAGCGGATGGCGATCAACATGCCGATCCAGGGGACGGCCGCCGACATCATCAAGATCGCCATGATCCACCTGGCGGCCCGCCTCCGGGAGGGCGGCTTCCGCTCGCGGCTCCTGCTCCAGGTCCACGACGAGCTGGTCCTCGAGACGCCGCGCGACGAGGTCGAGCGGCTCGCGCCGGTCCTGCGCGAGACGATGGAGTCGGCGCTGCCGCTGGACGTCCCGCTGACCGTCGACGTGAAGGTCGGGACGAGCTGGGAGGCGATGGCTCCCCTGACGACCCGGGACGCCCTGCTGGCGGAGGTGGACGAGGCGCCCGCGGAGGCGGCGGCGGGCGCATGAGGGGCCGCGCCGGCCGACGGCCGGGGGCGTGGACCGCCGCCCGGGGCGACCGCTGATGCCGGAGCTCCCCGAGGTGGAGACGATCGCCCGGGACCTGCGCCGCCTGATCGTCGGCGCGACGATCGTCGATGCCCGCTGCGACTGGCCGGCCACCCTGCGCAACCTGGCCCCCGGCGACCTGGCGGACGCGCTCCGCGGCCGGACGGTCCAGGCCATCGACCGGCGGGCCAAGCAGCTGCTGGTGGCGCTTTCGGCGCCGGCGGGGTCGGGCGAGCCGGCGGGGTCGGGCGCGCCGGCGATCCTGACGATCCACCTCAAGATGACCGGCCAGCTCTTCGTCGTGCCCGCGGCGACGCCGTCGGATCGCCATCTGCGCCTGGTCCTGCGCCTGGCCGACGGCCGCGAGGTCCGCTTCCGGGACATCCGCAAGTTCGGCCGGGTCGGGCTCTACCCGCGCGATCCGCGGACCGGCGAGCCTCTGGTGGAGTGGGGCGGCGCGGCCGTCTTCGCCGGCCACG
>JAJYJO010000053.1 GCA_021789435.1 Chloroflexota bacterium
GCTGCTGGTGGCCGAGGGGAAGACCAACAAGGAGATCGCCCAGGAGGTCTTCCTCTCGGACAAGACGGTCAAGAACTACGTCAGCTCGATCCTCTCCAAGCTGAACCTGGAGCGCCGGGCGCAGGCCCCCGCCTTCGTCTCTCGCCACAGGGTCGATCGCGACGACTGATCGGAGGGTCTCGTTCGGCGGCCGACCCGACCCATCCTCGAGCCGCAGCCGGCCGGACGCACCTCCCGGCGACAGTTGCCGGCGAGGAGCCCATCATGGAGCCCCGCCAGATCGGCGGGTGCAGATCAGCAGGGCGAGGTTCACATGACGAAGCACTCGAGACACGAACGCGAGCAGCGAGCCGCCCAGAACGAGCGGATGCGCGAGATCGGCGACGCCTGGCAGCGCAGCATCCCGCCGGCCGAGGCGGAGGCCTTCGCGCGCCAGGTCGAGGCAGCCCGAACTCGCGGGCCCGAGCCTCGCCCTGTCGACATGGCCCCCGGGACCGCCCCCCGGCCGCCCCGTCCCGGTCACGAGCCCCGGCCGCCGAAGGAAGAGAAGCGCCGGTCCCGCTGAGAGGGCGTCCGCATCATCACGAGCTTGGCCCGGGCCCGGATCACGGCGGGCCGACCGACCTGACCCGGCAGCCCGACGGCCGGCGAGACCGTGCCCGGCGGCTCCGACGGGCCGGGCGGGTGAGCATGTCGATTCGCGCCATCCCCATTCGACGCGTTCGCAGGACCCCCGATCAGCCGTCGCAGCCGGCCGGAACCCCGGAGGTCCCGCGAAGGAGGTCCAGAAGGAGGCTCACGATGCGGTTCTTCATGTACACCCTGGGTGACGAGCGCGTGCCGATCCCGCCCCCCACGCCGGAGGATCTGGCCAGGATGGGCGCTTTCATGGCCGAGGCGACGGGTGCCGGCGTGCTCGTCGCCACCGGCGCCTTTGCGCCGAGCAGCGGGGCGAAGAAGGTCACCTACGCGGGCGGGTCGTGCACCGTCACCGACGGCCCGTTCACGGAGGCCAAGGAACTGATCGGCGGCTGGGCCCTCGTCCGGACGGCGACCGTCGAGGAGGCCATCAGCTGGACCGAGCGGTTCCTGGCGGTCGTGGGGGTCGAGGGCGCCGAATCCCGGATCCGCCCCGTTTTCGGACCGGAGGACCTGCCGCCCGGCGTCGGCTGACGGGAGCCCGATCCCGCCGCTCACGGAGCGGCACGGCCTGAAGCGGCTCGGCGGCCCTGAGCGAACCGACGAAGCGGGAGTCCGGCGTCAGGGCCGGCAGGCGGCCGGCAGGTAGAGATAGACCCCGTAGAACGCGCCCGCCGCAAGGGCCGCCGCCAGCACCAGGCCGACGAGCCGCGAGAGCGGCCGCTCTGCGCCGAGGGCGAAATAGGCCCCCACGAGCAGGGAGACCAGGGCCGGAGCACCGGCCACCAACGCCCAGCGCGGGACCGCCTCTCCCTTGGCGCCCGTCGCGGGCGGAACGCAGCTGACGAGCCCGGAGGGACCGGCGAGCCACACCGCCGCGCCGGCGGCCGCAGCGGTCACCACGACAACGATCAGTGCCCGGCCGACGATCCCCGCCAGCCGCCGCAGCCTGGCCCTCATGCCTCCTCCCGTCCCTCCACGACGATGGGCGAGAGGAGGATACGCCTTCGAGCCGCCCGCGCGGGCGCCCGACGCCCCCCGGAGGACGCGAGACGGCCGGCCACCTCGGCGGAATGGCCGGCGGCACGGCCGCCTTGGCAGAGGCCCTGGCCGAAGCCCCGCTGCCGGCGGGCGCGGGGCCCGGCCGCCGCTCCCCCGCTGAACACCGCCATCGCAAGGGGACTGCCAATGCCCCGCTTCCGCACCTTTTAGGAGCACCTCAACCGGTGGATGCCCCTCTACGTCGCCCAGGCCATGGCCCTTGACCGCCCATTGGCTATCCCGCGGCCCCGGCCGCCAAGCCTGCGACCGCGGCGTCGGGGGGCTCACCACGGTGGCCGCCTTCTTCATCGTCTATCCCATGATGGCCAGCGTGCGGTCGCTGGATGCGACCGAATCCCGCGCGGTGCGGGCTGCGTGATCGGACCCGCACCGCTCGTGCCGCACGACTCATGCCCCTCATCCGGGCTCTGGGGGGCTGGGTTGAGGTAGCGTGGCCATGACGGCGCGGAGCCCGTGAAGGAGCGGTCGCGATGACCAGGCGGCAGGCACGATGGAGGATCTCGCATGTACCAGCACGTCCTCGTCGCGGTCGACGGTAGCGGACCCTCGACGCGCGCCTACCGAGAGGCCATCCGCCTGGCATCGGACCAGCGGGCCACGCTCAGGGTCGTCCATGTCATCGACCTGGGCGTGGCGCTGGCACCCTGGGCCGAGATGGCGTTCGTGAACTACGAGAGCGTCGAGACGTCCCTTCGCGAGTCGGGAGCCCAGATCCTCGAGGCCGCCCTGGCCGAGGCGAGCGCGGCGGGTGTCGCAGCCGACTCGGTGATGCTCGAGACCGAGGTGGCCGAACCGGCCGCCGAGATCCTGTCGGAGGCGGACCGGTGGGGCGCCGACCTCATCGTGATGGGCACGCACGGTCGCCACGGCCTCGCGCACCTGATCCTCGGCAGCGTGGCCGAGGGCGTGGTCCAGCGCGCGTCGATGCCCGTGCTCCTCCTGCGAGCCGCCGATGACGCGCCACCCGCCGCCTGACCTGGCGGCTACCCGTCCTCCGGCCCGGCTACGCGGCGTGCAGGCCGAGCCGTGCGAAAAGTCGGGCCTTGAACCAGTCCAGCAGCGCCGCCCAGAGGGCGACGGCCACCAGCACCGCCGCGATGACCAGCGGGCTGAGCGGCGTCATCAACCAGCCGGCACCGGCGAGCGCGGCCACGACGAGGACCGCTCCCGCTGACGCCGCCATGAGCCAGGAGCCCGGTCGCGAGTTCCAGAGGCGGCGCGGCTCACGGACCAGGTAGACCGTCGCCTGGCTGCCGAAGGCCAGCGTCACGAACGCGAGCGTCTGCAGCCGCGCGGCGTCCAGGCCGAGCAGGGCGCCGCCCGCCCAGAAGACGGCCAGCGTCAACGCGAGCGACGGCAGGGCGACGCCGAGCGCACCGAGCAGCAGCGGCCGCACGCGCCAGCGGTTCGGGCGGCGCGACGACGGTGCGCGGTCGGTGGTGATGGCCATCGTCGCGAAGTCGTTGGCGAAAAGGAGCAGCACCATCAGCAGCGGGCTGAGGGCGATGTGGCCGGTGGCCAGGAAGACCAGACTCAGGAAGACCGGCACCTCCAGCTTCTTGATGCTCGAGTTCAGGGCATACGTCAGCATGCGCTGGTAGATCCGCCGGCTGAGCTCGATGGCGGCCACGACGTCCCCCAGTCCCGGCTGCGTCAGCACGATGCTGGCCGCGGCGCGGGCGACGTCCGTCGCGTTCGCCACTGCGATCCCGACTTCGGCCTGCTTGAGGGCGGGGGCGTCGTTGACCCCGTCGCCGGTCATGCCCACCACGTGGCCCTGCGCCTGCAGGCGGCGGACCAGGTTGAACTTGTCCTCCGGCAGAACGTCGGCCAGCACCGCACAGGTCGAGGGGAGCGGGCGGGCCCGGATCTCGGCGGCCTCGCAGGCCGAACCCTGGAGGCCAACCTGGGCCGCCACCGCCCGCGCGGTCGGCAGGGTGTCGCCGGTGATCATGATCACGCGGAGCCCCAGGGCCTTCAGGCTGGCCACGAGCGCGCCGGACTCCGGCCGAGGCGGGTCCTGCAGGCCGACGAGCCCGGCCAGGTGCAGCTTGTCCGCCTCGCCGGCGGCGACGGCGAGGACCCGAAGCCCGCGCGCAGCGAGCGAGTCGATGTCCTGCTCGAGGGCGGCCGGCGGGTCGGCGCAGAGCGCGGCCACCACCGGGGGGGCACCCTTCACCACGCGACGAGTGGTCCCCACGATCTCGACCTGCGCCTCCGAGATCTTCGTGTCGGGGGCGAACGGCGTGAAGCTGACCCGGCGCAGGCCGACGAGGTCTGCCGTCAGGCCGGTCGCAGCCGTCAGGCCGGTCGCAGCCGCCGCGCCCGCCAGGATGGCCAGGTCGATGGGGTCCTGCGTGGCGGCATCTGATGCCTGGCCGGCGAGAGCGAGCAGCGTGGACTCGGTTTGCGGCGGGTAGGCCACCGTGCCCGCCAGAGCGAGCTGGTTGAGCGTGATGGTGCCCGTCTTGTCGGTACAGGCCACATCCATGCTGGCCGCCTCCTCGATGGCCGAGAGCCGCGTGGTGAGGACTCCCCGTTCGGCCAGCTCGTGGGCGCCGAGCGCACCGGCAAGGGCGAAGGTGGCAGGAAGCGCGACCGGGACAGAGGCAAGCAGCAGGACAACCCCGAAGGACAGCGTCTCCGTCAACGCACCGTGGGCGGCCAGGCCGATCCCGACCACCATGACCGCGACCGCGAGGTCGAGCGTGACCAGCGCGCGCACGATCCGCGTGACCACCGCCTCGAGGTGGCTGGCCGTGCGCGCCGTGCGCACCAGCTCCGCGGTGTGCCCGAAGTAGGTGCCGCCCGCCGTCGCGGTGACCATGCCGCTGGCCTCTCCGCGGGTCACCGTGCTGCCCGCGTAGACGGCGTGCCCCGCGCCCGCCTCGACCGGCAGGGACTCGCCGGTGAGCGCCGACTGGTCCACCTCGACGAGGCCGTCGTCGAGCGCGACATCGGCGGGCACCACGTCCCCCACCCGCAGGTGGACCACGTCGCCCGGCACCAGCTCCTGCGCCGGGAGCCGCTGCCAGGTGCCGTCCCGCAGGACGCGCGCCACCACGCTGAGGCGCTTCCGGAGCAGTGACAGCGCCTCCTGGGCGCGGTTCTCCTGCACCCAGCTGACCAGCGCGTTGAAGAGCAGCAGCGCGGCAACCACGACGGCCTCAAGCGACTTGCCCAGAGCGAGCTCGAGCGCAACCGTCACCTCGAGCATCCAGGGAACCGGGGCCCACAGCTTCCCGACCAGCAGGCGCACGGTCGAGACGCGCGCCTCCGGGGTGGTGTTGGGGCCGTGCTCCCGCAGGCGCCGGGCAGCCTCCTCGCTCGAGAGGCCGATTCCCGTCGGCTGGCTCGCGAGCGCGCCGGAGGAATCAGAGTCGACGGGCATGTGCCGATGATGCCCTCCCGTCCGGCCGACTGCTGACCCAGGCGGGCGCCCTCGCTGGGCCGCCCGCTCGCGGCGCCTCCATTCCGGCCAGCACACAGCACCAGGGACAGGGCCCGTGCGATCCGGCAGGGGAAGAACGGGCCGCCGGACCCGAGCGCGCCTCAGTCGAACTCGAGACGAAGCCTGCCGTCGACGGCGGGATTGTGGCCGTGCTGGAGCAGGGGTGCGATGACGGCGGCAACGGGCCGAGCGGCCTGTCGGCCGGGGGCCGTCCGGGCCTGTGATACAACATCATCGCTTGACACACTCCTGGCTGAGATGCTGACCACCACGACCGCGTCCGCCACGCGCCGGCCGGTCCACGAGGAGGACCGCCGTGCCCGTTGAGCTGCCGGTGCTGCCCGACCTGCGCCTTGATCTGCCCGCCCCAGACGTGGAGGCGCCGCTGGCGGCCGCGGCCCTGCTGGCCGACCGAACACGGGCCGGGATCCTGGCCCTCCTGCGGGACGGCCCGCATTGCGTCTGCGAGATGGCCGCGGCGCTCGGGGAGCGGCAGAACAACGTCTCCAACCACCTCGCCCGCCTGCGCGATGCGGGGCTCGTGTGTGCAAGCCGGCAGGGCAGCGACACCCGGCGCGTCTACTACGAGCGCGACGAAGCGGCCTGCGCTTCCACGCTCGCCGCGCTGCGCGCGCTCCTGGAGTCCCCCGCGTGACCACACTCTCCCTTGCCCGCGGCCGGCGGCCCTCGCTGCCGGTCACCGTGGCCGCCACAGCCCTCGCCTGGCTCGTGGCCTGGCTCGCCGAGGCGCCGCTCGCCGACTGGGCGAGCTACGAGCTGCTCGGCCTGGAGCGCGGCAGCCATCTCGGCGACGCGGTCGACTTCTTCCTGATGGACGTGCCTAAGGTCCTGCTGCTCCTGCTCGGGATCGTGACGGTGGTCACGCTGGTCCGGAGCTTCTTCCCGCCCGAGCGGGTGCGGGCCGCCCTGGCCGGCCGCGGCACGCTGGCCGGCAGCGTCGCGGCGGCCGCCTTCGGGATCGTCACCCCCTTCTGCTCGTGCTCGGCGGTGCCGCTCTTCATCGGCTTCGTGGAGGCCGGCATCCCGCTCGGCATCACCTTCGCCTTCCTCATCAGTTCGCCGATGGTCAACGAGGTGGCGCTGGTCCTGCTGTGGGGCCTCTTCGGAGCGCAGATCGCGCTGGTCTACGTGGCGGCCGGCCTGGTCGTGGCCATCACCGGCGGGCTCGTGATCGGGGCGCTGCGCCTGGAGCGCTACGTGGAGCCGTACGTCTGGGAGCTGCAGGGCGCCGGTGGGACGGTGGCCGAGGTCAGGCTGACGTGGGCCGACCGGGTCACCGACGCCTGGCGCTACACGATCGAGCTGGTGCGCCGGATCACGCCCTACCTGCTGATCGGGATCGGCCTCGGCGCCCTGATCCACGGCTACGCTCCGACCGACCTCGTGGCCGCCATCGGCGGCCGCTCCAACCCGTTCGCGGTGCCGATCGTGGTCCTGATCGCGCTCCCCCTCTACTCGAACGCGGCCGGCACCATCCCGATCGTCCAGGCCCTCCTGGGCAAGGGGATGCCGCTCGGGACCACGCTCGCCTTCATGATGGCGATCACGGCCATCAGCCTGCCCGAGTTCATCATCCTGCGCCGCGTCGTCCGCTGGCAGCTCATCGCGGTCTTCGCGACGGTGGTGACGATCGGGATCCTCTGCATCGGCTACCTCTTCAACGCTCTCATCGCCTGACCCGGAAGGAGTCGTCCGTCATGACCAGGATCGAAGTGCTCGGCCCCGGCTGCCCCAACTGCCAGCGCCTGGAGGCGAACGCCCGGCAGGCGATCGCGATGGCGGGCGTCGCGGCCGAGATCGTCAAGGTCACCGACTACCGCCAGATCATGGCCTACGGGGTCATGAGCACGCCCGGGCTCGTGATCGACGGCCGGGTCGTGAGCTACGGCCGCATCCCGAGTCCCGGCGACATCGCCGAGTGGCTCAGCCCGGCCCGGGCGTGACGGGCGGGCCCGGACCGAAGGGCGAGGAGCCCGCGATGAGCGTCGTCATGACCACGGATCGAGCGATGACCGCCCCGCTGGCCCGGCTGCGGGGCTTCCACCCGGGCTGGTACGGGGCGGTGATGGGCACCGCGATCGTGGGGGTCATCGCCTACCAGAATCCCGGCCAGGTGGCCGGCCTGGGCGACGCCGCCCGGTCGCTCGGCGTGCTGATGGTCGGGCTGTCGGCGGTGCTGGCGGTCGGTCTCGGGATCCCGTACGTGGCGCGCTGGCTGCGCCACCCGGACGCCGCCCGGGAGGACCTGGCGAACCCGGTGGCGGGAGCCCTCTACGGCACGTTCCCGGGCGGGATCCTGGTGCTCGCCGTCGGCCTTGCCACCGTCGGCCCGTCGGTCCTCGCGCCGGAGGCCACGACCGCCCTCGTCGCCGCCCTGGCGGCGGTGGGGATCGTGCTCGCCTTCGGCGTCAGCGTCGCCTTCGCGTCGCTCCTCTTCGTGAGCCACCGGGTGGAGCCGCAGACCGCCAACGGGGCCTGGTTCATCCCGCCGGTCGTCAACATCATCGTCCCGATGGTCCTTGTGCCGCTGGCGCCGCACGTGGCGGCCGCGGACCTGCCGACCCTGCTCGTCGCCGGTTACGCCTTCTGGGGGATGGGCTTCCTCCTCTTCGTCCTCGTCGCCTCGCTGCTCTACGATCGGCTGGTCTTCCACCCGCTGCCGGCCGCGCCGCTCGCCCCCTCCCTCTGGATCGGCCTCGGGCCGATAGGCGTCGGCAGCCTGGCGCTCGTCCGCCTCGCCGGGGCCGGGGCCCCGGTCTGGGGAGCCGCCGCGCCGGCCGTCGGTGTCGCCTCCTCCATCGCCGCCGCCGTGCTCTGGGGCTTCGGCCTCTGGTGGCTGGCGGCGGCGGCCGTCCTGCTGGCGGCCTACCTGCGGCGCGGGCGGCTTCCCTACGGCCTGGGCTGGTGGGCCTTCACCTTCCCGCTCGGAGCGTACACGGCGGCCACGCTGGCGCTGGCCCGCTCGTGGCACGCCGGCTGGCTGGAGGCGTTCGCCGTGGTCCTCTTCGTCGTCCTGGCGCTCTTCTGGCTGGCCGTCACGGCGGGCACCCTCGGGGCGGTCCGCTCGGGCACGATCTGGGAGCGCTGAGGGCACCAGCGATGCGCCGCCTGCTGCTCCGCCTGGAAGACTTCCGCCTCCTGCCCTTCTTCGTGGTCGTCAGCATGGCGATCGGGATCGGCGTCGGGAACGCCCTGCAGATCTCCGACTTCACCCTGACCCCGCCGATCGACGCGCTGAAGGCGATCGCCGGCGGGACGTTCCAGCTGACGGTGCCGAACGCGATCAGCCTGGGCGTGCCGATCGGGCTCTTCGCGATGATGTACCCGGCGATGACCAACGTCCGCCTCGGCGAGGTCGGCGCGGCCGTCCGCTCGCCGCGCCAGCTGGCCGTGGTCCTGGGCTTCAACTACCTCGTGGCGCCGTTCGTCATGCTGGGTCTCGCCAACCTCTTCGTCGGCGATCCGGAGCTGCACACGGGGCTGGTGCTCTACGGCCTGGCCCCGTGCATCGCGATGGTGATCATCTTCACCTTCCTGGCCCGGGGCAACACGCCGATGGCCCTGGTCTTCGTGGCCCTCAACTCCGTCGTCCAGATGCTCCTGATCCCGGTCTACGCCCGGCTCCTGATCGGCGCCGTCAGCTTCGATGTCTGGGTGGTGGCCGAGAGCGTGGTCCTCTACCTGGGGCTGCCACTCTTCCTGGGCGTGCTGACCCGGCTGGCGGTCGTCCGCCAGCGGGGCGAGGCCGGGATGGACGCGCTCAAGCCAACCCTCAACGCGATCTCGATCCTGGGTCTCCTCTTCACCCTGGTCGTGATGTTCGCGCTGAAGGGCGACCTGATCCTGCGCCGGCCGCAGATCGTGGTCGAGATGGCGATCCCGATGGCGCTCTTCTTCGGAATCATGTTCTTCACCGTCTTCCTCGTCGGCTGGCGGCTCCGCTTCAGCTACGAGGATGCCGTGGCCGTGGCCTTCAACGCCACCGGCCGCGACTTCGAGATCGCCATCGCCATCGCGATCACCGCCTTCAGCCCGACCGTGGCCCTGGCCACGGTCGTCGGGCCGCTGATCGAGGTGCCGGTGATGCTCTTCTTCGTCTGGTCGGCGATGCGCCTGCGGGGACGGCTCTTCGCCGGCCCGGCGGCCGCCCGGAGCGGAGCGTTGCCCGCCGTCCGCCCCTCGTAGACTGCGGGGCGACAGAGCGGGATCGGGCATTCGGCTGATCGAGATGCCGGGCAGAGCCTCGCTTCGCCTCGAGGACCTGGTCCTGGACCCGAACGGGACGGCCACCCTCAGCTTCCTGGGATTTCTCCGCTACGGCGTGGTCGCCGCCGCGGGATCGCTGGTGATCTCAACCGCCTGCGCCTGGAGCAGGTACCTCGCCTGAAGCCACCGACGGAAGGAGATGTCAGGCGACGCGAAGTGTGAGACCCCGTGGTCGACGCGCCCCCGCGGACCGGCCGGGCCCGGACAGACCGGCCGCGGGCGCTCGCTCAGCCCTTCGCGGCCGGCCGCTGCAGGATCAGGATGAACTGGTGGGCGATGTTCGGGACGTAGCTGTTGGGGTAGCCGTAGGGCCGCAGGCGGGTCCCCGACTGGTGCCAGACGATCTCGCCCTTGGGGACGAACCCGACCCCTCTGGCCGCGCGGGCCAGCTCGGCGTGGGTGAAGAGGTACTCGCCCCCCTGGTAGGCGTTGCGGACGATGACGGCCATGTAGCCCGCCGGCCGCAGCAGCCGTACGCAGCGCTCGAACACCTGCTCCATCGCCGCGAGATAGGCGGCGAAGTCCGGCAGGTTGGCCAGGTCGGCCGGGTCGTCCGAGCGCATGTTGTAGTCGGATCGCCGGTTGGCGAACCGGTCCGCGTAGGCCGCGCCGCCGCGGCCGCTCATCGTCTGGGCCAGGTGGATGTTGTAGGGCGGGTCGGTCGCGATGAAGTCGAACGGCTCGGCCGGTGAGGCCGCGATGGCGCTGCCGTCGTCACCGGTCACCGCCTCGCCGGCCAGCCAGCGGTCCATGACGGCGATGCAGTCGCCCACCACCATCTCCTGCGGACGGAGGGACGGGTTCTCGCCCAGCACCCGGCGGTAGATCCCGGCCCAGTGATCCGCGATCTCGATGCCGACGCAGCGGCGCGGCGAGGGCCGGGCGATGGAGGCTCCGATCAGTGTCCCGCCGACGCCCGCGAACGGGTCGAGCACCCGGTCACCGGAGCGGGTGAAGAACTCGATCAGGAGGGCCATCAGCTGAGGCGGCTTGTTGGCGCCATGTTGCCGGCGCAGCTTCTGGCTGTAGACGGAGGGGTAGCTCGTGGTCAGGACGGACTTCGTGAAGTAGAGCCACTCCTCGCCCGTCATCTCGTTCAGCCGGTTCCTGGGATGGACGCGGCGGGCACCCTGGCCGCCGCCCCCCCCGGCGGGGGCCTCCTCCCCGAGCTCCTCCGGCGGGAACAGGCCGGGCTCCTCGAACACAGGCACGCTCTCCCGTTGGGGACCGGCGGCTCGCCGGCTCAGGGCCTATGTTGGGGCACCCACGCGGCGTGCGCCCGGTCGATCGACGGGCGACACGGGAACGGGCTCCCGGGCCGGGGCCGGTCGCGGGCGAAAAGCAACCGGCCGGCCCTCAGGGGCCGGCCGGTTGCCGAAGAGCGGCCTGTCGTCGAGGGCCGATCAGGGCTTGCCGGGGTGATCGGTCGGCGTCGGGTGGTTCTGCGCCTGCGAAGGCAGCGTCTGCTGGGTGCCGCCTGCCGGCGGGTTCGGGTGCTGGCCCTGGACGGCCTGGATCGCCCGGTTCAGGCCGACGTCGCCCTGGAGCCGGGTGAGGACCGCCTGGATGGCCGCCTTGGCGTGCTCGTTGACGTTCGGGTTCGCCTCGAGGCGCGAGAGGACGCTCTCGAGGTTCGCGACCAGGCGCGTCTCGTTGGCCGTCAGGCGGCTGACGAGCGCGGTCGTGTCCTTGCCGGTCGAAACGTCGGGGTTCGTGGCGGGCTTGTTCGTGGTGAGGGTCGTGTTGACGGCGTTGGCCGCTCCGGCGCTCGCGTGGGCCTGGCCGCCGTTCGAGACCGCGGGAAGCACCACCTGGCTGGCGGCGAAGGTGGTCGCGGCCGTCAGGGCGGTGATCGCGATCGCCGACTTCACGATTCCGAGGGCCTTGAGGAGTCCGATCATCTGCACGCTCCGGTTCGAGGTTGCTCGACCCGCCCCCGACGGGACGCCTGGTTCGCTTGCGTCTCCTACAACGGGCGTGCCGGGAGATCGTTATGCGGGGCAGTACGAAATGGCCATCCGGGGGCTGACGGGGGCTGACGGCGGCTACAGCTCGACCTCGCCCCGCAGGCAGGTAACCGTCGCCCCGGCCACCCAGATCGTGCCCGCCTCGTCGCGCGAGAGGTGGACCCGTCCCGCCCGTCCCAGCGCGGTGCCCTGGCTGACGACGTACGGGGCGGTCGCCCGGCCGGTCCGGAGCAGCCAGTCGGCGAGGGAGGCGTTGAGGCTGCCCGTCACCGGGTCCTCGACCGTGGCGCCGTCCTTGGGGAAGAAGGCGCGGACCTCGAAAGCGGCCGGCGAGCCCGGCGGGCTGGGACCGACGACGCCCAGGTCGAGGTCCACGAAGCCGGGGTGGAGGGCGAGCACCGCCTCGGCGTCCGCCAGGAGCACGGCCACCCAGCCCGGCCCGTTGTCGACCCACTGGGCGTCGACGATCGCCTCGCGCTCGATCCGGAGGAGAAGGGCGATCCGCGCCACGAGCGCCTCGTCCACCGGCCCCGACCGGACCAGCGGCGGGGCGGCGAAGGCGAGGCCCATCGGAGTCCGCCGCAGCCGGATCAGCCCGGCCCGGCACTCCTGGACCGGGCTCCCGGCCCGGCGCGGCCTGCCGCCCGCGGCGAGCCAGGCGTGGCACGAGCCGAGGGTGGGGTGGCCGGCGAAGGGCAGCTCGCCGACCGGCGTGAAGATCCGAACCCGGTAGTCCGCCTCCGGGCTGCGCGGCGGCAGCACGAAGGTCGTCTCCGACAGGTTCGTCCAGCGAGCGAACCGCTGCATCGCCTCGTCGTCGAGGCCGGCCGCGTCGAGCACGACGGCGACCGGGTTCCCGCGGTAGGGTGTGTCGGAGAAGACGTCGACCTGCTGGAAGGGGCGGCCCACGTCGCCGAGTATGCCACCGGCCCGGCGGGCGGCACCCACCGGCCCGGCTGCCCCGGCATCCGACCGCAGGCGGGCGGGACTCCCCCCGGGCGCCGCCGCCGGAGCCACTATGCTGGCCCGGTGGGCTCCTTTCCCGATCTTGGCGCCTCGGGCGATCGCCCCCCGGCCGGCGAGCGGTTCGACCTCGTCGTGGTCGGTGGCGGCATCGTGGGCCTGGCCACCGCCTACCGCCTCCTGCTCGCCCGGCCCGGCCTCAGCCTCGCCATCGTGGAGAAGGAGGCGGAGCTCGCCCGCCACCAGACCGGCCACAACTCGGGTGTCCTGCACTCCGGCCTCTACTACCCGCCCGGCTCGCTCAAGGCACGACTCTGCCGCGAGGGAAAGGCGGCGCTGGAATCGTTCGCCGACGAGCACGGAATCCCATACCAGCACTGCGGCAAGCTGGTCGTGGCGATCGAGGAGGCGGAGCTGCCCCGCCTGGACGAGCTGGAGCGGCGCGGCCGGGCCAACGGCGTCGACGGCCTGGAGGCCGTGGGGCCGGAGCGGCTGCGCGAGCTGGAGCCGCACGCTGCCGGGATCCGCGGCCTCTGGTCGCCGCGGACCGGGGTCATCGACTTCCGGCGGGTCGCCTTCGCCTTCGCCGGCGAGATCCGGGCGCGGGGCGGGGTGATCCTGACCGGACGGCGCGTCACAGGCCTCCGGGAGGGAGCCGGGGAGCGGATCATCCTGACGCAGGCGGGGGAGATCGTCGGGCGCGACGTGATCGTCTGTGGCGGGCTGCACGCCGACCGCCTGGCCCGCCTGGCCGGGGAGACCGATGCCCTCCGCATCGTCCCCTTCCGGGGCGACTACTACACCCTCAGGCCGGCCGCCCGTGACCTGGTCCGGGGGCTTCTCTACCCGGTGCCCGACCCGCGCTTCCCGTTCCTGGGCGTCCACTTCACACGCCGGATCGACGGGGCGGTCTGGGCCGGTCCGAACGCGGTCCTCGCCTTCGCCCGGGAGGGCTACCGCCGCCGCGACCTGTCGCCGCGCGACCTGGCGGAGACGCTCGCCTACCGCGGCTTCTGGCGCCTGGCCCGGCCGTACCTGCGGACCGGCCTGGCGGAGATATGGCGGGACGCCTGGAAGCCGGCCTTCGTCGCGGCGCTCCGGCGCTACGTCCCGGAGCTGCGGGCCGACCAGCTGGATTTCGGGCCTTCCGGCGTGCGGGCCCAGGCGCTCCGCCCGGACGGGACGCTGGAGGACGACTTCGTCCTCGGCGGGAGCGGCCACGTCCTCCACGTCGGCAACGCGCCCTCGCCGGCGGCGACGGCCTCGCCGGCGATCGGCCGCGTCCTGGCCGACGCGGCGATCGAGCGCTTCGGCCTCGGCTGACGCGGCCGCGGCACGATATCCGGGCGGCGCGGCCCGCGAAACGTGTGCCCGACCCGCCCCGGCGGGACCGTTCGCCCTATCGGGCGGCTGGCCAGCGGCGGTACGATGAGGTCCCGGACGGACCGATTGAAAGCCCGGCGCGGCCGCCGGGCAGCGAGGTGACGCGATGGAACCGCGAGACGACGTGCCCGAGATCAATCCCGACCTGCCCTCCGCCGAAACGCCTGCCCAGGAAGGCGCCGCCCCCGAGGGAACCAGCGGACCCGAGCCGGCCCCGGCCGGCGGCCGACCGGCCCAGATGCTCAACCAGCTCCAGTCGATGATCGACGAGCTGGCCCACCAGGCCGGCCCGGTGCTGCGGGAGGTGGCGGCCAAGTCGGCCGAGCTGGCGGCGGTCGCCGCTGCCAAGGCCGGCCCGATCGCCCACAGGGCCGCCGAAGTGACCGAAGACGTGGGCGGACGGGTCGCGGCCCGCAGCAAGGAGCTGGCGGCCGACCTGCGCCGGACCGAGGGCCGGGCGCCCGCGGAGACGCCGGCCGTGCCCCCGACGGAGCCGCCGGCCGAACCGGGCGCCGGGAGCGGACCCGAGCTCGAGGGCCGGTAGCCGCTCTCGGCGGCGCGAGGCCGCCGGTCAGGTCGGCCGGCCGTCGACGAGCAGCTCCCCGCGCAGGAGCTCATCGCCCGAATCGAGTGCCAGGCGGTAGGCCAGGCCCCCGGTGATGGGCCAGGTGGCCGACTGCAGCCTGGCGCCGGGCGGCGCCGGCGCGACGTACTCCAGCGCAAAGTGGCGTGGCACCCGGCGCAGGAGCTCGCCGTTCCCAGCCGCCTCGACCGCCTCCTCGAGGTAATCGAGATAGACCGTGTTGTTGACGTGCGCCATCGGGTCCAGGTCGCGCGGCCGCACGGTGAAGGCCAGCCGTTCCGCCGATGGCGGCTCCGGTCCCGGCTGGACCCGCCGCGGGTCGAAGACCGCGGGCCCCGGAAACGCGGCGAAGAGGTCGGCCGGGATGCGAGCCGGCAGGCCGCGATCTCCGACCATCACCCAGTCGATCCGGGCGACAGCCAGCAGCTCCCCCTCCGGGGTCGCCCGGAACTCGCTCCTGCGGCGGGCCCAGACGCGGCGCATGGCCGTCACCTCGGTGCTGACGGCCACCTCCTCGTAGGCCCGGGCGTCGCGCTCGACCGACAGCTCGACCGCGCGGACCAGCCAGGTCAGGCCGCGCTCCGCGTACCAGGCGCGGGTGAAGCCGAGGGACTCCGAGTGGAGCCAAGCGCAGTCCTGGGCGAAGGCGAGGTAGACGGAGCTCCGCAGGACGTCGTGGGGGGTGGCCTCGTCGAAGCGGATCCGGTAGGCGTGGACGAGCCGCTCCCCGGCATCGGAGCCTCCCGCGGACACGGCCGCGCCCGTCACGGCCGCTTCCGGCCGAGCCGGCCGAGCCCCTCCAGCGGGATGAGGTCGGTCGCCTCATGGGGTGCCGTCAGGCCCGCAAGGCGGACCTCGCAGGAGGTCCGGACGTCGAAGACGACGACGGCCACCACGAGCCGTCGGTCCTCGTCGGCGGCGTGCCGACGCGCGTCGTCGAGCTGGTGGAGGACGTCCGCGTTGATGCCCCGCGCGCCCCACTTGCAGTCGTAGACCTCCTCGGCGCCGGCCGCCTCGACCGTCACGTCGTAGGGATGGATGTCGGCCGGCACCCCATCGAAGAGGACGCGCCGCTCGCGCCGGACCGGCCCGCTCCGCCGGGTCAGCAGGCGGGCCGTGAGCTCCTCGACGATGGCTCCCCGGTACTGGCTGCGCGCCTGTTCGCCGCGCTCGGCGACCTCCAGGCAGGCCGCCAGGACCGCCTCCGCCTGGTCGCGGACGGCGTCCGGTGCCCCGGCGACGAGGAGCGTCGGGAAGATGGTCCGCCACGGCGCAGGGCCCGTCCGCTCACCGTTCATCACCGCCCGGGCCAGGACGCGAACCGCCAGCGGCGCGTCGGCCAGGAGGCCGGCCACTCGGCCGACGAGCGGGTCTGCCTGGATCCCCCGGTAGACCACGGAGCGGGCGTCCGGCGCCGCTTCCTGGAAGCGCATCGCTCAGCGCTCCGCGGCGGCGAGCGCCGGGCCGAGCGCCAGGGCAACGACCTGGGGAAAGGTCGACAGCCAGTCGATCGCGCGGTGAGGGTCGGAGATCAGCCCGATCTCGGCGATCGCCTCGTCGATCGCGGCCGCGGTCTCGGGCGGCAGCTCGCCGTGGCCGAGCCGCTCCCCGAGGTCCTCCAGGCGCGCGCGGTAGACCCGGCCGAGCTCGGTGACGTACAGCCACTCCTCCTCGATCGTCTCGCCCAGGAGCTGCAGCTCGGCGTAGGCGTCGAGCGCGCGGCCGACCACCGCGCGGCCCGCTGAGGGCACGGCGACTGGCGCGGGTGGGATCTCGGGCTCGGCCATCCGCAACAGGGTAGACCGCCGGCCGCGGGGGCGCCCCGCTCGAGGCGGGACTCAGCGCGCGCCCGCCTCCCCGGCGCGACGGCGCCAGAGACGGAGGCCGCGAGGCCTGGGGGGCAGGGGCCCGCTGAGTGCCTGGCGCCGGGCGCCGTCGATCCGGCCGCGCAGGTGCTCGAGCTTGCGTTGCGTCTCCGCGTCCCAGGGCAGCGCGTAGGTGGCGAGCGCCTCGCGGCGCAATCGGATGGCGATGGTCCGGTCGCCACGCCGCTCGAGGTCGGCGAGCGCGTCGAGGACGTCGCGGTAGAGGGCCGGCAACTCCTCGGCCACGGACGCGAGTGGTTCCACCGCCCGAGGATCGAACATCGAGGCGCAGGGCACCATGACCCGGAGGTCCCATCCGCGGCTGCCCGAACTTCTGCCGGCACGAGCCACCGCGCGGTCCACGCGGTGCAGCGGCCTCGGGACCGGGCGGCCGACTCCGGCTCGGGTCAGTCGCCAGGGTGGTAGGCGCTCCGGACGCTGAAGCGATCGAAACGGCCGCTCGGCGCCCGCCAGCTGGCCTCGACCCGGGTCACCGCCGCCCCCGGCGGTCCGTCGCGGAGCGCCGCCAGCAGCCGCTCGAGGTCTGCCCTGGAACCCTCCGCCAGGCAGCGCACGGTCCCGTCGGGCTCGTTGGCGACCCAGCCGGTGAGGCCGAGCGCGGTCGCCCGGCCGAGGGCGAAGAAGCGGAAGCCGACGCCCTGGACCCAGCCGTGGACGACCGCCTCCACGGCCGCCGTCGCATCGGGGGCCCGCCCTTGTCCCGCGCCGTCCGAACCGGCCACGCGACCGGCCTCAGGCCGCCACCCTGGGCCAGCTGAGGGCCAGGACGTCGAGCGCCAGCTCCGGGTTGGCATTCTGCTCCAGCAGCTCGGACGTGCGGGCGAGCCGGCCGAGGAAGCGGGCGGGGGCCTCCGGAGCCATCCCGTCGGCCGCGGCCACCAGCTCCTCCAGGAGGGCGGGGTCGCGGAGCTCCCGGCGACCGCCGAGCGCCGCGACCGCCAGGTCGCGCGAGACGGCCGACCAGACCTCCAGCAGGGCGGCCGCCGCACGCCGCCGCTCGGCCGGGGAGATGCGCCCCCGGCCGCCCTCTCCGGGCTCCTGGACGGGCACGTCGGCGGAGCCCGCGTCGTCCGGCCCGGTGACCGCGCGCGCCGCGACAAGAACGGCGCCGGCCGCCTCCCCGGCGAGGCGGTCCCGCGCGGCGGACAGCTCGTCAGCCATCGCCGCCGCCTCGGGCAGGAGGTCGCGCACGGCGACCAGCCGGGCGCGGCGGTCGGCGTGCAGCAGATCGAGCAGCCACCGGGCGAGCTTCTCGCGGCGGCGGACTGCGCCGGGGGCCACCGCGTAGGCGAGCGCCAGGCCCGGCCGGCCCTCGGCGAGCCTGGCCAGCCTGGCGGCGGTCGGAGGATCGGCCAGGCCCCGCTCCCCCAGCAGTCCCTCGATGGCCCGGCCGGAGACCGGTCCGAGCCGGACCCGCACGCAGCGGGAGCGAACGGTCGGCAGCAGGGCATCCTCTTCGTCGGCGCAGAGGACGATCGTGACCCCCGGCGGCGGCTCTTCCAGCGTCTTGAGGAGCGCGTTCTGGGCGTCCTCGTTGAGCCGCTGGGCGGCCTCAACGATCGCGACGCGCGCGCCTCCCTCGACCGGCAGCAGAGCCAGCTCGCCCGCCAGGTGCCGGACGCTGCCCGGCTCGGGATGGCGCGGGTCGCCCAGGCGGACCTGGCCCCCCGGCCCGTCCGGCGCGAGGCGATGCAGGTCCGGGTGGTTGCCGCTCGCGACGGTCCGGCAGGCGCGGCACGTGCCGCACGGCCGCAGCTCGGGGTCGGCGGCCGAGCAGAGCAGGCCGGCCGCGAGGTCCAGGGCCAGCGTCGTCTTGCCGACGGCGGGCGGGCCCGTCAGGAGGATGGCGTGGGGTGCGGGACCGGCGATCATCCGCCGCACCGTCGCGGTCGCGGACGGCTGGCCGCGGGTGGCCCCCGGGCTCACCGGACCCCCGCGGCCGCCGCTCGGCGGACGCGTCTACCCGTTGCCGCCCTCGGCACCGCCATCCGCTCCGCCCCCGGCAGCAGCGCCGGTCTTCCGACGGGTCGTCCGACGACGAGCCGCGGCCGGCTCCGCGGCCGGCTCCGCCGTCGCCTCCCCGGCGGGCGTGGTGGCGGGCGCGGCGGCCGACGTCCCCGCACTCGCGCGGCGGCGCGGGGCACGGCGCGCGGCGCCTGCCCCTTCGGGTGCGCTTGCCCCTTCGGGTGCGCCGGCCCTGGGTGCGCCCGCCGTCTCGGCGACGGTCCGGCCCCGGCCCCGGCG
>JAJYJO010000144.1 GCA_021789435.1 Chloroflexota bacterium
GCCAGGCTCGCCGGGGCCAGGCCGCGCTCCACGCGGAGATAGGCCAGGAACGCCCGGATCGCCTCTCCCAGCGGAACGGTGGCCCCGGCGGCGACCCGCTCGGCAGGGGCCGGCCCGGGACGCGGCTGCGCCGGGGATCGCGCCCCGGGCGGGCCGCCCCTCAGGCCGGGATCCCGGCCGGCGACCGGCGCCACGACTCCGCCCGGGCCAGCAGCTCGCGGGCTCCCGCCAGCGAGGCCGGGCCGCCCTCCTCGCCGCCGAGCATCGCGGCCAGCTCGGCGATTCGTTCCTGGCGCGAGAGCCGGCGCACCTCGGTCACGGTCCGCCCGGCCTGCTCCTGCTTGGCGATCCGGAAGTGGACGTCGGCGTAGGCCGCGATCTGGGCCAGGTGGGTGACGCAGAGGACCTGGTGGCGCCGCCCGAGGCTCCACAGGCTCCGCCCGACCGGCTCCGCGCTGCGTCCGCCGATCCCCGTGTCGATCTCGTCGAAGACGAGCGTCGGCGTCGCGTCCACCTCCGCGAGGACCTCCTTGAAGGCCAGGGCCAGGCGCGAGAGCTCCCCGCCGGACGCGATGCGAGCGAGCGGCCGCGCCGGCTCGCCGACGTTGGGCGCGATCCGGAACACCACCTGGTCGACGCCGGTCGTGTCGAAGGCCACGGCGTCGCCGTCCAGCTCGACCGCCGGCTCGTCCGGACCGGCCGGCCGCCGGCCGACCGCGATCTCCACCCCGGTCCGCCGGAAGCCGAGGGTCTCCAGCGCGACCGCGACCGCGGCCGCCAGCCGTTCCGCGGCCGCCCGGCGCCCGGCCGAGAGGCGGACCGCCGTCGCGGCCACCTCCGCGAGCAGCCGCTCCGCGTCGGCGGTCCGGCGGGCCCGCTCGCCCTCCAGGCCCCGCAGCCGATCCGTCTCCTCCTCCGCCCGCCGTCCATGGGCGAGGACGGCGCCTTCGTCGTCGCCGTACTTCCGCTCCAGCGAGAAGATCAGCGAGAGCCGCTCCTCGAGGCGGGCCAGGGCGGCGGGATCGTGCTCGACTGACTCGGCCAGGGCGCGGGCCTCGGCGGCCGCGTCCTCCAGCTCGGCGACCAGGCCGGCCAGCCGGCCGGCGAGGGCCTCGAACCGGCCGTCCAGGCGGGCCAGCTCGCGGGCCTCCCCCAGAGCTGCCGCGGCCGTCTCGCGCGCCCCGCTCCCCTCCCCCAGGAGCGCCTCGTGGATCGCGCTGCTGCCACGGGCGATCGCCTCGCCGTGACGGGCGGCCACCAGCGCGGCCGTGATCTCGGCGGCCTCGCCGACCCGCAGGCGGGCGGCGGCGATCTCCGACGCCTCGTGCTCCTGGAGCTCCAGCCGGCGGGCGAGCTCGCGCGGCTCCACGGCCAGGGCCTCCAGGACCGCCTGGTTCGCTCGCCAGGCACCCACCGCGGCCGCCACGGCGGCGCGCTCCTGGGCGAGGCCGGCGTAGGCGTCGAGCAGCTCGCGCTGCCAGCGCTCGTCGAGCAGCCGCTGCTGGTCGTGCTGGCCGTGGATCTCGACGAGACCGCCGACCGCTTCGGCCAGGCGGGCGGCCGGCACGGCGTCGTCGTCCAGGCGGGCCGTCGACCGCCCGGCGGCGGAGACCTCGCGGACCGCGATGAGGGGCTCGGGCAGCCGCTCGAAGAGCGCCTCGACGTGGGCGCTGTCGCGGTCGTGGCGGACCAGGCCCGGGTCCGCACGGGCGCCGAGGGCCAGCCCGAGAGCGTCGATCAGCAGGCTCTTGCCCGCCCCGGTCTCGCCGGTCAGCACGTTGAGACCCGGGGCCAGCTCCAGGCGCAGCCGGTCGATCAGCGCCAGGTCGCGGACGGCCAGCTCCAGCAGGCGGCCGGGGCGGGCCTCCTCCGCCATCGCGTCGGCGGCGGCCGCCGGCCCGCTCACGATGGGAGCAGCTCCACCTTCTGGCGGAGCAGGTCCCAGAAGGGGATCGCCCCCCGGGGCTCGATGAAGCGGATGGGCCGGTAGAGCGCGGCCACGGCCACGACGTCGCCGATCTGGAGCGAGCGGTCCTCGCGGCCGTCGATGCTGACGAGCGCCTCGTGGCTGTCGAGGACGCGGCAGCGGACCGTCTGGCGCGGGCTCACCACCACCGACCGGATCGCCGAGAGATAGCCCGCGATCGGCGTCACGACCAGGTTGCGACTGATCGGGTCGACGATCGGCCCACCGGCCGAGAAGGAGTAGCCGGTCGAGCCGGTCGGGCTGGCGACCACCAGGCCGTCGGCGACGAAGGTCGCCAGGTGCGAGGGCCCGATCGCCACCTCCAGGCGGCAGACGCGGGCCAGCGAGCCCCGGGCGATCGTGATGTCGTTGAGGGCGAAGAAGGTCTCCGCCGGGTCGGCCCGGCCGCCCGGATGGACGGTCGCCCGGAGGGCCATCCGCTCCTCGATCCGGTAGTCCCCGGCGGCGACCTGGACCAGGATCGGCTCCAGCTGGTGGGCCTCCACCTTCGACAGGAAGCCGACCTTGCCCAGGTTGACGCCGAGCAGTGGGACGTCCACCTCGGCCACCGCCCGGGCCGCCCGCAGGAACGTGCCGTCACCGCCGAGGACGATCAGGACGCTGGTCGTGGGGAGCTCCCGGAGAAGCGCCTCGAGCTCTCCGGCCGGGGCGGCCCACTGGGCGATCCCGCGCTCCCCGCACCAGCCCGCGGCACGCTCTCGCAGCTCCAGCGCGGCCCCGTTGGTCGGGTTGTAGGCGAAGCCGATCCGCTCGACCTTCATGGGGCCGCCAGCTCCGCCAGCCGCTCCTCCCAGGCGACCGGCAGCGGGCCCGGCCCGGCCTGCGCGGGGAGCCGCCAGCCGGCCGGCACGGCCAGCAGCAGGAAGAACTCCCGGTTGCCCTGCGGCCCGCGGAGCGGCGAGACCGTGGCGCCCAGGAGGTCCAGCCCCAGGCCGAGGGCGTGCACGGCGACGCGCCGAAGCACCGCCAGGTGAACGGCCGGATCGCGCACCACGCCCCCGGGCGCGCCGCCGCGGCCGGCCTCGAACTGGGGCTTGACGAGCGCCACGATCCTCCCTCCCTCCGGTCCGGAGCAGCCCGCCACCGGGCCCAGGACCCGCTCGAGCGAGATGAACGAGACGTCGACGACGGACAGCGCGACCGGCTCGGGCAGGACGCCGGGCCCCAGGCTGCGGGCGTTCGTCCGCTCGAGCGAGACGACCCGCGGATCCCCGCGGAGCCGCTCCGCGAGCTGGCCGCGGCCCACGTCCAGAGCATAGACACGGGCCGCGCCGCGCTGCAACAGGAGGTCGGTGAAGCCGCCCGTGGAGGCGCCCACGTCCAGGCAGGCCAGGCCGGCCGGGTCGACCTGCAGGTCGTCGAGCGCGCCCCGCAGCTTGACGCCGCCGCGCGAGACATACGGGAGCGGCTCCTCGACCGCCAGCGGCGTCTCCGCGTCCACGACCTCGCCGGCCTTCCGGTCGACGCGGGCAGCGTCACCATCCCCGACGCGCACCTTGCCGGCGAGCAGCAGGGCCTGGCCGCGGGCACGGCTCTCGACGAGGCCCCGCTCGACGAGGAGCTGGTCCAGGCGGAGGCGCCGGCGGCCGGTCACGGCCCTATCGTGGCACAGGCCGCTGCACCGCCGCTCACCCGGCCATCACGCCCCGGCCGGCCCCCGGCCGGCGCCGCTGCGCGCCCG
>JAJYJO010000003.1 GCA_021789435.1 Chloroflexota bacterium
GGCGATGCGCTGGACGGCCTCGAAGTCGCCCGGCGAGGCGGCCGGGAAGCCGGCCTCGATGACGTCGACCCGGAGGCGAGCGAGCTGGCGGGCGACCTCCAGCTTCTCGGCCGCGGTCAGCCCGGCGCCGGGCGCCTGCTCGCCGTCGCGGAGGGTGGTGTCGAAGATGCGGACCGTGCCCGGCACGATCGCCGGGCCGCCTGGCCCGCTCACCGTCCGGCCTCCGACGCGGCCGGCGGCGTCCGCTCGGCGGCGGCCTGGGCCTCGCCGGCCCGGACCACCACGGGGTTGAGGAAGGCCATCTGGGCTCGCAGGGCGGCGCCGACCTGCTCGATCTGGTGGTCACGGTCGGCCGCCCGGAGCCGCTCGAACTCGGGCCGGCCCGCCTCGTTCTCGGCGACCCAGCGGCGGGCGAAGCTGCCGTCGCGGATCTCCCGAAGGACCTGGCGCATCGTCGCCCGAACGTGGTCGTCGACGATCCGCGGCCCGGAGACGTAATCGCCGTACTCGGCCGTGTCGGAGACGCTGAAGCGCATGAAGTTGAGACCGCCGCGGTACATCAGGTCGACGATCAGCTTCAGCTCGTGCATCGTCTCGAAGTAGGCCAGCTCGGGCTGGTAGCCGGCCTCGACGAGCGTCTCGAAGCCCATCTTGACCAGGTTGCTGACGCCGCCGCAGAGGACCGCCTGCTCGCCGAAGAGATCGGACTCCGTCTCCTCGGCGAAGGTCGTCTCGAGCGCGCCGGCCCGGGTGGAGCCGAGCGCCCGGGCGTAGGCCAGGACCCGTCCCCGGGCCGTCCCGGAGCTGTCGCGGTGGACCGCAAACAGCGCGGGCACCCCCCCGCCCGCCTGGAAGACCGTGCGGACCAAGTGGCCCGGGCTCTTCGGCGCGACCATCCCCACGTCCACGCCGCCCGGCGGGTCGATCAGGCCGAAGTGGATGTTGAAGCCATGGGCGAACATCAGCAGCTGGCCCGACCGAAGGTTCGGTCCGATCTCGGCGTCGTAGACGGCCTTCTGGGCCGTGTCCGGGACGGCGACCATCATCACGTCGGCGGCGTGGACCGCATCGGCGACGTCCATCACCGCCAGGCCGGCCTCGCTCGCCAGCGCCCGGCTCCTACTCGTCGCCGGCAGGCCCACCACGACGCCGACGCCCGATTCCGCCAGGTTGAGGGCGTGGGCGTGGCCCTGGCTGCCGTAGCCGATGATGGCGACCGTCTGGCCGGCCAGGGCGGCCGGATCGGCGTCGCGGTCGTAATACATCCGGGCGGTCATCGCTTCACGGCCTCCTCGATGGAACCGGCCCCGCGGGACATGACCACGGCGCCGGTGCGCACCAGTTCCTTGATCCCGAAGCCTCGCAGGAGGGCGACCAGCGCGTCCACCTCGGCCTCGGTGCCGGTCGCCTCCACGATGAGGCTGTCGGCCGCCAGGTCCACGACCCGACCCTTGTACATCTCCACGATGCTGACCACCTCCGGCCGGGTCCGCTCGGAGATGCGCACCTTGATCAGCGCCAGCTCATGCTCGACGGTCGGATCCGCCGTGACGTCCTGGACCTTGAGGACGTCGATGAGCCGGTAGAGCTGCTTGGCGGCCTGCTCGACGGCCACGTCGTCGCCGTGGACGACCAGCGTCATCCGGCTCATCTCGGCGCGGTCGGTGTGGCTGACGGCCAGCGACTCGATGTTGAAGTTGCGGGCCCGCATCAGGCTGGCCACACGGTTCAGGACGCCCGGCCGGTCGCGGACGACGGCGACCAGGACGTGGCGGTGGGGAACCCCCGAGCCGGGCACCGCCCGGTCCGGGGGCGTGGCGTGGGCCGGCGTTGCGTGGGCCGGCGTTGCGTGGGCCGGCGTTGCGTGGGCCGGCGTTGCGTGGGCCAAAGCGTCGGGGCTCATTCGTCCGCCCCCTGCCACTCCTCGAGCAGGTCGGAGAGGCCCTTGCCGGCCGGCATCATCGGGAAGACGTTCTGCTCCTCGGCGATCATGAAGTGGACGAGGGCCGGCCCGGGGACCGCCCTGGCGGCCGCGATCGCTCCGTCCACCTCGTCCGGCGTGCTGGCTTCGAAGGCCGGGATGCCGTAGGCCTCGGCCAGCTTCCGCCAGTCGGGCCCCTGGAGGTGCGCCGAGTGGTAGTTGCCGGCGTAGATCAGCTCCTGCCACTGCCGGATCATGCCGAGCTTGTGGTTGTCCAGGAGGGCGATCTTGACCGGGATCCGGTCCTGCACCAGGGTCATCAGCTCCTGGACCGTCATCTGCAGCCCGCCGTCGCCGGCGATCGCCCAGGTCTCCTTGTCGGGCCGGCCGAGGGCGGCCCCCATGGCCGCCGGCAGGGCGAAGCCCATCGTGCCGAGGCCGCCGGAGCTGACGTGGCTGTTCGGGCGGCGGAAGCCCGCGTAGCGCGCCATCCACATCTGGTTCTGGCCCACGTCGGAGACGAGCGTCGCGTCGTGGCCGGTCGCCTCGCCGATCCGCTGGATCACGAAGTCCGCCGACAGCAGGCCGTCCCGCCAGGCGCCGGAGCCGTGCCAGCTCGATGCTTCGGACTCGCGGCGCCAGGCGGCCAGCTCGGCCAGGTACGGGCCGCGTGCCTCGGCAGCCACCGCCTCGACGAGCGGCAACAGGCCCCGCAGGACGCGGCGGACGTCGCCGACGATCGGCACTTCGACGGCCACGTTCTTGCCGATCTCGGCCGGGTCGATGTCGACGTGGACGATCCGGGCGTAGGGCGCGTAGGTCCGGACGCTGCCGGTCACCCGGTCGTCGAAGCGCATCCCGAGGGCGACCAGCAGGTCGGCCGACTGGATGGCCCGGTTCACGTGCTTCCAGCCGTGCATGCCCATGTAGCCGAGGCTCAGCGGGTGGTCCTCCGGGAAGGCTCCGATGCCGAGCAGCGTGTGGGCGACCGGGATGGAGGCCTTCTCGGCCAGGGCACGCAGCTCGTCCCAGGCCCGGGCGACAAGGACGCCGTGGCCGGCCAGGATGACCGGCCGCGCGGCGCGCGCGATCTCGACGGCGGCCAGCTTCAGCTGGCGGGGATGACCGTCGAGGTTGGGGCGGAAGCCGGGCAGGCCGGCCACCACGTCCGCCTCGTCCGGGTGCGGCGCGCTCGTCTCCTGCTGCAGGGCGTCCTTGGTGATGTCCACGTGGACCGGGCCGGGGCGGCCGGTCCGCGCGATGTGGAACGCCTCGGCCAGAACCCGGGGCAGTTCGTCCGCGTTGCGGACCAGGTAGTTGTGCTTGGTCATCGGCAGGGTGATACCGGTGATGTCGATCTCCTGGAAGGCGTCCTTGCCGATCAGGGCGGCGGCCACGTTGCCCGTGATCGCGACCATCGGGACGGAGTCGAGCATGGCCGTGCCGATGCCGGTCACCAGGTTGGTGGCCCCGGGGCCGCTCGTGCCAAGGCAGACCCCCACCTTGCCGGTGGCACGGGCGTAGCCGTCCGCCGCGTGAGCCGCCCCCTGCTCGTGGCGGACCAGGACGTGGCGAATCTCGGGGTAGTCGGCCAGCACGTCGTAGAGCGGCAGGATCACGCCGCCGGGGTAGCCGAAGAGGACGTCCGCGCCCTGCCGGACGAGGGCCTCACAGACGACGTCCGCGCCGATCCGGGTCCGCTTCCGCGGGCCGCGATCGTGGTGCGGGGCGAGGATGTCGACAGGGGATGCGCCGCGCTGCCTGCGCCCCGCATCCCGGACCGCGTCCTGCAGCATCTCGCGCCGCGCGCGCTCCTCCACCGCGGCCCGCTCGGTGCCGTCCCCGGGAAGGTGGCTGCGGCGCTGCCGAGGGGCCGGCGCGGGCGGACGCGCGGACGCGGCGGTGCGGGTCGTCCCGCGGCTCGGTTGGTTGCTCGTCGTGGCCATCTGCCCCTCGCTGGTCCTGGGTGCCTGTCGCTGGTCCTGGGTGCCTGGTCGCGGAGCCCGCTCCCCTGGCTCGCCGGCGGCAGTGGCGGCCGCCGGGCGGGCCATCAAAAAACCCTCGCCGTTCCCGGCGAGGGTCCTGTCCGTCCTGGTGGTCTTCGCGCTACCTGCGCTCGTCCCTCCGCGTCCGTCCAGCCTCCCGCCGGGAGCCGGTAATGAGCCCGACAAGGCTCACGAGGCCAAGCTCGAGGAAGCGGAGTAGAGCGAGGAACGAGTTGTCGACCAGGCCGGCGTCTTCCAGCGGCACCTGCACGCGGCGGCCGTCCGTCCTGATCAGGACGGCGACGTGGCGGCGATCACGGCCGTGGAACAGGCCCAACCTGGCCTCCTGCATGCACCGTGGCGTGGACGCCTTGGTGTCCGGGCAGTCTAGCAGGCCCCGTCAATCTCGTCCTGAGAGGGCCCGGCCGCGGTCGCCGGGCGGCCGGGCAGGCGGGTTGACGGGCCGCCGGGCAGGCGCCCCTTCGGCGCCCCGGGGAGAACCGCTCCGCGCGAGGGCCCCTCAAGGCGGCTTGAGTCGCGGACTCCAGGGGCCTTTCGGACCATGGGAACGGGCCTTTCCTCCCTTCCGTCCGGGCCGCCGTGACGGCTCACTTCGTCCTGTGCCAACGCCTGACCGCGCGACCGACCGATCGACGCCGAAACCCACGCTCGCCGACCTGGGGCCGGGGCACAGCGCCCGCGTGGTTGGCGTCGAGGGCGATGAGGCGGACCTGCTCGCCCAGCTCGGCGTGGCGCCGGACGCCCGCTGCGAGGTGGAGTCGGTGGTGCCGCTCGGCGGGCCCCTGGTGGTCCGGCTGGGCCGGGCGCGCCTCGCGCTCGGGCGGGACGTCGCCGCCCGCATCCTGATCGACGACCGGTGATCCGCCGCGCGCGCAGGCCCCCCGCTCCGCAGGAGAGGTGCGCCGAGGCCGTCCCGGTCGTGGCGCTCGTGGGGCGTCCGAACGTCGGCAAGTCCACCCTCTTCGCCGCCGCCAGCGGCCGTTTCGCCGAGGCGGTCAACGCGCCCGGCACCACCGTCGGCCGGGAGTCCCGGCTCGTCAGCGCCGGAGGCCGCCGCGGCTGGCTCGTGGACCTGCCCGGGACACTCTCCCTGCTCGATCGGCCCGCCGGCGACGAGCCGTTCTGGCGCACGCTCGCGGCGGCCCGGCCGGACGCGATCCTCCTGGTCGCCGATGCCGGCGACCTGCGTCGGCATCTGCCCCTCGCGCTCGCCTGCCGCGACCTGGGCCTGCCCGTCGTCCTGGCCGCCAACCTGGTCGACGAGGCGGAGGCACGAGGGCTCGAGCTCGATGCCGGCCGCCTCTCCCAGCTGCTGGCCGCCCCCGTTCACCTGACCGCGGGACGAACCGGCCGCGGCGTGGCCGAGGCCGTGGGCGACGCGCTCCGACTGGCGGACCAGCGGCGGCGGGTCCGGGACGAAGGAGCCTCACCGCGCGGGACGCTGCCCGCCTCCGGCTACCCGCTCGACGTCGAGCTGCGCCTGGCGCGCCGGGCCGGCGCCCTTGCCACAGAGGCGGCGCCGGCGCCAGGCGCCGCGCGTTCCCTGGGCGCCGCGGCCGTGGAGGCCGGGGGCGAGCCTGCGCGCCTGGTCGCTTCGGCAGCGATCTCCCCGCGCGGCGCGGCCACGATCGAGCTGGGCCCGGACCTGGAGCCGTCCCGCTGGGCGATCGCCGCCGATTGGGCGGCCCAGGTGGAGGATGGCCCCGGGCGGACGGCCGGTCCTGCGCTCACCGACCGGCTGGCCCGCTGGAGCACCGCCCCCTGGCCCGGCATCCCGCTCTTCGTCGCCGCGACAGGGCTCAGCTTCGGCGCGATGATGCTCGTCGGCGGCACCCTCTCGACCACCCTGGCGACGGCCTGGAGCGCGGCCGCCTCGCCGGTCCTGACCGCCGGGGTGCACGCGCTCGTCCCGCAGCCGGTCCTCGCCGCCGCCCTGCTGTGGGGCCTGGACGGCGGTGTCCTGGCGATGCTCTCGGTCGGCGTCCCGTACGTCCTGACCTTCTACGTCCTGCTCGCGGTCCTGGAGGATTCGGGCTACCTGACGAGCGCCGCCGTTCTCACCGATCGGCTGCTGAACGCGCTCGGCCTGCCGGGCAGGGCGGCCATCCCGATCCTGGCTGCGAGCGGCTGCAACGTCCCGGCGATCTACGGCACGCGCGTCCTGGCGAGTCGCCGCGAGCGGCTGCTGGCCTCCTTCCTGGTGATCCTGACCCCCTGTTCGGCCCGCTCGGCCGTCGTGGTGGCGGCGCTGACGCCGTTCGCCGGTCCGCTGGTGACGGCGGCGGCCTTCGGCGTCGTCGGGCTGGTCGCCGTCGGGGCCGGCGTGGGGGCGAACGCGCTGGTCCCGGGCCGCCAGCCTCCGCTGGTCCTGGAGCTGGCGCCGCTTCGCCGGCCGGTGCCGGCCCTGGTGGGGCGCAAGGCCTGGCTGCGGTTCCGCTCGTTCGTCGTCACCGCCACCCCGGTCATGCTGGCCGGCTCCATCCTGCTCGGGCTGCTCTACGAGACCGGGCTCGTCTGGCCGCTCGCCGGCATCCTCCAGCCGGTGACCGGTGGGTGGCTCGGCCTGCCGGCGGTGGCCGGCATCGCGCTCGTCTTCGCCTTCCTGCGCAAGGAGCTGGCGCTCCAGCTGCTCGTGACCCTGGCGGTCATCCGCTACGGGGCCGGGGCGACCAGCCTGTCGGCCTTCATGACGGTCCCGCAGCTGTTCGTCTACGCGGTCGTCACCTCCGTTTCGGTGCCCTGCGTGGCCACGCTGGCGGCGCTGGGAGACGAGCTCGGCTGGCGCGCGGCCGCAACCCTCAGCGGGTCCACCCTGTTCCTCGCGCTCGGGATCGGCGGGCTGCTGGCCCGGCTGCTGGGCGCGGCCTGATCGGCTCGCCGCCGCGATGCGGGCGGGACCGGCGGCGCGAGGCCGAGTGCGGCCCACCGGTGAGGCGCCCGGGCGTCAGCCCTCGCCCGAGCCCCCGGATCGCCGGCGTCCGACCATCAGCCGGACGGCGACCGCGGCGACGGCCAGCCCGCCGAGGACGAGGGCCCGTCGAGCGAGCCGCGAGCCGGGTTCGGGCCGCGCAGCCGGCATCTCCGGCCACTCCCCGGGAACCGCCCGCACGACCGCCGTCGCGTCCTCCCGCCCCGCCGCCGTCAGGGTCTCCCATTCAGCCGCCGTCGGAGCCGCCGGCGGAGTCGCCGGCGGGCTCTCCGGGCGCCGGCTCCGGTCAGCCGTCGCCGCACCGATGCCTTCGGAACCCGGCCCCACGGCTTCTCTCCGGTCGGGCGTGGCCGGCCGCCCATCCAGCCGGGCCGCCAGGTCCGCCGGCCCGAGCTCGTAGCCGCCGGCCGCCTCGAGCGACCCCGCCGGCCCGCCAGGTCCCGCCGGGGCGAGGGCAGGCCGGACCCCCCGGCCGAACGGCCACCAGGCCACCTCGCCGATCCGCGCCGTCAGGGCCGGGACCAGGATCGAGCGGACCAGGAAGGTGTCGATGAGCACGCCGAGCCCGACCGTGACCCCGACCTGGACGAGCATCTGCAGCGGGGCGGTTCCGAGCGCCCCGAACGTGCCGGCCAGGATGATCCCCGCCGAGGTGATGACCGTGCCGGTCCGGGCCGAGGCGCGCCGGATCCCGTCGCGCAGCCCGTGGGCGGCGCTCTCCTCGCGGACGCGGGCCATCAGGAAGATGTTGTAGTCGGACCCGAGCGCCACCAGCAGCACGAAGACGATGATCGGGATGAAGTAGTTGAGGCCCGGCTGGCCCAGCCAGCGCTGGAAGATCAGGGTGGACAGGCCCAGGGTGGCGAGGTAGGAGAGGAGCACGGTCAGGACCAGGTAGATCGGGGCCACGATCGCCCGCAGGAGCAGGACGAGCACCACCAGGATGCCGCCGATCGTGATCACGGCGACCCGCTGGAAGTCCTCGGAGATCGTGGTCTGGATATCCGTGAACTCGGCCGTCGGCCCGCCGACGAGGATGCTCGCCGTGTTGCCATACGCGGCCCGGCCGGTCGCCGCGGCGTCCCGGATCCGGTGGACGGTGTCGAAGGCGGCGGTGCTGTACGGGTCGCCCTTGACCGTGACGTAGAGCCGGCTGACGCTGCCGGTCGGCGAGACATAGGCGTCCAGCAGGGCCTTGGCGCTGCTCCCTGCGGAGCCGGAGAGCGAGGTCGGCAGGAAGTAGTCGTCGGGAAGGGCGGCGAACGGGCCGGCGAGGGACTTCAGCTCGGTGGGGACGGCCGTGGAGAGCTGGCTGATCCGTGCGCTGAGCGCGGTCGAGGCGGATGTGGCCGGCAGGCTGGTCGGCAGGAGCAGGGCATCGGGCCGGCTGTCGAAGACGACCGCCAGGGCTTCGAGGTCCGTCGAGAGACGGCCGATGAGGCCCGCCGATGGACTGGCCTGCAGCTCGACGAGCACGGCCCGCGCGTCGGCGAACGATGGCTGGCCGGTGACGTCCGGGAAGGACGTGGCCAGCTCGCCGAGGTAGCCCGCGACGATCCGCAGCTGCGCGGCCGCTGCGGCCGGGTCGGCGGCCGGGGCGGCCGCCGCGCTCGTCAGCGCGCCGGACAGAGCCCGCAGCTGCAGGTTGACGCGAGCGGAGGCCTGGAGCTGGCGGATGGCCTGGCTCAGGGCCGCCAGGTCCCCGCGGGCGGCGGTGAAGGCGGCGGAGACGGCCTCGTCGGGGAATGCTGCGCCCAGCGCGTCGAGGTAGGAGACCGCGCTGTCGAGGCCCGTTGTCGCGTCGGGCTTGAGGAGGGCGGCGCGCGCCGCGGCCGGATCGCCAGAAGGAGTGAGCTGGGTCGCCAGGTCGGCCAGCTCGCCGGAGGGCCGGACCGTCGCCGGGACCGTGCCGTCGCCGGTCGGTTCCACGACGCTGCGGACCGCCTGGACACCGGCGGTCCGGGCCAGCAGGTCGGTCGTGGCGCGCAGCCTGGCCAGCGCGGTCGGGGTCGAGAGGTTGCCGCCCGGGACGTTCACCAGCACGTTGACCGGCAGAAGCTGGCCCTTGCCCAGGTGCTGCGCGAGGTCTTCATAGCCCTGTCGGGCGTCGCTGGTGGTCGGCAGCTCGGCCAGGACGTCGAAGTTGGATCGCATCGCCGGCAGGCCCGCCAGTGGCACGAGCATCACAGCCAGCACGGCGAGGGCCGCCGCGGCCGGGTGGCCGGTGATCCGGCGGGCCAGGGCGGCCCAGAACCCACGCTCGTCGTTGCCGGCCCGGCGGTGTTCGTGAAGTGGCCAGAAGAGGTGGTGGCCGAAGATCGAGAGGAGGGCCGGCGTCAGCGTCAGGCCGGCCAGCAGGGTGATGAAGATGACCAGGGCCAGGCCGGGCCCGGTGCTCTGGATCAGGCCGAAGCGTCCCACGACCATCGAGCCCAGGCCGACAATGACGGTCGCCGCGCTGGCCGTGATGACGGCGCCGATCCGACCCACGGTGAGCGGGATCGCGGCCTCGACGTCGGCCCGGCCGAGCTCCTCGCGGAACCGCGAGATCAGGAAGATCGTGTAGTCGGTGCCCACGCCGAAGACCAGCACGACCACGAACGAATCCATGATCGAGGAGAGCTTCCAGCCGGCGCTCCCCAGCTCGCCCAGCACGCCGCGACCGACCAGGTAGGCGGCCCCGATGGTCAGCAACGGGACGAGGGCCGCCAGGGGCGCGCGGTAGATCAACAGCAGGATGAGGACGACGAGCACGATCGTCACCACGGTCGTCCGGTCGGTGCCGTCCAACAGCGCCTGCATGTAGTCGCGGCCGATGCCTGCCTGGCCGGTGACGCTGACGCGCAGCCCGGCCGGCACGGTCGCGGCGACGTGGGCCCGGATCGCGTCGACGGCGGCGTTGGTCTTCTCCTGGAACGAGACCGTGTTGAACTGGACCGTCGCCAGCTCGACGGCCCCGTCGGGGCTGCGGAACATCGACGCCAGCTCGGGCTGCTGGACGACGCTCACGAACCCCGTCACGACGTCGTGCACGGCGGCCGGTGCCGACGGCGAGGTCAGCCACGTCCCGAGGTCACGGAGGTAGGTCTGGTCGGCACTGGTCAGCCCGCCGCCACGTTCCAGCACCAGCGTCGCCGTCGAGGCGGCCGCGTCGGATGGGAAGGCCTTCTGGGTCAGCTCGCGCGCCTGCAGCGATTGGGCATCGGCCGGCAGGAAGCTCGTCTCGTCGGCCGACCCGACGGACGCGAGGGACGGGGCCAGGAAGGCCGCGGCCAGCGCGGCCGCGAGCCAGACCGCCACCACCAGCCAGCGGAACCGGAGGATCAGGCGACCGAGTCGAGAGAACATGACGGGGCTTCCTCAGCTGTCCGGGGTGACGCCCGGACCCGGTCCGGGCCTCCGGTCCCGGTCGCGAGCGCGCATCAGTCGCCCGAGCTGGGCGACGAAACGGGCGAGCTCCGCGGCCTGCTCGGTGGAGAGGCTCGCCAGCGCGTCGACCAGCAGATCGGCGCGCCGGTCGAGGCGATCGGAGATGGTGCGGCCGACGCGGTCCGCCTGGTCCGCGGCGCGGTCGGTGGCGCGCTCCGCCCAGGCCAGGCCCAGCAGCAGGCCGCCGAGAGTCGCCAGGCCCAGGCGGCTCCCGCCCTCGGCGAGCCGGGCGAGCAAGGCTCCGGTCCGATCGCCCGGCAGCCGCCCCCGTCCGCCGCGCGGCCGCCCCCGTCCGCCGCGCGGCCGCGCCTCCTCGAGCTCGATCATCAGCCCCGCGATCGTCAGGCCGGCCCGCGCGAGCGGCGTGGCGGGTTCCCGGAGGCCGGCCAGCAGCTCCCGGAGTTCGGCCTCGTCCGGAAGAGCGCCGGGGGTTTCCACGAGCTCCAGCACGCGGCGCCGGGTAGCCTCCCAGCCGGCGTCGGCGGCGAATCCGGCCAGCTCGGCCAGCCGCTCGCCGGCCAGGGGTGTCGGTGCGAAGAGGACCGGCGAACGGCCGGCCGACGGCCCGGGGGGTCGGCGGTAGATGGCCTCGACGTAGCCCTTGGCCTGCGCCAGCCGCAGCATCCGGTACGCCGTAGCCGGCCCCACGCCCAGCCGCTCGGCGACGCGGCGATAGGAGATGGGCTGGCGGGCCTCCGCGTAGAGGTCCAGCAAGGCGCCGACGGCGTCGGACTGGCGATGGGTGAGACTGGTCACGGGGCAGGCGCTGTTGCGGCTCGACGGACGGGGCGCTGGAGAAGTATAGAAAGCAAAGAATGGGCTCGTCAAAGGGCGCGGTTCCCCTGCGGCGTTGCGGCGTGGCTCCCCGCGGACGCCGGGCGGGTCGCCGCGCGGTTGCGTTCGCCCATGCCGGAGAGGCGTCGCGAGGGATCCGGGCCCGCTCTGCTACCCTTCCCGCCACGATCGCCACCCAAACGAAGGCCGCCACGATGCCCGAGCCAGGCTCCCGCGCCCCGCATCCCCGGACGCTCGTCGAGAAGATCTGGGACGACCACGTCGTCAGCCAGGACCAAGGTGCGCCGGCCGTCCTGGCCATCGACCTCCACCTCGTCCACGAGGTGACGAGCCCCCAGGCCTTCACCGGCCTCCGGGAGCGAGGGCTCGGGGTCCGCCGGCCGGGCCAGACCGTGGCCACCGCCGACCACTCGATCCCCACCACCGGCCGAGGCCTCCCCATCGTCGATCAGCTGGCCGCCGCGCAGGTGCGCCAGCTCGAGGACAACTGCCGCGACTTCGGCATCCCGCTCCACGGCATCGGCTCGCCGGACCAGGGGATCGTCCACGTCATCGGCCCCCAGCTCGGCCTCACCCAGCCCGGCATGACCATCGTCTGCGGCGATTCGCACACGGCCACCCATGGGGCCTTCGGCGCGCTCGCCTTCGGGGTCGGCACGTCCGAGGTGGAGATGGTCCTGGCGACCCAGTGCCTGCTCCAGCGCCGGCCCAGGACCTGCGAGGTCCGGGTGGACGGCCGCCTGGCACCCGGCGTCTCCGCCAAGGACATCATCCTGGCCCTCATCGCCCGGATCGGCGTCGGCGGGGGAACCGGCCACGTCTTCGAGTACGCCGGACCGGCCATCCGCGCCCTCACGATGGACGAGCGGATGACGATCTGCAACATGTCGATCGAGGGCGGAGCGCGGGCCGGCCTGATCGCCCCGGACGACACCACCTTCGAGTACCTCCACGGCCGCCGCCATGTCCCGCAGGGCGCGGACTGGGAGGCCGCGGTCGAGCGCTGGCGGCGGCTCCCGACCGACGCGGGGGCGGCCTTCGACCGGAGCATCACGCTCGACGCCGGGGCCCTGGAACCGATGGTCACCTACGGCACGAACCCCGGGATGGGGATCGGCATCGGTGGCCGCGTGCCCGATCCGGCGGAGTCGGCCGAGCCGGCCCAGCGGCGAGCCCTGGAACGGGCGCTCGAGTACATGGCCCTGACGCCGGGCCAGCCGATCCTCGGTCAGCCCGTCGACGTCGTCTTCATCGGGAGCTGCACCAACAGCCGGATCAGCGACCTCCGCCTGGCGGCCTCGGTCCTGCGCGGCCGGCGCGTGGCGGAGGGCGTGCGGGTCATGGTCGTGCCCGGCTCGGACGAGGTGAAGCGTCAGGCCGAGCGCGAGGGCCTGGCCGACATCTTCCGGGCCGCCGGAGCCGACTGGCGCGAGGCCGGTTGCTCGATGTGCATCGCCATGAACGGCGACCAGCTCGCGCCCGGCCAGTATGCCGTCAGCACCTCCAACCGCAACTTCGAGGGGCGCCAGGGCAAGGGCGGCCGGACCTTCCTGGCCTCGCCACTCACGGCGGCGGCCACCGCCCTGGCAGGTGCGATCGCCGACCCGCGGGCCCTGCCCGGGTTGAGCGGCCAGGCGCAGGTCGTCGTCGGAGGCCGCTGAGATGGCCGAGCCCTTCGCCCGCTTCACCAGCCCGGTCATCCCGCTGCCGCGCGAGAACGTCGACACGGACCAGGTCGTCCCGGCGCGCTACCTGAAGGTCACCGACAAGGCCGGCCTCGCCGACGCCCTCTTCCGGGACTGGCGCTTCACCGAGGCCGGCGCGCTTCGCGAGCCGCGTTTCGTCCTCGATCTGCCCGGAATGGCCGGGCGCCGGATCCTGCTGGCCGGCGACAACTTCGGGGCAGGTTCGTCCCGCGAGCACGCGCCGTGGGCGCTCACCGCCTGGGGCATCCGGGCGATCCTCTCGACCGGCTTCGCCGACATCTTCCGGGCCAACGCGCTCAAGAACGGCCTGCTGCCGATCGTCGTGGACGCCGAGACGCACCGCCGGCTCTTCGAGCTGGTCGCGGCCGACCCGGAGCTGGAGCTGACGGTCGATCTCGAGGAGCAGGCCGTCCACCTGCCGGGCGACGAGGAGATCTCCTTCGAGGTGGACCCGTTCGCCAGGCAGATGCTGCTGGCGGGCACCGACGAGCTCGGCTACCTCCTCGCCAAGACGACGGCGTTCGAGACGTGGGAAGTGAGCCATCCGCCGCGGGTCGACACCCTGGCCGCCCGCTGAGCGGGGGACTCGGCGGCCCGCCTCGGTGGGCCGCCTGCAGGGCGCGACGCCCCGGGCGTGCCGGTCGACCGGTGGGCCGCCATGACCGCGGATCGCCGGCCGTCAGCGATACTTGACCGGTGAACCTGGTCGATGTCTTCGCGGTCGTGCTCCTCGTGGTCGCCGTCATCCTCGGTGTCCGCTCCGGAGCGCTCCCCCAGGTGCTCGGGCTGGCCGGCGCGGTCGCCGGCGTGGCCGCCGTGATCGGCCTGCTGCCCTTCGTCCAGGGTCAGCTTGACCGGCTCGACCTGGGGCTGCGGGCCGCAGCCGCCCTCATCGCCCTCTTCCTCGGCCTGGGGATCGGCGAGGCCGTGGGGTCGGCCCTGGGGACCTACCTCCGCTACCGGCTGGGGCGGGGCCTGCTCCGCGCGATCGACGAGGTCGGTGGCGGTTTCGTCGGGCTCCTCCAGGGGATCCTGATCGTCTGGCTCGTCGGCGGCCTCATCGCGATCAGCGCCCTGCCCACGCTCACGGGCCAGGCGCAGCGCTCGGTCGCGCTGCGGACGCTCGACGCCGTGCTGCCGCCGCCGGGCACGTTCACGGCGGACCTCCGCGGGCTCCTCGACGCCTCGGGCCTGCCCGACCTGTTCGTCGGGCTCGAACCGGCGCCCGCGCCGGCGGTCACGCTCCCCGGCTCGGCCGAGGCCCGGACGATCGCCGAGGCCGCCATCGCGAGCACCGCCGAAGTCCAGTCGGATGCCTGCGGCTACGCCCTCACCGGGACCGGCTTCGTCGTCGGGCGCGGCTACGTGGTGACCAACGCCCACGTGATCGCCGGGGCGAGCGACATCGTGGTGGAGCTCGGCGGTCGCTTCCCGGCCGCGCCGGTCCTCTTCGACCCGGAGCTGGACGTGGCCGTTCTCTACGTGCCGGGCCTCGACGCCCCGGCGCTTCGGTTCGCGACCGCCACCCCGCGGCGGGGCACGGTCGCGGCCGCCCTCGGTCACCCGCTGGCGGGGCCCCTGACGGTCATTCCGGCCGGTGTCACCAACTCCTACCCCGCCGAGGGCTACGACCTGTACGGGCAGCGGACCGTCGTCCGCCAGATCGTGGAGCTGAGCGCCCAGATCCAGCGCGGCGACAGCGGCGGTCCACTGGTCCTCGCCGACGGCACGGTCGGCGGGGTCGTCTTCGCCGAAGCGCGCAACAGCCCCAACGTGGGCTATGCGCTGGCGCCCGGCGAAGTGTCCGCGCGGGTCGCGCCGGCCCTCGGCCGGACCGCCGCCGTCGGCACGGGGCCCTGCACGCAGTAGGCTCGGCGGACCGGCGCGGCGTTCGGGCCTGACCCCTCGGCCGGGTGGTCAGGCCGCCAGGCGCGCGACGACGAAGCCGCCCGGCATGGACGGGTCAAGGCCGGAGCTGCCCGAAGCAGGAAGCCGGCGATCGGCCTTCGCCGGCGTCGCCCACCTACGACCTACGCCTCGATCACCGCCGCCAGGGCATCCACCACGCAGGGCAGGTTCGCCGCGGTCAGCCCGGCAACGTTGACCCGCCCCCCGGCCACGACGTAGACGCCGAACTCATCGCGCAGCCGCCCCACCTGGGCCGGCCCGAGCCCGAGAAGGGCGAACATGCCGCGCTGGCGCCGAAGCGGCTCCCAGTCGCCGGGCACCCCCGCCGCGGTGAGCGCGTCCACGAACGCCGCCCGGTTGGCCCGGATGCGGTCGCGCATGCCGGCAAGCTCGGTCTCCCAGCGCGCCCGGAGGGCGGAGTCGGCCAGGATCGCCTCGACAACGTCCGCCCCGTGGGACGGCGGGTTGGAGTAGTTGGCGCGGATCGCCACCCGCACGTGGCTCAGGGCGGCCGCCGCCCGCCCCGCATCGGCGGCCACCACCGCCAGCGCGCCCACCCGCTCGTTGTAAAGGGCGAAGTTCTTGGAGAAGCTGGAGCAGACCAGGAACTCGAGTCCCGGGCGCGCCAGGCCGGCCAGCCAGTCGGCGTCCTCCCGGAGCCCATGGCCGAAGCCCTGGTAGGCGAAGTCGACGATCGGCAGCAGTTCGCGCTCGACGACCAGGTCGGCGATCGCCCGCCACAGCAGGGGCGACGGGTCCACGCCGGTCGGGTTGTGGCACGAGCCCTGGAGCAGGACCAGGTCACCGGGATCGGCCGAGCGCAGCGCTCCGAGCAGAGCGGCCTCGTCGATCTGCCGGCCACCCGCCCGGAGGTAGGGGTAGGAGCGGAGACCGAAACCGGCCAGCCCGAACAGCTGGGGATGGTTGGGCCAGGTCGGCTGCGGCAGCCAGAGCGTCCGCGAGGCGCCCGCCTGGAGCAGGAAGTCGGCCGCGACCCGGAGCGCCCCGGTGCCGCCGGGCGTCTGGGCCACGGCGGCCCGGTTCCCGGCCACGATCCCCGCCACGTCGGCGAAGACCAGCTCCGCCACGGCCCGACGGTAGCCCGGCGACCCCTCGATCGGCCGGTAGACCTTGGACTGGGCCCGTTCCACCAGCCGTCGCTCGGCCTCGATCACCGAGGGCAGGACCGGCGTCGTCCCGGACTCGTCGACGTAGACGCCGACCGACAGGTTGACCTTCGCCGGGCGCGCATCGGAGCGGAAGGCCTCGGCCAGGCCGAGGATGGAGTCCGGCGGCGCCGGTGTCAGGGCCTTGAGGGGGAGGGGCATGCCCCAACGATAGCGGGCGGCACCGTCGCCTGCCTCACGCGGGACGGCGGCTTGCCCCGGCCCGGCCTCCGGCGTCGGGGGCCGGGGGGCGGCTAAACTGACCCTGCCTTGTCGCCGCCCCCCCTCGAGGATCACGATGCCCGACCAGCCGGACGCCCGCGCCCCCCTCCCCTACGACCGGCCGACCGACCCGGCCAAGCGCCACAGCGCGACCCTGACCGACGGCCCGGATCGGGCACCAGCACGGGCGATGCTGAAAGCCATCGGCTTCACCGACGAGGACCTCGCCCGACCGCTCATCGGCGTCGCCACGACCTGGATCGAGACGATGCCCTGCAACTACAACCAGCGCCGGCTGGCCGAGTTCGTCAAGGAGGGGATCCGGGCCGCCGGCGGGACGCCGATGGAGTTCAGCACGATCTCGGTCTCCGACGGCGTGGCCATGGGCACGGAGGGCATGAAGAGCAGCCTGATCAGCCGCGAGGTCGTGGCGGATTCGATCGAGCTGGTCGTCCGCGGCCACCTGCTCGACGGCCTGGTCTGCCTGGTCGGCTGCGACAAGACGATCCCCGGGGCGGCGATGGCCCTCGGCCGCCTGGACGTCCCGGGCCTCGTCCTCTACAACGGCACGATCCTGCCGGGGGTCTACAAGGGCGCCGACGTGACCGTCCAGACCGTCTTCGAGGCGGTCGGGCGTTACCGAGCCGGAACCATGAGCGCCGCCGAGCTGTGGGCGCTGGAGCAGGTCGCCTGCCCCGGGCCGGGTGCCTGCGGCGGCCAGTTCACGGCCAACACCATGTCCACGGCCCTCGAGTTCCTCGGCCTCAGCCCGGCCGGCCTCAACGGGATCCCGGCCGAGGACCCGGCCAAGGACGAGGCCGCCCGGCGCTGCGGCGAGCTCGTCATGGACCTGGTCCGCGACGACGCCCGGCCGAGCGCCTTCGTGACGCGCGGCGCGCTGGAGAACGCGGTCGCCAGTGTCGCCGCGACGGGCGGGAGCACCAACGGCGTCCTGCATCTGCTCGCCATCGCCCACGAGTTCGGGATCCCGCTGGGCATCGACGAGTTCGGCGAGATCGCCGACCGGACCCCGATCCTGGCCGACCTTGTGCCCGGCGGTCGTTTCGTGGCCCTCGACATCCACCGGGCCGGTGGCGTGGCCCTGGTGGCCCGCGAGCTGCTCAAGGCCGGCTTGGTGCACGGGGACGAGCGGAACGTGGACGGGCGGACCCTGGCGGAGATCGCCGCCGCGGTCCGCGAGACGCCCGGCCAGCAGGTGGTCCGGCCGATCGACCGGCCGCTCAAGCCGACCGGCGGCCTCAGCATCCTCCACGGCAGCCTGGCGCCGGAGGGCTGCGTCGTGAAGCTGGCCGGCCACGAGCGGCGATTCCATCGCGGGCCGGCCCGCGTCTTCGATTCGGAGGAGGCCTGCTTCGAGGCCGTCAAGGCCCGGGCGATCGCGCCGGACGACGTGGTCGTCATCCGCTACGAAGGTCCGGCCGGCGGACCCGGCATGCGCGAGATGCTGGGCGTCACGGCCGCCCTGGTCGGCGAGGGCCTCGGCGACAGCGTGGCGCTGCTGACCGACGGCCGCTTCAGCGGCGCGACCCATGGCCTGATGGTCGGCCACGTGGCGCCGGAGGCCGCGCTGGGTGGGCCGATCGCCGTGGTCCGGGACGGAGACTCCATCCTCTTCGACATCGACCGCCACGCGCTCGACCTGGAGATCACCGAGGCCGAGCTTGCGCGCCGGCTGGCGGCCTGGACGCCGCCGGGGGCGCGCTACACGGGCGGCGTCCTGGCGAAGTACGCGGCCCTGGTCAGCTCCGCCTCGGAGGGCGCGGTGACGACCGGTCGCCGGCTCGCCGAGCGCTCGGCGCGATCGGCCGGCTGAGGCCCGGAGAGTGCCGAGCGCCGACGGCGCGGCGGCCCGGCCGAGGGGTCAGGCGGGGGCAGGCCAGCCGGCCGGGCCCATCGGGCCGGCCGAACAGGACGCCCTCGTTGAGATGCTCCAGGCGTTGATCCGCATCCCGACCGTCAACCCGCCGGGCGACGAGATCCTGGCCGCGCGCTACGTGGACGACCTGCTGCGCGACGAGGGCCTGGAGCCTGAGCTGCTGGAGCCGTTCCCCGGCCGCGCCTCGATCGTGGCCCGCCTCCGCGGCGCCGGCGGAGGCGGCGAGCCCCTCCTGCTTCTCTCGCACCTCGACGTCGTCCCGGCGCCCGCCGAGGGCTGGCGCCACGATCCGTTCTCAGGCGACGTGGCCGGCGGCTTCGTCTGGGGCCGCGGCGCGATCGACATGAAGTCGACGCTGGCCACGCAGCTGGCGGTGGTGCGCCGGCTGGCGGCCGAGACGCGGGCCGCCGGGCGCGATCCCGCCCGGGACCCGGTCCCGGGCCTGCGACGCGACCTGGTCCTGGCCGCGACCGCCGACGAGGAAGCCGGCGGCTTCGAGGGGGCGGGCTGGATCGTGGATCACCGGCCCGAGCTGCTGCAGGCGGCGGCCGCCCTGACCGAGGCCGGCGGCATCGGCCTGGTCTTCGGGGGGCGGCGGTTCTACCCGATCCAGGTCGCGGAGCGGGGATTCGTCGTCTACCGCCTGACGTTCCGCGGGACCTGGGGCCACGGCTCGGTGCCCCGGGACGACAACGCCGCCGTGCTGGCCGCCGAGGCCGTGGTGCGCCTGACCGGCCCCGGTGCCCCGCGGCCCACGCCGGTGATGGAACGCTTCATCGAGACGGTGGCCGCCGGCCTGCCGCCGGCCGCCGCGGCCGCCCTCCGCGGCGCCGTGGACCCCGATCCGACCCGGAGCGAGGCCGCGCTCGCGGAGCTGTGCGGCGAACCGTACCGCCGGACCCTGCGCGCCGTCCTGCGCGACACCATCTCGCCGGACGTCATCCGGGCGGGCGTGAAGTACAACGTGATCCCCGGCACGGCCGAGATCGAGATCGATGTCCGTACCCTGCCCGGCACCGACGAGGCCGCGATGACCGCCGAGCTCCGCCGTCGGCTCGGCGAGGCACTCTGGGAGCGGACGTCGGTCGAGGTCACCGGGCGCGGCGCGGCCGTGGAGGCGCCGACGGACAGCCCACTCTATCGGATCCTCGAGGCGACGCTCCGCGACCACGACCCGGCCGGCGTGCCCGTCCCCGTGATGGCCCACTTCGCCACCGACGCCAAGCACCTGGCGCGGATCGGCGTCCCGACCTACGGCTTCTCGCCGCTTCGACTGGGCCCCGGCGACCCGTATCTGGAGCTCTTCCACGCGGACGACGAGCGGGTTCCGCTGGCCGGTCTGCGGTTCGGCCTGTCGGTGCTCTACGACGTCGTTCGCCGCTACTGCGGCTGACCCGGTCCCTGCGCCGAGGTCCTTCGTCGGAGCCGCTGCCGGAACCCCGGGCCGACGGCGGCCCGCCGTCCGCACAGGTTTCCCTCCGCCCGGCCGGCCGCCCATCGGTCCCGGCCCGCGCGGGCGGGGCGGGCCACCCTCGCGGGCCGTCCGGCACTTGCCCGCCCCGTCGGGCCGTCCGAAGAATGCCCGTGAGGGGAAGCGAAAGCCCCCCGTCTGATCGGTGGCCAGCCACAGGAAGCCGCCCGGCCGGCGAGCCGGCGGCCGGGCCCGGTCGCGAGACCGACCCGGAGGGGCCAGGGCGTCGAGCCCGACGTGCGCGTCCCCCAACGCCTGACCGCCGCCGCGAGGCTTCAGGGGTGTGAAGGCAGGATCGGCATTCGTCGCGCGCGTCGGTCGCGCGACCGGCCCCCGTCAGTCCCCCGACCGGGGCGCCCTGACAGCGGCGGCTGCACGAACGGCCACGACGGACCCGACGAGGGGGGCTTCCGCGGAGGGTGTCCCTTGATCGTCCAGGAGGTCGTCCCGGGCCGGGGCCGAACCGGGAACGCGCGCTTCCTCGAAGAGGTGAGCGCCGCCACGGCCGGCGTCTCCCGCCTCGAGATGTGCATCCAGTGCGGCTGCTGCGGCGGCTCGTGCCCTTCGGCCGCCGAGATGGACCACACGCCGCGCCGGCTGTTCGCCCTGATCCGGGCGGGCATGCGGGACGAGGTCCTCGCCAGCAACACGCCCTGGATGTGCGTCTCCTGTTATCACTGCGTGGTCCGCTGCCCCCAGGGCGTTCACGTCGTGGACGTCATGTACACCCTCAAGAGCATGGCCGCGCACCAGCGCGCCTATCGCGACGCGACCGCCCCCGACTTCTCGCGGACCTTCGTCCGCAACGTCGAGGCCTACGGCCGCAGCTTCGAGCTCGGCCTGACCGCGCTGCACTACCTGAAGCACTTCAGGCTGCGCCTGCCCGGCATGGCTCCGATGGGCATCGGGATGATGACCCGGGGACGGCTGGGACTCCGGCCACGGCGGATCGAGGGGTCGGACCAGCTCGCCGCGATCCTGCGCCGTGCCAAGGGGCTGGAGGACGGGTCGTGAGCCACTACCTCTACTACCCCGGCTGCTCGATGGAGAGCAGCGCCGCAGCCTACCGGGAGTCCCTGGAAACCGTCCTCGGTCCGCTCGGGATCCGGCTCGAGGAGATCGACGACTGGAACTGCTGCGGGGCCACGGAATATGTCGGGATCAGCCTCCTCCCGGCCTACGCGCTGATCGCCCGGAACCTGGCGCTGGCGGCGCGCCAGGCGGACGGGACCCGGACCCTGGTGGCGGCCTGCAGCGCCTGCTACCTCAACCTCGCCAAGGCGGACCACTACCTGCAGGAGAGCCGGACGCTGGCCGCCAACGTCAACAGCGCGCTCGGGGCGGGTGGGCTGGCCTACCGGGCAGGATCCGTGACCGTCCGCCATCTGCTCGAGGTGATCATCACCGACGTGGGCCTGGACGCGGTGCGCGCCGCCGTCTCCCGGCCACTCAGCGGGCTCAGGGTCGCGCCCTACCTGGGCTGCATGGTCCCCCGGCCCGATCCCGACCACCGCTGGACCGACCACGAGCGGCCGCGGGAGCTGGACCTGCTCCTGGCGGCCCTCGGGGCAGAGGTGGTCGACTACCCGCTCAAGACCGAGTGCTGCGGCGGCCACATGACCCAGATCAGCCCGGCCATCGGCTTCGAGCTGATACGCCGCCTGATCGCCGAGGCGACACGGCTCGGAGCGGACCTGATGGTCACCGTCTGCCCGATGTGCCAGATGAACGTCGACGCCTTCCAGGGCGAGACGAACCGCCACTTCGGGACGCACTACCGCATGCCGATCCTCTTCTACACCCAGCTGATGGGCCTCGCCTTCGGCCGCGAGGCCCGCGAGGTGGGCATCGGCCGCGAGCTCGTCGACGCCCGCCCGGCCCTGGCTCGCATCGGGCTCCCAGTCCCATCCACGGCGGCGGAGGAGACGCCGGAGACGAAGGCGGCCCGCATCGAAGCCGCCCATCGCCGCCGGCAGGCCCTGCCGATGCCGCCGATGCCCGGTGACGCACGGGAAGAGGGACCCCGGTGAGCGCCGGGAACGGCCGGCCGGCGGGCGCGGCCGCGGCTGGCGTCGCGAACGAGGCCGGGCGGCCCCGGATCGGGGTCTACGTCTGCCATTGCGGGACCAACATCGCCGGCACGGTCGACGTGGCGGAGGTCCGCCGCTGGGCCGAGGAGCGGCTCGCCGACCGGGGCGTGGTCGTCGCCCGCGACTACAAGTTCATGTGCTCGAGCCTGGGCCAGGAACTGATCGAGAAGGATGTCGCCGAACTGGGCCTGGACCGCGTCGTCGTGGCGGCCTGCTCGCCGCACATGCACGAGGCGACCTTCCGCGGCGCCTGCGCCCGGGCCGGCCTGAATCCCTACCTCTGTGAGCTCGTCTCGATCCGCGAGCAGGACTCCTGGGTCCACACGGACGGAGTCGCGGCGACCGCGAAGGCCAGGGCGATCCTGTCGGGCGGCGTCGAGCGCGTCCGCCACCACGAGCCCTTGGAGCCGCTCCGAGTCCACATCAACCCGGCCACCCTGGTCGTCGGCGGGGGCATCGCGGGCATCCAGACCGCCCTGGAGATCGCCGACGCCGGCTTCCCCGTCTACCTCGTCGAACGCGAACCGTCGATCGGCGGCCACATGGCCCAGTTCGACAAGACCTTCCCGACGCTGGATTGCTCCGCCTGCATCCTGACGCCACGGATGTATTCCGCCGGCTCCCACCCGAACGTCAGGCTCCTGACCTGGTCCGAGGTGATCAACGTCGAGGGCTTCGTCGGCAGCTTCAAGGTCACGGTCCTGAGGAAGGCTCGCTACATCGACACCGACCTCTGCACGGGCTGCGGGATCTGCCAGGAAAAGTGCCCCAGGAAGATCCTCGACGTGGTCTACGAGGCGGGCCTCGGCTACCGCAAGGGCGTCTACACCCCCTTCCCCCAGGCCGTCCCGAAGTACCCGGTGATCGACCGCGCGAACTGCACCTTCTTCGACAACGGCAAGTGCAAGGCCTGCGAGAAGTTCTGCCCCACCGGGGCGATCGATTTCGAGCAGCAGGACGAGATCGTGACCCTGGAGGTCGGCAACATCGTCCTGGCGACCGGCTACGAGCTCTTCGACCCGCGTCGGATCGCCCAGTACGGCTACGGCCGGCTGGCCAATGTCTTCACCAGTTTGGAGTTCGAGCGTCTTTCCAACGCCGCCGGGCCGACCCAGGGGCGCGTCGTCCTCCGCGACGGCGTGACCGAGCCCAGGACCGTCGGGATCATCCACTGCGTCGGCAGCCGTGACCGCAACTTCAACAACTACTGCTCGGCCATCTGCTGCATGCAGAGCCTGAAGTTCGCCCACCTGGTCAAGGAGCACACCGGCGCCACCGTCTACGAGTTCTACATCGACATGCGGACGGCGGCCAAGGCCTACGACGAGTTCTATCAGCGCGTGCTCGAGGAGGGCACGATCTTCGTCCGCGGCAAGGTCGCCGAAGTGACGGAGGTCGCCCGGACGCCGGAGGAGGAGGGCAAGCTCGTCCTCCAGGTGGAGGACACGCTGATCGGGCGGCAGCGCCGGATCCCGGTCGACATGGTCATCCTCTCGTGCGGCCTGGAACCGCGCCACGACACCAAGAAGGTCGCCCAGCTGTTCGGCATCTCCTGCAGCGCCGACGGCTGGCTCATCGAGAAGCACCCCAAGCTCGACCCGGTCGCCACCATGGAGGAAGGTGTCTTCATCGCGGGCTGCGTCAGCGGCCCCAAGGACATCCCGACCTCGGTCGCCCAGGGGGCGGCGGCGGCGGCCCGGGTTCTCGGCCACATCCAGCAGGGCGAGCTGGCCCTGGAGCCGATCAAGGCTGCCGTCGACCCGGATGTCTGCTCCGGCTGTCGCATCTGCAACGGCCTCTGCCCGTTCAACGCGATCACCTTCCGCGAGGACCGCATGGTCAGCGAGGTCAACCCGGCCCTCTGCCAGGGCTGTGGCACCTGCGTCGCGGCCTGCCCCGCCGGAGCCATGAGCGGCACGTGCTTCAGCGACGAGCAGATCCTGGCCCAGGTCGAGGGTCTGCTCCTGGCCAACCTGCAGGGGACCGCAGGGCGAGAGGCGGTGTCGGCGTGAGCGGCGAGCAGGTGGCGAGCGAGCCGTTCGAACCGGTGGTGATCGGCTTCACCTGCAACTGGTGCAGCTACCGCGCCGCCGACCTGGCCGGCACCGCCCGCATCAAGTACGCCCCCAACGTCCGGCTGATCCGCCTCATGTGCTCCGGTCGCCTGGACCCCACCTTCATCCTGGACGCCCTGGCACGCGGTGCCGACGGCGTCCTGATCAGCGGCTGCCACCCGGGCGAGTGCCATTACGTCGACCAGAACCTGAACACCCTCCGCCGCTTCCGCATGCTGGAACGGATCCTGCCGGCGCTGGGGATCGAACCGCAGCGGGTCCAGCTCGTCTGGGCCAGCGCCGCAGAGGGGACGCAACTGGCCCACGAGATCGACCGGATGGTCGAGGAGGTCCGGGGGCTGGGGCCGCTCGACTGGCCCGCCCGGATGGCCGCTGCCGGCGGGCGCACCGGCCCCGGCGTCTCACCCGTCGGCTGGCCAGCGGGCAGCCGCGGCGAGCCAGAGCCCGGCGCGATCAAGGGCGCGACGGAGCCGCCGGGAGTCCACGCATGAGCGGCGAGGCCAGGCCAACGTTCGCCATGTACGGGGCAGGGTCCTGCGGCGGCTGCGACATCGCCGTCCTGAACGTCCACGAGAAGATCCTCGAGATCGGCGCGGCCTTCGAGGTCGTCCTCTGGCCGGTGGTCATGGACGCGAAGTACCGCGACCTGGAGGCGCGGCCAGACTCCTCGATCGACCTGACCCTCTTCAGCGGCGGGATCCGGACGGACGAGAACGCAGACCTGGCCCGCCTGCTGCGGCGCAAGACGAAGCTGCTCGTGGCCTTCGGCTCGTGTGCGGGCGAGGGCTGCATCCCCGGCCTCGCCAACCTGACCCCGCCGGCGGAGATCCTGGACACCGTCTACGAGACGGTCTCCACGGAGAACCCCGACCATCTCCGGCCGGGCACACAGCCGAACCCGGGCGGGCCGGGTCAACTGGCCGGCTTCGCAGCGGTGCTGCGGACGCTCGACCAGGTGGTCGACGTCGACTACTTCGTGCCGGGCTGTCCGCCCGAATCGCCCCGCATCGCCGAAGTCCTGGACCTCGCCCTCGCCGCCCTGCGCGGCGGCGAGGACCTGCCGCCCCGCGGCGCGGTCCTGGGGGCCGGTGAGTCGACGGTCTGCGACGAGTGCGCCCGGACGCGGAACGTCAAGCAGATCGCCGGCTTCCGCCGCATCCAGGAGATCGACCACCTGGATCCGACCCTCTGCCTGCTGGAGCAGGGCATCCCGTGCAACGGCGCGGCGACCGCCAGCGGCTGCGGCGCGCTCTGCCCGACGGCGGGCGCGCAGTGCGTCGGCTGCTACGGACCTGTGGCCGGGGCCATCGACGGGGGAGCCCGTCTCATGTCTGCCTTCGCCTCGGTCGCGCAGGCCAGGACGGCCGAGGAGATGGACCGGATCCTCGACGGCCTCGTCGACCCGATCGGCCAGTTCTACCGCTTCGGCCTGGCGAAGTCGCTGCTGCGGGCAAGCCGCTCGGCCTGGGCGGCCGCCGGCGGGGAGTGGGGACGGCGATGAGCGTCATCACCATCGATCCCGTCACCCGCCTCGAGGGGCATGGCCGGATCGAGATCCGGCTCGACGAGGCTGGGGCGGTGCGCGATGCCTGGCTCCAGGTCCCGGAGCTGCGCGGCTTCGAGCGCTTCTGCCTGGGCCGGCCTGTCGAGGAGATGCCCATCCTGACGAACCGGATCTGCGGCGTCTGCCCAGAGGCGCATCACATCGCCTCGGCCAAGGCGGCCGATGCCGTCTACGGAGTGGAGCCACCTCGCCCGGCCCGCCTGCTGCGCGAGCTCCTCTACAGCGCCTTCTTCTTCGCGGACCACACCACCCACTTCTACGCCCTCGGCGGGCCGGACCTGCTCGTCGGGCCGGACGCCCCGGTCGCCGAGCGCAACCTGCTCGGCGTCGTCCACAGGCTGGGGCTGGAGATCGGCGGCAACGTCATCCAGGCGCGCAAGTCCGGCCACGCGGTGGTCGCCATCATCGGCGGCCGGGCGGTCCACCCCTGCACGGCCGTGCCGGGCGGCCAGACCAAGGGCATCGGGGAGAAGGAACGGGCCGAGATCGAGCGGATCGGCCGCTGGGCGGTCGAGTTCGCCCAGGGATCGCTCAGGCTCTTCGACGAGCTCGTGCTCGGCGATCCCGCCTATCGAGCGCTCCTTGAGGGCGAGACGTACGCCGACCGGACCTACTACCTGGGGCTTGTCGACGAGCAGAACCGGGTGGCCTTCTACGACGGGTCGGCCAGCGTCGTGGCGCCCGACGGCGAGCGGATCGGGAGCTACACCGCTCCCGAGTACACGGACTGGATCGCCGAGCGAGTCGAGCCGTGGACCTACCTCAAGTTCCCCTACCTGCGGAAGGTCGGCTGGAAGGGCCTGGTCGGCGGCAAGGACTCCGGCGTCTATTGCGTCGGCCCGCTGGCCCGGCTCAACGCCGCCGACGGGATGGCCACGTCGCTCGCCCAGGCGGAGTACGAGCGGTTCTACGCCACCCTCGGGCCCGACGGGGGAAGTGCGGCCGCCCCCGGCCGCCGGCGCCGGCCGGTCCACAACCGGCTCGCCATGCACTGGGCCCGGCTCATCGAGCTGCTCTACGCCGCGGAGCGGATGGTGGAGCTGGCGACGGACCCGGGGATCACGTCCCAGGACGTCCGGCGCGTGCCGGACCGGCCTCCTTCGGAGGGCGTCGGCATGGTGGAGGCGCCCCGCGGAACGCTCGTCCACCACTACCGGACCGACGCGCGGGGCGTGCTGACCGCGGTCAACCTGCTGGTCGGGACGACCAACAACTACGCGCCCATCAGCATGTCCGTGGCGAGGGTCGCCCGGGACCTGATCCGGCCGGGCGCCGAAGTGGGCGAGAGCCTGCTCAACCGGATCGAGATGGCCTTCCGCGCCTACGATCCCTGCTTCGGCTGCGCCACCCACGCCCTGCCCGGCCAGATGCCGCTCGAGGTGACGATCCGCGACGCCGGCGGTGAGGTCGTCCAGACCGTGCGCCGGGATTGAGGAAGACGGCAACCATGGAGACGGCGGCGAAACAGCCGGCCCGCCGGCACGGCGCCCCGGATGAGAGACAGGGGGATCCGGGTGAGGCGGCGATCGTGCTGGGGCTCGGCAACCCCTGCCTTGGCGACGACGGCGTGGGCTGGCGGGTCGCCGAGCTGCTGCGCGATCGGCTGGCGGCGCGGCAGGAGCCCGGTGGCGGGGCGGTGGAGGTCGACTGTCTGGCGGTCGGCGGGCTGCGCCTGATGGAGCGGCTGGTCGGCTATCGGCGCGCGGTGCTGATCGACGCCATCGCGACCGGTCGGCAGCCTGCCGGCACGGTCGCCGCTCGGACGCTCGCGTCGGTCGCCGGGATCTCGACCCACCTCGGCTCCAGCCACGACGCCAGCCTGGCGGTGGCGCTCGCGGTGGGCGAAGCGTACGGCGCCGCGCTCCCCGACGAGGTCCTGCTGGTCACCGTCGAGGCCGGCCCGAGCTTCGAGTTCGGCGAGACGCTCAGCCCGCCGGTCGCCGCGGCCGTCCCGCGGGCGGCGGAGCGAGTGCTGGAGCTGCTCTCATGAGCCCGCCATGCACGAGCTAGGCCTCGTCGAACGCCTGCTGGAGGTGGCCCTCGAGCATGCCGCGCAGGCCGGGAGCGGCCCCATCCGATCCCTGGAGCTGGCCGTCGGGCGCGAGTCGGGTGTCTCGCCGGACGCCATCCGCTTCTACTGGCCGCAGGTCAGCGACGGGACCCGGGCCGAGGGCGCCCGGTTGCGGTTCCGACGCGTTCCGGGCAGCGCGGTCGGCCTGAGATCGCTCGAGTTGGCGGACGGGGAGGCAGCCGGAGGAGGGAGAAGAGGCTGATCGGCACTGTCGAAGGCCGCCGACAGGGAACACGCTCCGGCCGGCAAGGACCGCACACGCGGGTGCCGGCCAACCACGGGAGGATCCGCCGCCGATCGGCGGCCGTCTCGACGGGAGGCAGCAATGGGCCAGCCGTTCATCGTCCAGCTCGCGAACCGGCCGGGCGAGCTCGGCCACCTGACCCGGGCCCTGGCAGCCCGCGGCATCGACATCAAGTACATCTCCGGCAGCGGCGCCGGTGACCTGGCCTGCGCCGTGCTGACCACCGACGACGACGGCGCGACGGCGGACGTCCTGCGCAGCATGGGTGCCTCGTTCGTCACGGGCTCGACCCTCATGGTCGAGATCGAGGACGTGCCGGGCGCGCTCGCGCGCCTGACCACCAGGCTGGGCGAGGCAGGCGTCAACATCGAGGGCTTCTGCATCGTCGGCCATCGCAACTCCCGGGCGGAGGTCGCCCTGGCCGTCGACGACGAGGTACGAGCCCGCGAGGTCCTGGGCCTGCCGACGGTCTACCCCGTCAGCGTCGGCTGAGAGCGGCCGCTACTCCGCCGGGCGGCGGATCAGCCGGCCCCGGCGCGAGATCGCCCGCGTCGCCAGCGCCGCGACACCCATCGCGATCAGGGCGCGCTCGGCCGGCGGCAGCGGCCGGACCGCGGAGAGGAACTGGTCGGCCCGGGAACGGTCGACCACGCGCAGCAGGGCGCGGCCGCGCTGGGTGAGGCGCAGGGCCCTCGCCCGGCGGTCTTCCGCCTCCGGCCGGCGCTCCACCAGGCGGCGCCGGACGAGCCCTTCGACCAGCCGCGACGTCGCCGAGGGCGAGCGCCCCAGGGCGTCGGCGAGGTCCGTGACGGTCGTCGTCCCGGCGTCAGCGAGCACGTAGAGCGCCGCCAGCTGCGTGAAGCCGAGCTTGAGCCGTCCGAGCTGCGAAGCGAAGCCGATCACCAGTTCGCGCCAGAGGGCGCGGCCCATCGCCACCCTCTCCGAGAGCTGGCGGGGGTTCTGCGTCCGGATGCCGGCCGCCACGACCGGCGCCGACAGGTCGGCCTCGAACATGCGGGCGATGGCGCGCCGTGGCGCCGCCGGCCGGGCCGGGCGGAGCGGGACGGTCGGCCGACGGCGGGCGGTTTGATCCTCGGACATCGGATCCAGCGTAGCCCGCGTGCGCGGTTCGGTGCAAGTCTGCACGCATCCCACGAGTGGCAGGCCGGCCGGGCGATAGGCTGGGCTATGCCCGGCGGAGGCACCCGCTTCTCCCCGGCGGATCGAGCGCAGGAGGGACATGGGCCGGATCGCCTTCATCTTCCCCGGCCAGGGCTCACAGGCCGTCGGCATGGCTGCCGCGGTCGCTGCCGCCTCACCGGTCGCGGCGGCCGTCTTCGCCGAGGCCGACAGGGCGCTCGGCGAACCGCTCAGCCGGCTCGCCTGGGAAGGGCCGGCGGACGAGCTCGACCGCACGGAGAACGCCCAGCCGGCCCTGGTCGCGGCGTCCATCGCCATCCTCGCCGCCCTGCGGGAACGCTGGGCGGCCGAAGGACTGCCCGAGCCGGAACCGGCCTTCGCGGCCGGCCATTCGATGGGCCAGTACTCCGCCCTCGTGGCGGCCGGCTCGCTCGACCTGGCCGACGCCGTGCGGCTGGTCCGTGAGCGCGGGCGACGGATGCAGGCCTCCGGCGGACTTCGGCCGGGGGGAATGGCGGCCATCCTGGGCCTCGACGAGGCACGGCTCCCCGAACTCGTCGAGCGTGCCTCCGCCCACGGCGTCTTCGCGGTCGCCAACCGCAACGCCCCCGGCCAGATCGTGGTCAGCGGCGAGCGGCCGGCCATCGAGGCGGCCCGGGAGATCGGCCGCGAGCTGGGGGCGCGCCGCGTCGTCGTCCTGCCGGTCTCGGTCGCGGCCCACTCGGCGCTGATGGCGGAGGCGGCCGACGGGATGGCCCACGTCCTGGACCGGGTGCCCTTCGCCGATCCGCACCCGCCGCTGCTCGCCAACGCCGACGCGCGACCCCTGGCCGACGCGGCCGCCGCCCGGGCCGAGCTCGTCGAGCACCTGACCCGCGGCGTCGACTGGGTGGCGGTCGTGCAGCGGATGACCGATGAAGGTGTCGACACCTTCATCGAGATCGGACCGGGCAAGGTCCTGGCCGGCCTCGTCAAGCGGATCGCCCCGGCCGCCACGGTCCTGGCGACCGACGACCCGAGCGCCGAGGGCGGGCTCGCCCTGCCCGACCTGCGCCCCCGCGTTCTCGTCACCCATCCATCCAGGCCCGACTGAACCGGCCCTGCCCGGAATCCCACTGCCGTCCCAGGAGAACCGAACCCGTGCGAACCCCCGACTACAACCGCCGCGTCGTCGTCACCGGCATGGGCGTCATCAGCCCCGTCGGCAACGACATCGAGACCGCCTGGGACAACCTGGTCAACGGGCGGTCCGGGCTCGGCGAGCTGACCCGCTTCGACGCCTCCGCCTACCAGCACCACTTCGCGGGGGAAGTCCACGACTTCGACGCCGCAACGTGGATGAACCCCAAGGACGCCCGCCGCAGCGACATCAGCGTCCACTACGGCGTCGCCGCGGCGAAGCAGGCGCTGGCCGACTCCGGATTCGAGATCACCGACGAGAACCGCTACGACGCCGGGGTGGTCTTCGGCTGCGGCGGCGGCGGCCAGCAGCTCTTCATCCAGAACCTCAACGCATGGCACGAGCGCGGCATCAAGGGGGTCAGCCCCTTCTTCATCGCCAACGGCCTGGTGGACTCGCCGTCGGGACAGATCGCCATCGAGACGGGCGCCAAGGGCCACAACTGCGCGGTCGTGACCGCCTGTTCGACCGGGACCCACAACATCGCGGAGGCGGCCGAGGCGATCCGGCGCGGCGACTGCACGATGGTCATCTCCGGTTCCACCGAGGCACCGCTCTTCGAGCTGGTCCACATCGGGTTCACCAACATGCGGGGCCTCGGGGCACCCCGCCCCGGCTTCCCGGTCCCGGACGTCTGCCGCCCCTTCGACCGGACGCGCGACGGCTTCGTCCTGGGTGAGGGTGCCGCGTCGCTGATCCTGGAGGACCTTGAGCTCGCCAAGGCCCGCGGCGCCCGGATCTACGCCGAGGTCGTGGGCTACGGCTCGGCCGCGGACGGGTTCGACATGATCGCCCCGGCGGAGGGCGGCGAGGGCTCGGCGCGGGCCATGAAGATGGCCCTGGAGCGCCGCGGGGTGCCGGCCGACGAGATCGACGTGATCAATCCCCACGGGACCTCGACGCCGCTCGGCGACAAGCGCGAGGCGGAGGCGATCTGGAGCGTCTTCGGCGACCGGACGAAGGAGATCGCCATCTCGGCCACGAAGTCGATGACCGGCCACATGATGGGCGCGGCCGGCGCCTTCGAGGCCTTCGCCTCGGTCATGTCGATCCACCATGGCTGCATCCCGCCGACGCTCAACTACCTGGAGCCGGACCCGGAGTGCGATCTGTGGGTCGTCCGTGAGCCGATCGCCAAGCGGGTCCGCTACGCGCTCTCCAACAACATCGGCCTGGGCGGCCACAATGGGGCGATCATCTTCCGCCGCTACGACGGCGACTGAGCGACCGGCCGCGTCCCGACGGAACCCGGGGGGAGCGCGCCTCCGCCACACGTCCCCACCGGTTCCCGGCCGCTACAATCGCCCGAGAGCGAAGCGCAGGCCCGGACCGTCACCCCCGACGGCCGGCCGCCCTCACCCGGAACCCTGTCCGTCGAGGAGACGCCCGTGCCCGAACAGGACCTCAGCCGGCGCGCCGTCGTGACCGGCCTGGGCGCCGTCACGCCCATCGGCAACAGCGCCCCGGCATACTGGCGGAACCTGCTGGCCGGCGTCTCGGGGGCGGGGCCCATCACCCACTTCGACCCGTCGACGTTCGACGTCCGGATCGCCTGCGAGGTCAAGGACTTCGATCCCACGCTGACCATGGATCGCAAGATGGCCCGCCGGATGAGCCGTTTCATCCACTTCGCCATGGCTGCGGCGACCGAGGCCGTCGCCGATTCCGGGCTGGACTTCGCGAGCTGGAGCCCCGAGCGGCGGGACCGCGTCGCGGTCGTCATGAACACCGGCGGCGGCGGCCTCGAGCAGGTGATCGACGGCGACGAGACCCTCCGGACCAAGGGTCCCGGCCAGGTCTCGCCCTTCGCCATCCCGGCCCTCTCGGGCTCGATGGGCGCGGCGCAGATCTCGATGAAGTACGGCCTGACCGGGCCCGTCATCACCCAGGTCGCCGCCTGCGCGAGCAGCGTCATCGCGTTCCTGGACGCGCTCCGCATGATCCAGCGGGGCGAGATCGACGTGGCCGTCGCGGGCGGCTCCGAGGCGGCCCTGCTGCCGATCGCTTTCGCCGCCCTCGGCAACATGGGCGCCCTCTCCAAGCGCAACCGCGACCCGGAGCACGCCTCCCGGCCGTTCGACCGCGACCGGGACGGTTTCGTCTTCGGCGAGGGTGCGGCCTGCCTGGTGGTCGAATCGGCCGAGCACGCCCTGGCCCGCGGGGCGACGATTCAGGCCGAGCTGCTGGGCGCGGCGCTCACGGCCGATGCCTTCCACATCTCCGCCCCCGAGCCGACCGGTCGCGGCGCTGCGATGGCCATGACCAATGCTCTGCGCGATGCCGCCGTGGCCCCCGACGAGGTCGACTACACGGTGGCCCACGGCACCTCGACGCCGCTCAACGACGTGACCGAGACGCGGGCCATCAAGACGGCGTTCGGCGATCACGCCCGGCGCATGGCGATCAGCTCACCCAAGTCGATGGTCGGGCATCTCCTGGGAGCCGCCGGTGCCGTCAGCGCCATCGCCGCCGTCGGGGCCATCCGCGACGGCTGGATCCCGCCGACCATCAACCTGGACAACCCCGACCTGCCGGAGTGCGATCTCGACTACGTGCCCAAGGTCAAGCGTCGGGCAAGGGTGGAGACGGCCATCGTCAACGGCTTCGGGTTCGGCGGCCAGAACGCGGTGGCGGTCTTCCGCCGCTTCGCGCCCTAGCCCGGGGACGGTCGCAGCGGGCGTCCCTCGAAGGCCTCGAGCGAGCGGACCAGCTCGGGCGGCAGGGACCGGACCTCGCCCCGCTCGTAGTCGTAGCCCACGAGGACCGAGTCGGCCACAGCCACGAGGCGAGCGGGGCCGAGCGGGCTGGCGGGAGCCGTGATCCGCTGCTCCAGCCGGAAGCTCGCCCGCCCGATCTCCACCGCCCGCGTCTCGACCGTCAGCGTCTCGCCGAAGAACGCCGGCGAACGGTAGGTGACCCGGGCCTCGGCCAGGATGAAGCGCCAGTCGCCGGCTGCCTCCTCGGCGAGGTGGCCTTCCGGCCCGTGGCCGGCCTCCTGCATCGTCAGGCCGCTCAGCATGCTGCGCCCCGTCACGACCTCGTAGTAGGCGGCCCGGGCCGCTTCGCAGTAGGTCAGGTAGACGGCGTTGTTGACGTGACCCATGGCGTCCGTGTCGGCGAACCGGACCTCGATCGGGCGCCGGAAGCGGAACGGGCCGGACAGGTCGCGCGGGTCGGGCGGGACATCGACCCGTGCGGGAACCGGTCCGGGCGCCATGAGTCGAGAGTGTAGGATGCTGGGCGATGGGTCGCTTCCGCATCATCCCGCCCTGGCTGCGCCGCGGCCTCGAGGCGGGGCTCCTGACCGCCGCCTTGGGGGCCGGGACGCTGCTCGGCCTCGAGCTCAGCGGGATCATCCCCAGCCACCCCGCCGCGCCGTCGGGGGCCACCGGCCCCCTGGCGCTCGCGCTGCCCGTGCTGGCGGTCGGCGTGCTCGCCGTCGCCTACCCGGTGGCCCTGGCGGCCACCCGCAGCGACGCGGTCTTCGGCGCAGTCGCGTCCGTCCTGATCTCCGCCGACCTCGTGACGCTGGCCGCGACCAGCCGCCTCACGCTCTCCGCCCTGGACCGCGACGTGGCCGTCGGGGCCCTGGCCGCCGTCCTCGCCGGCGGGCCGGCGGTGGTCGGCCTGGTCGCCGGCCAGCTGACTCCGCTCGGCTTCGGCCGCCAGGCCGGCTTCCGGACGACGGTCGCCGCGACCGCCGCCGCGCTCCTGGTCCTCGTCGCCGCGAGCCGCCTCTTCGCCTGAGCGCGCGGCCATCCCGGAGCGCGGCCCTGCCCATGCCGCCGGATCTCGGCGGGCGGAGGCTGTCGCGGTGCGGGCGCCGAACCGGTCCCGCGCAGGACGCAAACCCGCTCCAAGTATCCATCGTACAATGCCGTATTATGAATCGAGCACGGCGTTCTCGGAGGAGCCATAGCCTGGGTGACTGGTGAACAGATCAGATCACTCAATAAGCGTCCCTACCGGCTCGGTCGGCGGGCCGAGCAGCAGTCGCAGACACGGGGCCGGATCGTGGCCGCGACGTGCGCGCTGTACATCGACATCGGTCCGGGCAGGACGACGGTCAGCGAGGTGGCGCGACGGGCGGGAGTCGAGCGCCTGACCGTCTACCGCCACTTCCCGGACGAGGCAGCCTTGACGAGCGCATGTCTGGCGGCCGCGCTCGCGGCGAACCCGCGGCCCGATCCTGCAGCCTGGTCCACGCTCAGCACGCCCGCCGCCCGGCTGCGCACCGCACTGGGTCGCATCTACGTCCACTACGGCAGCGCCGGGGAGCTGCTGGCAGCGGTCGTCCACGACGCGCCGCAGGTGGCGGCCCTGGTCGGCCCGGCGGAGGAGCATCAGGCCTGGCTGCGGTCGGTCGCCGCAGGTCTCGCCGCGGCGTGGCCCGATCGCGTCCGCGATCGCCCGGCGGTCCGGGCGCTGCTGGCCCTCACGCTCGAGATCCAGACCTGGCGGACGCTGCGCGCCGCCGGCCTGACCGACACCGGGGCGGCGGAGCTGATGGCGTCGGCCGTTCTCGCCGCCGCCGCCTGAGCAGGACCCGGCTCAGGCGGCCGGGACGACCACCAGGGTTCCGCGCAGGTTGCTGTCGCTGGCGCCGCCGCCCGTGCTCTCGATGGTGTAGCGGCCGGGGGCCGGCGCAAGGAACCGGGCCTGGCTCGTCTGGCCCGGGCGGGCGGGCAGATCCATGTTCGGCACGCCGACGACATGCCAGTCGTGGAACGCGGTCCCGTCGTTGGTGAAGCGGACGAGGAAGGACTGGCCGGCGGCCAGCCGGACCTCCGGGCGGGAGAAGCCGCCGTCCGTCGCGACGATGTCGACCTGGACGGCGCTGGCGTTGAGCCAGCGGTCGACCCCGATGACGCCGGCCACGACGGCGACGCCGAGAGCGGCGATTCCGAGCAGGTACGAGGCGTCCCGCAGGCGCGCGCCGATCCCGGTCCGCAGGGCCGCGAGGTGGCCCGGCCGGGCATCGAAGCCGCGCAGCCGCAGGGAGTTGGTGACGACGCTGACCGAGGAGAGCGCCATGGCCCCGGCCGCCATCGCCGGGTTGAGGGTGATGCCGAACCACGGGTAGAGCAGCCCCATGGCAACCGGGATCAGGACGACGTTGTAGGCGAACGCCCAGAAGAGATTCTGGCGGATGACCGCCATCGTCCGCCGCGAGAGCGCGATCGCGGCAGCGACACCGCGCGGGTCGCCCCCCACCAGCGTCACGTCAGAGGCCTCGATCGCCACGTCCGCGCCGGTCCCGATCGCCACGCCCAGGTCCGCCTGGGCGAGCGCCGGCGCATCGTTGATCCCGTCGCCGACCATCGCCACGACGAGGCCCCGGGCCTGGAGGGCCGTCACCGCCGCCGCCTTGGCGGCCGGCAGGACCTCCGCCATGACCCGGTCCGGCGGGATGCCGACCTGCCTGGCGACGGCTTCCGCCGTGGCCCGCCGGTCGCCGGTCACGAGCCAGACTTCGAGGCCCTGGCCGGCCAGCTCACGGACCGCCTCGGCGGCCTCCGCCTTGACCGGGTCCGCGATGACGATCAGCCCCGCCGGCCGGCCACCCACGCCGACGAAGGTGGGAGTCCGGCCGTCCGCCGCCGCCGCCTCCGCGGCGGGACGGAGCCCGGCCACGTCCACGCCACGCTCGGCCATCAGGCGCTCGTTCCCGACCAGCACCGGCTCGCCATCGACGCGCGCCTCGACGCCCTGCCCGGCGAGGGCCCGGAAGCCCTCGACAGCCCGGAAGCCGATCTCCTCGAGGCGGGCCCGGGCGACGATCGCCGCCCCGAGCGGGTGCTCGCTCCCCCGCTCCACCGACGCCGCGAGGTCGAGGAGCTCCGCTTCGCGGAAGCCGGGCGCGAGCACGACCTCCACCACGCCCGGCCGGCCGAGCGTCAGGGTGCCGGTCTTGTCGAGGACCACGGCCGTCACCCGGTGGGCGCCCTCCAGGGCCTCACCGCCGCGGATCAGGATGCCCGACTCGGCCCCCTTGCCGGTCCCGACCATGATCGCCGTCGGGGTCGCCAGGCCCATCGCGCAGGGGCAGGCGATGACCACGACCGTGATGAAGGCGGCCAGAGCGAGGGTGATCTTCGGCTCCGGGCCCAGGACGAACCAGAGGACGAAGGTGGTGCCCGCGGTGGCGAGGACGAGCGGCGTGAAGATCCCGCTGATCCGGTCCGCCAGGCGCTGGATCGGCGCCTTGGAGCCTTGGGCGCGCCGGACGAGCTCCACGATCTGGGCGAGCGCGGTATCGCGGCCCACGCGCGTCGCCCTCATCAGGAAGGTCCCCGTCGTGTTCAGGGTGGCCCCGATCACCTCGTCGGCGGGGCCCTTCGGCGCCGGCATCGGCTCACCGGTGAGCATCGATTCGTCAACGGCAGAAGCGCCTTCGAGCACCACCCCGTCCACCGGGACCTTCTCGCCAGGGCGGACCCGCAGCACGTCCCCCGCCTGGACCTCGGCCAGCGGCACGTCGATCTCCCGGGCCTCCGGACCGCTGCCGCGAACCAGGCGGGCCGTCTTCGGCTGGAGGCCGATCAGGGCCTTGACCGCACCGACCGTCTGGCTCTTGGCGCGGGCCTCCAGCCAGCGACCCAGCAGGATCAGGCCGACGATGACCGTCGACGAGTCGAAGTAGGTCTGCGGCTGCAGCCCCGCCTGGTGGATGACGTCCGGCCACATCGTCACGAAGACGCTGTAGGCCCAGGCCGCCGAGGTACCGACCGCGACCAGCGTGTTCATGTTGGTCGAGCCATGGCGGGCCGCGCGGAGAGCGGCGTCATAGAACCGGCGGCCGGCCCAGAACTGGATGAAGGTCGCCGGCCAGAGCACGACCTTGTTGACGTCCTCCATCGCCCACGGCAGGGCCGGCCAGAACATCACGAGCATGATGCCGGCCGCGACGGCCAGGCTGGCCAGGGCCTGGTCACGCAGCTGGCGGGCCTCACGGGCCCGGCTTTCCGCCTCGGCGTCGGCCTCGTCGGCCAGCTCTGCGCCCGCGGTCGTGGCGAGACCGGCAGCCGGCTGCGGCCGAACGTCGTAGCCGGCCGCCTCGATCGCCTTGACCAGGTCGTCCCGGCCGGCCTGATCCGGCAGGTAGCGGATGGTGGCCACCTCCGTGGCCAGGTTGACCGTCGCCGTCTCCACGCCCGGCGTCTTGTTCAGGAAGCGCTCGATCCGATTGACGCACGAGGCGCAGGTCATCCCCTCCACGGGGATCTGGATCTCCAGCGGCCGGATGTCGGCGGGTGCGGGGGCGGAGGTCGGGGTGGTGGTCGGGGTGGTTGCTTCCATACTCCCACCCAGTATAGTCGCCGTTGGCTGTGCGGGGAAGACGGCTTCACTCCCGGGGCGCCGTGCCCCAGCCCAGAACCGAACCGGGGCCCGACCGCGGTCCCTGCCGGGGAAGGACTTCGGCCATCTCCCCTGATCGAACGTTCGGCGCGCGCCCGCTTGGGGCGGTGCGTGCGAGAGAGCGGCCCCCGTCAGCGCTCGGCGGCAGGCCCCGAGAGCGACGGCCCAGGTCCGTGCGTCCGCGATCGGGGCAGGTCGCCGCCCGCTTCGGCCGTGGCCGAGCCACTGCGCGCGGCCACGACCGCCGCCAGCGCGATGAGAACCAGCCAGGCCAGCGCGAAGAGCAGGACGAGGCCCGCCGACGATCCCAGCAGACGGCCGATGAAGGGCACGTGCCAGAGCTCCAGGAAGGAGAACCAGGGATGGGTCACCGGGTGCACGCGGGTCGCTCCTCGTCGGCGAGGCGGCCGCAGCCGGCCGACCGACGGGCCGGCGGCCTCCGCCTCAAGGAGAATCCCGCGACTCCATGGGAGCATCCTGAGAAGCGGCGACCCGGCGTCGACCGGGGCCGGCGCGGAGCGTCTGTTCACGCCCTCGAGGAGGGCGCGTCACACTGGGCATGATGACGCTGTCGCCGGCCGTCCCGCGCCCGGACTCACCGCCGCACCCGGCTCCGGACCCGGGCAGGCTCCACCTGCCCCCGTTCGAGGCGGTCCTGGCCGCCCACCAGATCGAGATCTACCGCTACCTGCGCCGGCTGGCGCCCACGGCGGAAGAGGCGGCCGACCTCCATCAGGAGACGTTCCTGCGGGCCTTCCGGGCGTACGGCCGGCTGACACCGGACGCGAACGTCCGCGCCTGGCTCTTCCGCATCGCGGGCAACCTGGCCCGCGATGCGCACCGACGGCGGCTGGCCAGGAGCCGCGGGGGGGCCGTTCGCAGCCTGGATGGTGCGACCGAGCTGCCCGGCGGTGCGGGGACCGATCCCGTGCAGGCGGCGGTCGACGGCGAGCGGTGGGCGGCGATCCGGGCCGGGCTGCTGGGGCTCACCTGGCGCCAGCGGACGGCCGTGGTCGGCCGGATCCTGGACGGCCTCGACTATGCGGAGCTCGCGGCAGTCCTCGACTGCAGCGAGCCGACGGCCCGGCAGCACGTGAGCCAGGGCCTGCGCCGCCTGCGGGCCAGCCTCGATGAGCCGGAGGATCCCCGATGACACGATCGACGAAGGACCGTGCGATGGACGAGTTCAGCCGCGTGCTGCGGGCGGCCGATCCTCTGCCCGACGACGCCACGCTGCGACCGGAGCTGGCTGCCGCCGTGGCGGCCACGGCCGAGGCTCTGCGGCGCCTCCCGCCGGCGGTCGGGCACGCAGGGCCCGGGCCCGGAGGGCCGGCCGCCGGCTTCATCAGGTACCCCGCGCCCTGGGGACTCCTCCACGTCGCAGCGAGCGACGAGGGCCTGGCGGCGATCGAGCTCCGGGCTACCACCGAGGGCTTCGTGGAGACGGTCGCAGCACGGCTTCGCGGCGCGGTCGTCCCGGACCAGCCCGGCCTGCCGGACGCGTGGCGGGCCACGCTCGAGCGCGCGCGCCGCGAGCTCGATGAGTACTTCGCGGGTCGACGCACGGCATTCGACCTGCCGGTCGACCTGCGCGGCCTCTCCGCCTGGGACCGTCGGGTGCTGAGCGGTGCCGCGGGACTCGCCTACGGCCAGGTGACGAGCTACGGTCGACTGGCCCGCCGGATCGGCACACCCCGGGCGGCACGGGCGGTCGGCGGCGCCCTGGGCCGCAACCCGATCCCCATCGTCATCCCCTGCCACCGGATCGTGGCCGCGGACGGCAGCATCGGCGGATACGGGGGGAGCGGCCACGGCAGCCGGGCGGCGATGCTGGACGTCAAGCGGAGGCTGCTCGCCATCGAGGGCGTCGGCCTGCCCGCCTCGGCGCTGGTCGGCTAGGTGACGCGGGCTCGCCCCGCGCGACCGGCCGATCCGCCTCCTCAGCTCCGCGGCACCGGGCGCATCGGGTAGACGCCCACCACCATCGGGCAGTCGGGATCGCGGAGCAGCTCGAGGCCGACCTCGCCGTGCCGGGCCAGGTCGGCCAGCATGCGGCCCTCGCGCTCCGGCAGCCCGACGAAGACGCGCCCATCGGCGGCCTCGATGGCCGTCACGTCGTCGTCGGTCCCGTCGATGGCGAAGCGGCGGCGCAGCTCGTGGAGCGGAACGTAGGGACGGCTCTTGATGAAGCGCCGCAGCTGGGCCTGCGTGCAGCCGGCCCGGCCGGCCTCGTACGGGCCGTGGCCGTCGCCGAACTCCGCGTCGGCCGACGGCTCGCCAGCCGGGCCGGCCTCGCCGGGGGGCGCGGTCGGATCCGGACGGAAGCTCGCGCGGCCGGGGGAGGATTCGACGGTCACGGTCGGTCGGTGGCGCGCGGCGGGCAGGCCGGAGACGGATCGGCGGCGCCGGGGCGTCTTGAGAGGGTCAGGTCCATGGTTCCGGGCAAACGTCGGCGCCTCTCGGCGGACGTCGACGAACCGATCATACCCCCTCGCCCGCCGGTCGCCGCGCGCCGTCGCCCGGCGGCATCGCCTGCGCGACGGGGTCGGTTCAACCGTCGACGACCAGGAGCTCCCGCGAACCCTCGTTCAGCAGGTCCGGGCCGTCGGGGCAGCAGACCACGATATCCTCGATCCGGGCTCCGAAGCGGCCCTCCAGGTAGATCCCCGGCTCGATGCTGAAGGCCATCCCCGTCCGCAGCTCCTCGTGGTTGCCGGCCACCAGGTAGGGATCCTCGTGCTCCTCCAGCCCGATCCCGTGGCCGGTGCGGTGGATGAAGGCCGCGCCGTAGCCGGCGGCGGCGATCCGCTCCCGTGCCGCCGCGTCGATCGCCTCGGCCGGCCGGCCCGGCCGGACCGCCGCTGTGGCCGCCGCCTGCGCGTCCCGGAGGACCGTGTAGAGGCGCCGGAACTCGGGTCCGGGCTCCCGCCGCCGGTCGCCGCCGGTCACCCACAGCGTCCGCGTCACGTCCGAGCCGTAGCCGCCCATCGCGCCGCCGATGTCGAGCACGATCGGCTCGCCGGGAGAGATGCGGCGCTCCGACGCCGCATGGTGCGGCGAGGCCGAGTTGGGTCCGCTGGCGACGATGGCGAAGCTGGCCGTCTCGTGGCCTTCGGCCACCAGGCGATCGCGAACCTCCCGGCTCACCTCCGCCTCCGTGCGGCCAGCCAGGGGGCCGGCCCCGATGGCGGCCACCACCCGGTCTGCGGCATGGGCTGCCTCGCACAGCAGCGCCACCTCGTCGGCGTCCTTGACCATCCGCAGTTCCCGCAGCACGGCCGAGGCAAGCGAGAAGCGCGCACCCGGCAGGGCGGCTTGGAGCGGCAGGACGAAGGCGGCGGCCAGCCGGTCCGAGACGGCCACGGCATCGAGCCGGCCGGTCCGCCGGACGGGGCTGCCCGCGACGAGCTCGCCGGCCAGGGCGATCGGGTCGTCGGTCTCCTGCCAGGTGACGACCTCGACGAGCCCGGCCGCGGCGGCGGCGCAGGACCGGGCCGGGGCCGCCTCCAGGAGGGGGGCGATCAGCCGGGCGGGCCCGGCGGCCGGGAGGACGAGCATCGTCAGCCGCTCCAGCGGCATGGCCTCGTACCCGGTCAGGTAGCGCAGGTCCGCGCCGACGCCGATCAGGAGCGCGTCGAGGCGCCGCCGAAGGCCGAGCTCCCGGGCGCGTTCCAGCCGCTCGCCGTAGCGGGCGGCCGGAACCTGCCGGGCGGCCGGCGTCACCCGGTGGCCCCCGGCAAGGCGAGCCAGGCGGCCAGGACGGCGGCCCCGTCCTCGGCGACCTTCCGGTACGGCAGGACCAGGCCGGCTCCGGCCGTGCGTGCGGCGCGGCGCAGCGAGGCGTCGTCGTGCTGGGCGAGGCAGGCAACCTCCGCCCCGGCCGCCCGGGCAGCTGCGACCGCGGCCACGCCGTCGTAGGCGCGCGCGGTCAGGTCCACGATCGCCAAGTGAACACCGGCCAGGGCCGCCTCGAACGAGGTCGCGTCCCGGGCGGGAACCGGGACGGCACCCGCCGCCCGCAGCAGGCCCGCCAGGCGCGTGGCCCAGATCAGGTCGTCGGCAAGGACCACAACCCTGGGTGCGGGCGCCTCGCCGGGCGTGGTCACGCCCCGGTCGGGGCCCCGTGGGTGGCGGCGGCCTGCTCGATCGCCTCGCGGGGCGCGCTGCCCGCCAGGAACGCCGCGGCGTAGTCGCTGGCGAAGACGCTCGCGGCCTGTTCCGGGACCAGGTGCCGGATGGCGTCCGCGTCCAGCGAGTAGCCGAACCGGATGGCGCCGACGTTCTCTTCGAGGTACTTCCTGGGCAGGGCGGCGCGCAGGTCGTCCTCCGTGAATTCGACGCCCAGGAGCCGCAGCATCCGGCCCAGGGCGATCATGTTGCCGAAGAGGTCGCGGCCGAACTTCTCGACGCCGAGCTGGAGGAACGGGATCTCCTCCGCCTCCTCGCCCGGCTTGGCCAGCCCGATGTCGGCCACGACATGGTGCGACTCGAGGTGCGCCGGCCCCCGGTCCGCCAGCCGGAGCGTCACGTCGGCAACCTCGACGACCGGGTTCAGGATGGGCGCCCGGTCGTACTTGAGGAAGGCCTCGCTCATCCCGCCGCGGACCGACGAGTCGTAATCGTAGAGCAGGGTCACCTCGTAGCCCATCACGCCGAGGAGGGTGGCCATCGTGTTGCCGATGACCCGGACGCCCTGCCCGCCGATGCCGTCGACGACGACCGACTTGGCTGCCATCTCGACCTCCTACTCCGCGCTATGGCCGTCGCCGCCGGCGGTCGGCGCCACCGGAACGGCCGCCTCCGGGCTGCCCTTGACGATGCCGAGCTGGTGGTGTTCGAGGTGCCTGGCTGCGGAAGGCGCCTGGCGGTACTCCTTCTTGAAGTACATCAGCATCTCGTTGGCGCTCGGGAAGCCGATCCGGCGGCCGTTGTTCTCGATGCACTGGCTGGTGATGTCGACGAAGGAGAAGCCCGGCCAGTCGATCGCCTCCTTGATCGCCCGGCGCATCTGGCCCTGATGGTAGACCGTCGTCTTGGCGTAGTAGGCCTGCGGGTTGGTGTTGACCAGCCCCTGCAGGTTGACCGGGCTGGCCACGGTGCCGGCCGGCGAGGAGACCGTGTTGGTGCCCTTGGGCGTGGTCGGCCCGGCCTGGCCGCCGGTGAGGCCGTAGATCTCGTTGTTGTTGCAGAGGACCGTGATGTTGGGGTTGCGGCGGATCGAGTGGAGGAGGTGGTTGCCCCCGATCGAGGCAGTGTCGCCGTCGCCGGAGACGACGATGACGTTCAGCTCCGGCCGGACCGTCTTGATGGCCTCGGCCACCGGCAGGGTCCGGCCGTGCAGCGTGTAGACCGAATCGAAGCGCATGTAGGCGCCCATCCGGCCGGTGCAGCCGATCCCCGTCACGATCACCGTGTTCCGCTCGTCGAGGCCGATCTCGTCCATCACGGTGGCGAGCTGGGTCATGATCAGGCCGATGCCGCAGCCCGGGCACCAGATCGTCGGGAAGAGCTCTTCCTTCAGTTTGTCCTTGACGGCCATGTCCTTGGCGATCTCCTGGCGATTGAGGGGCTCAGCCGACGGGGCTGGCGGATTGGGCGGCGAGCTCCGCCGGCAGGAGCCCGATGCGGTCGAGTCCCTCGCGAACGGCCTCCAGGCTCATCCGGCCGCCGAGGAGCGGCACCCGCTGGACGTCGCGGTACAGGACGCGCTCGACGACGCTGGCGTACTGGCCCTCGCTGCCCTCGATGACGATGATCTGGCGGTAGCGTCCGGCGACCTCGCGGAGCTCGTCCTGGAGGACCGGCCAGATGCGGATGGGCCGGAAGAGCGCGAAGTACGGTGCCAGCGGAGCGCTGATGCGCCGGGTGATCCCGAAGCAGATGACGAGGGTGTCCGCCTCCTTGTTCCAGCCGTACTCGTAGAAGGCATAGCGCCGGGCCGCCTCCTCGCGCGCCAGCCGGGCCGCCTCGAACTGGCGGATGAACTCGTCGGCGTCCGCCGTGGCCGGCTCGCCGTCCTCATAGGTCAGCACGCCGCTGAAGAGACGAGTGGAGCCGGAGGCCAGCCGCTCCAGCGTCCGGGGGACGACCGGGACCTCGATGGTGTCGAGGTCCACGACCTCGTTGAGGTGGCCCAGGAAGGCGTCGGAGAGGAGGATCACCGGCGAGCGGCTCTCCTCCGCCGCGTTGAAGGCGTGGATCGTGTACTCGAAGCATTCGCCGACGGTCGACGGGTAGAAGACGATGCTGGTGTAGTCGCCGCTCGAGCCGTAGCGCGTCTGGAGGATGTCGCCCTGGCCCGGCATGGTGGGCATGCCCGTGCCCGGGCCCACGCGCTGCACGTCCACGAAGACGCAGGGGACGCCGACCTTGTGGGCGTAGCCGATCGCCTCCTGCATCAGGCTGAAGCCGGGGCCCGAGGTGGCGGTGAACGATTTCGCGCCGGCAAGGCTGGCGCCGATGATGGCGTTGGCGCTCGCGATCTCATCCTCCGCCTGGAGGAAGCGCAGTTCCGGGTGGGCCGCAGCATAGGCAGAGGCCTGCATCAGGATCTCGCTCGACGGGCTGATCGGGTAGCCGGCGAAGTAGGTGGCTCCGGCCCGAACTGCTCCCAGCAGGACGGCCTCGTTGCCCTGGACGAGTCGCTTGGTCATCTGGCTCCGTCCGATCAGGTCGGGTTGGCGCGGTCGACGTCGGGGGCGCTCTCGGCGTCGGTGATCCCGCGCTGGGGGTTGGTCCCCGCGACGGCCGGCCCGCGGGCGGCGTCCGGAACGCGCGGCCGGCTTCCCGCCGACGTGGAGGCCGCCGAGACTGCCTCCTGGGCCACGACGTCGGCCGGCAGGCGGCCGTCGGCATCGCGCTTGGGCAGGACTTCGATCGCGAGGTCCGGGCAGTACCGCTCGCAGAGTCCGCAGCGGATGCAGTCCTCCACCTCGATGATCGCGTCGTGGGTCAGGACGAGGCAATCCTTGGGGCAGATCTCGACACAGATATTGCAGCGCTTGCACCACTCGTCGACCCATCGAATGTTGACGAAGTCGACGATCGTTGGCGCGCGATGCGCGCGGCGCTCCCGCGGCGGATAGAGCGTACTGATGGTGGTGGCCTCCCCAGCGTCTCCGGTCAAGTCTGCGCGAAGTGGCGACGGGAATTCCAGTTTAGGCAGATCGGAGCCTGCCTGCAGGCGACCTGGCGCGGCCGATGGCTCGAACGGGCAGAAGGTCGGGGTCCAACAGGCTCCGGGATCGGCCCGGGGTAGAATCGTCGGGGAGCAAACGATGGCATACGGACTCCGGGTCGGGCCTCGCGTCCTCAGCGTGCGGGTCGAGGAGCCCCCGCGCGGGCCGGTCCTCGGTGTCGCCGCGATCCGCCCGGGCGCGCCGGTCGTCGACGTTGACGGCGATCCGGCCGGTCACGTGGCGCACGTGGGCGAGCGATTCCTCGAGGTGAGCCGGGGATTTTTGGAGCCGAGTGCCTACGTCCCGCTGACGGCGATCTGCGAGATCCGCGGCGGCGTGGTCCGGCTGGGCGTCCCGGCGGCTCGCCTCGCCGAACCCTCGTGGCAGCGCCGGCCGCGGAGCGGCCTCTGACCCGCGCGGCCCCGCGCGGCCCCGCCGGCCGCCGACTCGACTCGGCGGGACGAGGCGCGCGGCGGGCCGGGGGCGGAGCGGAGCGTCAGGCCGGCCCCGGGTGGAGCGCCTCCACGCGCCCGGCGAAGGCGGCGATCTCGGTCGGACCGTCCAGGCCGCCGATCTCCAGGTCGTAGGCGCGGACCTCGCCCGGCTCAAGGAAGAGCAGCTCTCCCCGTTCCCGCGCGTCCCAGCGGCCGGCATCTCGGTTGGTGGACGGCTCCATCGCCAGGGCGTAGGTGTCCTCGCCCATCATCCGCCAGACCGTGTGGTGCGGGAGCTGGGCCAGCCGGAAGACCTGGTAGACGCCGAGCCCCCGGGCGCGGTTGACCACCGCGACGGGGACGGTTCCAGCGGCCTCGGCGGTGAGCTCATGCTCGAAGCAGGCCTCGGTGAAGTCCTTGATCGGCGCCGAGAGGCGACGGTAGCCCTCGATCGGCACGCCGTAGTCGGTGGTCGTACGGGAGGCCGGCACGAGCAGCTCGGCACCGTCGTCCACGACCGGAAAGCCGGCGTTGCAGTGGTAGAGCTGCATGTGGGAGGTCCGGTAGTGGCCGACATTCTCGACCTCGTCGTGGATCGTGAAGCGGCTCTCGCCCACCCGCGCCTCGATCCGGCGGCGGAGCTGGAGGTGCTCGGCGAAGACCTCCGACTGGAGGACCTCGCCTTCGGCCCACAGGACGCACTCGTCGCCCTCCCAGCGCTCGCCGTAGCCGACGAGCCGGGCCGGCAGCCCTCCGACGCGCCCGTGGAGGCCGTAGGGGACCGTCTTCCTGATGTGTGGCTGGTGGTAGTCCTCGGCGCTGTCCTCCCCGGGGCCGAGCGTGTGGTCGAGGCCGCAGGTCACGACCATGCCGCCGCCCCAGCCGCGGAACCAGCCCCAGCCCTCCGGCTCGTAGTACCAGGGGCCGACCACGCCCTGGTTCGACTGCCAGTTGAGGGGCCGACCCGCCAGCTCGCATCGGCCGATGTCGAAAGCCCGGTCGACCACGACGTCGAAGCTGAAGCCGGTGCCGGTCCTGAACTCCAGCACCCGGACGCCCCGACCCAGGCCGTCGCCGAGGGTCACGAGGCGGACTCCGGCGACCTGCTCCAGCCGTCCGACGCGCTTCAGCAGCTCGCTCCGTGCGTAGCCGTTTCCCCACAGGGTCGGCATCTGATCGCCTCCTGTCAGGCCGGTCGGGCCTGCCTCTTCGCCCGCAGAGAGACGGAGCGGCGTCGGCCGATGGCCGGCGCCGCTCCGTTCGGTGAGGACCTAACTGTGGCCGATCGTCACCACTCGCCTTCCATGTCCCGAAGCTCTTCCTCCGTGGCGGGACGCTCGGAGGCGCCGATTGCGGCCGCCTTCATCCAGTCCTCGCGGCCGGTCGCCTTGAGGTACCAGACGAGGAGGAGGCCGACGATGAACCAGACGCCGACGAAGATGACGGCGTAGTTGAACGGCGCCGGCGGCAACGTCCAGGCCTGCGGCTGGAAGGCCAGCGGCTCGCCGCCCACGATGTTCAGCGAGAAGAGCAGGACGGCGATCATGCCCAGGGTGGACAGGACCGGGAAGAGCGCGTGGCTCACCCAGCTGAACTCCTGCGGTCGCTCGCGGCGGTAGAGCATGTAGGCAGCGATGTTGCCCAGGGTGTAGATGATCAGGACGACGTACCCGATCATGTAGCCGTCCATGTAGTACTGGTTCTGGTAGGCGGTGACGAGCGTCTGGCCGCCGCTGGCGGCCGGCGTGGCGAAATAGGCGATCGCGGTCAGGCCAATGGCCGTGCAGACGGCCAGCACCCACTGGGCCATGATCGCGTTGACCGGGGTCTTGCGCTCGGAGTGGACGCGGCCGAACCACTTCGGGAAGGCGCCATCGACGCCCATCCGGTACCACATCCGGGTGCCGACGTTGGCGCAGGCGATCGAGACGGCGATGACCGAGCTGACGAGCATCACGAGCAGGATGACCCAGGCGTCGCCCCAGAACTTCTTGGCCAGGGTAATGCCGGGCAGCTCGATTCCAGGCTTGGTCATGCCGGTGTAGTCGTTCGTGCCCCAGCCGCTCATCACGCCCCACTGGACGATGACGATGAAGATCCCGAAGAGGATCACCGAGCCGATGAGGGCCCGTGGTACGTTTTTGGTCGGGTTCTCGGACTCCTCGGCCATTGGGGCCGAGCCCTCCCAGCCGGTGAAGGCCTGGATGGCGAAGACGGCGGCGATGAAGAGGCCCGCCGTGCTGCTGGCGTTGCCAGGGTTGAAGGGCGTCAGGTTGAGCCCGCCTGGACCGGGGTTGGCGAGGCCCCAGAGGCCGAGCAGGAGGACGATGATCAGCTCGAAGCCGCCGGTGACGATGAGCGTCTTGCCCGAGAGCTGGACACCCAGGTACTGGATCCCGGCGACGATCGACACGATCACCAGGCCGAAGACGAGCGGGAACCAGTCCGCGAGGGCGCCCGTCCACCCCAGCGAGCTCGAGATCACGTAGCCGCCGAAGACGGTCACGGCCCCGAGCACGAGTGGCGCGTAGATGATGTTCAGCCACGAGACCAGGAAACCGGCTCGTGGATGGATCCCCCGGGACACGTAGGTGAAGTAGCCGCCGGCCGACGGCACCGCGCGGGCCAGCTGGGCGAGCACGATCGCGGTGAAGATCACGATCAGGAACGCGATCGGGTAGGCCAGCGGCGCCGCGAGGCCGGCCTGTGACACGACGACGGGCGTGTAGAAGAGGGCCGCGATGCCCGGCGCGACCATCGTCAGGCTCTGCATGAAGATCGACGGCAGGCGCAGCGCGCCGGCCTTGAGCTGGGTTTCGGCGACGGTCACCGACGCCGTGTTTCCGGCCATAGAGCTCCTCTCTCCTCCGCCCGAGTGGGGCAGGGCATGGTCCGGGGCGGGGCCGAGGGGCCGCCCGCCTCAAGCGCCTCGGTCGTTCGTTCCGCGTTGCCCTCCTTCCAGTTGTCGGACGATGTCGGCCGCTCTTCCCGGGCCGTCAGAAGATCGCGATCGGGTTCCAGGGCGAGCCCGTCCCGCCGGGGAGTCGGAGCGGGAGCCCCACGACCATGAACTCGAATCGGCCCTCCTCCTCGCAGGCGCGGGCCAGGTCCTCGAACTGCAGGCTGTCCGAGGCCAGCATGCCCATGGCCACGATCTGCAGCGGGTGGATCGGGTAGATCATCCCCTCGACCACGCTCGGGACCGCCTCGCCGTCCCCGTCCGGCAGGAATGCCGCGATCCGCCGCTCGTGCATCCAGGGGATCGTGTCGACGTGCAGCCCGGCCTTGCCCGCGCCGACCGGCGGCGGGTCGTTGCTCCACGCGCCGAGCTCCAGCCGCCGGCGGTGGTGGCCGGTCCGGTAGACGAGGATGTCGCCCTCGCCGAGGTGGACCCCTTCGGCCCGCTCGACCGCCTCCAGCTCGGACCGCGTGACGGCCTCCCCGGGCTCGAGCCACTTGACCCCGCGGTAGCGCGGCACATCGAGCAGAACGCCACGGCCGACCAGGCCGTTGCCGTAGTTCGTGATGTCCAGCGTCGTGGCGCCCTTGGTCGTCATGACCTCGAGGGCCGGCTTGCCGTTGTAGGTGAGGCCTTTGTAGGAGATGTGGCAGAGCGCGTCGACGTGCGTGTGGCAGTCGCCGTGACAGGCCATCCCCAGGAAGTCCAGGGCGAACCGGAGCCCGCTGGAGCCGATGTCGATGTCGTGGCCCTGGGTCACGAAGTGGATCGCCTGGCTCGGGTTGTCCGGGCCGGCCACCTTGTTGATGGGGATCTCCATCGAGACCCGGCGGCCGGAGCGGACGAGGCGTGCCGCCGCCCGCACCTTCTCCGGGGTGATGTAGTTGAGGGTCCCGAGCTGGTCGTCGGGGCCCCAGCGGCCCCAGTTCTTGACCGACTCGAAGATCCGGTCGAACTCCTCGAGGCTGACCTTCGGGGCCGCCGGGACCGGTGTCGCCATCTTGCGCATGCCTCCTCGGCTCGTCGCCCGGTTCGCTAGCGGACGCCACCCGGCACGAGCGGCGCGTCGAGCTGGCCGGGGACCGGCAGGCCGACGGAGTAGGCGCCGTCGACCACGAAGAACGCACCGGCGACGAAGGAGGCGTCGTCGGAGCAGAGGTAGAGGATCGGCCGGGCGATCTCCTCCGGCTCGGCGAAGCGGCCCATCGGCGTCCGGTCGAGGAAGACCTTCGACTGGACGGGGTCGTTGATGACGAACCACGAGAGCCGGGTATTGATGATCCCCGGCGCGATCCCGTTGACTCGGATGCCGTACCTGGCGAGCTCCATGGCGGCGGTGTGCATGATCGCCACCTGGCCGCTCTTCGAGGTGTTGTAGAAGACGCCCTCCTGTTCGGGCTGGAAGGCGTTCGTGGAGGAGACGATCACGATCGCCCCGCCGTGGCCCTCCCGGACCATCTCCCGGGCCGACTCCTGGACCGAGAGCCAGGTCCCCTTGAGGTCGATCCCGATCTGCTGCTCCCAGGACTCGTCCGTCCCCTCCAGGAAGGGAACGAAGTCGGCGATCCCGGCGTTGGCGACCATGATGTCGTGCCGGCCGAAGGCATCGACGCAGGCCTTCACCGCGCCCTGGTTGGCGGCCCGCTGGGAGACGTCGCCCTCGTGGACGACACACCTGCCACCCTTGGCCCGGATTCCGGCGGCGACCTCCTCGAGCACGTCGGCGTGCCAGCCGAAGAGCACCACGCCGGCGCCCTCGGCCGCGAAGGCCTCGGCGGTGGCCCGACCGATCCCCCGGCCGGCTCCGGTCACCACGACGCCCTTGCCCTCGAACCGCTTGTCCATCTGACAATCTCCGATCTGCATGGCGCGAGGGACGCGACGCTTCAGCCGGCGAGCAGTCCGCCGTGGCCGGGCCCGCGCGGGATCACGGGCCAGATGTCGATCACGACGTCATCGCGGACGACGTGGTAGGCGTCGTACCAGTTGACGGTCCCGGGCGAGTAGCCGGGGATGAGGGCCACGCTGGCGCCGACCTTGAGCGTGGATCCCTGCCCTGCGGCGAAGATGCCGTGCTCCTCGTCAAAGCGGAACGACTCGAGCTCCGGATGGCCGACGATCGTCGCCAGGGCGCCGGCGCCCATCGACTTGTTGCCGGCGTCGACGATGACGCGGTCCGGCCGACGGCTGATGACGGTCGCCTGGACGGTGAGGGAGTGGTCGAAGCCCGGGGCCATGTGGCCGTGGAAGTTGTCGATCACGCAGTAGGTGCCGGCCTGGATCTCGGTGATCCGAGGGTTGGAGGCCGTCCACTCCCAGGTGCCGGTGCCGCCCGCGGAGAGGACCCCGACCGGGATGCCGGCCGCGGCGATGGCGTCGGCGACGCCGGTGAAGAAGTTCATCGCGGTCTGCTGCTTCTCGAGGCGCAGGTCGTGCTCCGGGGTGAGCGAACAGTGGCCCTCGTAGCCGGTCAGCCCATCGAAGCGGAGGCCCGGCAGCTCGACGACCCCCCGGGCGAGGGCGACCGCCTCCTCGGCCGTGTCCACCCCGCAGCGGTCCATGCCCGTGTCCACCTCGATCATGACGCCGAGCGTGCCGCCGGCGGCGACCGCGGCGGCCGAGAGGGCGCGGGCGTTGTCGATCTCGTCCACCGCGACCCGCAGCCTGGTCCCTCGGGCGAGCTCGGCGAGGGCGCGGATCTTGTCCGGGCCGGCCACGGTATTGACGACGAAGAGGTCGTCGATGCCGGCCTCGGCCATGACCATCGCCTCCCAGACGGTGGCGGTGGAGAGCCCGAAGGCCCCGGCCTCCACCTGGCGGCGGCCCAGCTCGGGGCTCTTGTGGACCTTGATGTGGGGCCGGATGCCGGCCGGCAGCTCGCGCAGGCGGGCCGCCATTCGCTCGATGTTGCGCTGGGCCGCGTCGATGTCGAGGACGAGGGCCGGCGTCACCAGCGCCTCGCGCCGGCGACCGATCGCCCCGCCGTACTGCGCGCGGACCCTTTCCGCCGCGGCTTCGATCGCGCCGCGCCGCTCACGCACCTCGGTCATCACAGCTCCCTGGTGAGCGGCCCGTCCATGCGTGGCATCGAGCGGGGCGACCGGCCGGCTCCCCACCCGAACGTGTGGCGCATGGATCTGCCGACGGGTCTCGGCCGGAGGTCCGGGTGGCGGTTCCACCCGGACCCGCCCGAAACTCGGGGCCGACCCGAGCCTCCCTCCGCCGCCCGGGCCCGTCGGCCCCGATCTCCCGAGAACCGCCGACGTCCCGATCCCGATCGGAGCGGAGACATCGATCCGCGGAGAGAATAGGCACCGTTGCCCGTCGGCGTCAAGAAGTTGCGACCGCCCGCACGTCCCTGCCCCCGGAGCCTTCCCCACGCCGGCTGGGGCGTCCTCAGGACACCCGGTCCAGCAGGGCGAGCGCGGTCGCCTCGTCGGTCACGAGCACCTCCAGGCAGCCGCTCGCCAGCGCTCCGCGGATCGCCTCGACCTTGGCCGCCCCCGCGGCGATGCCGACGACGGTGGGAATGGCCGCCAGCTCGGGCCACTCGATGGCGACGGTGCGCTCGTCGAGCTGGCCGGCCGGCCGGCCGGCGGCATCGAAGAAGCGCGAGTTCATGCTGCCGACCGCCCCGGCGGCGAGGAGCCGGAGGCGGTCCTCGGTCGTGATCTGGGGGGCCCGCAGGAGGGTAGCCTCGGGTCGCATCTCGCCGATCCCGACCAGGGCGAGCTCACTGTTCGCGGCAAGGGCAAGGGCCGCCCGGACGGAGCTGTCGCTGAGGATCGCCGTCCTGATCGACGGCGAATCCACGATCGAGGGCGCATGGAGGTAGTGGACGCGGCTGCCCGGGTAGAGGCCGGCGAGGTGGCGGACGAGCTCGTGGCCCTGGATGCCCGGCACCGGGTCGCTGAGGCCCCCGGCGAGTTGGGTGATCAGCAGGTCCGAGACGATGCCCGGCTCCATGAACCGGATGACCGCCGAGAGCGTGGTCCCCCAGCCGACGCCGATCCGCATGCCGGTCCGCAGGAGCGTCCCGACATACTCCGCCGCGACCGCCGCCAGCGCCTGCAGGTCGTCGCGCTCATCGGTCGGGGCCACGATGGTCCGCGACAGCCGATACTGGTTCGCCAGCTGCCGCCCAAGCTCCACGTTGCGGCGCCGGGGCGGCCGGATCTCGACCCGGACGATCCCCTCGTCACGGGCGCGCTTGAGGTAGCGCGAGACGGTCGAGGGGTCCAGCCCGAGGTCGCGGGCGATCTGCACCTGGGTCCAGCCGAGCAGATAGAACCGTCGGGCCACCTCGGTCAGGTGGTCGACGCCGCGCACCGCCGCCGCCGGCCGGCCTGGTCCGTCCTCGGTCTCCATCGCCGCCACCCCGTTTCCGGATCCGGGTCCCAGCTCCCGGCGTTCACGGTCCGCAGGCTACACCGCCACCCCGCTCGGTCGAAGGCCCGATCGTCACCGGCCGGGCCCCGGCTGGAGCCTGGGCCGTCGGTCGCGGCCGCCCATCGGGCCGAGTATGGCACGGAGTTGACCGGACTGGCACAATCTTTCCGCCGACGGCCAGTCGGCTCCCGTCCCGGCCCCGGGACGAAGGGCCGCGCCGTTCGCGCCCGACGCCCGGGTTCCCCGGCGAGCGTGTGGAGGTGGACCAATGCAGCCCCCCGAGAAGCCGTACCACATCAGCCAGATCGCGGTCGTCGTCAAGGACATCGACGCGGCGATGAAGACCTACCACGAGCTCTTCGGCTGGGGTCCCTGGAACGTCTACGAGCACGTCCCGCCGAAGCTCCATGACCAGCATCTGCACGGCAACCCGGCGGATTTCTCCATGATCGGGGCGGAGTGCGAGGTCCAGCCGGGGCTCGTCTTCGAGCTGATCCAGCCGCTGGACGGCGATTCGATCTACAAGGAACACCTCGCCAGGCACGGCGAGGGCGTCCAGCACATCGCCCTGATGCATCACAGCCAGGAGGAGTCGGACGCCTTCAAGAAGCGGTTCCAGGACGCCGGGTTCGAGATGACGATGGGCGGCCGGATCGGCGAGACGATCGAGTTCTACTACATGGATACGACTCCGGCGGTCCACTTCGTCGCCGAATCCGGATCCGGCCATGCCATCGAGCTGACCCCCGTCCGGCAGTACCCGCCGGCGGATGCCACGGCCGGGACGAAGTAGCGCCGACGCGCCCCGCGTGATCCGGGGGCACATGCATGCGTTTCGAGGCCCTGCGGGCGCGAGCCTGCGCCGCCAACCGGGCGATCGCCGACGCCGGCCTGGTCATCCTGGCCTTCGGCAACGCGAGCGCCCTGGACCGGGCCGCCGGCGTCGTGGCCATCAAGCCGAGCGGAGTGCCCTGCGCGGGTCTCCGCCCCGATGAGGTGGTGGTCGTCTCGCTGGCCGACGGCCAAATGATCGAGGGTGAGGGGCGGCCGTCCTCCGACACGCCGACGCACCTGGCCCTCTACCGGGCCTTCCCGCGGATCGGCGGCGTCGTTCACACCCACTCACCCCAGGCCACGGCCTGGGCCCAGGCCGGCCGGCCCATCCCGTGCCTGGGGACCACCCACGCCGATCACTTCCACGGTCCGGTCCCGGTCACCCGGCCGCTGCAGGCGGCCGAGGTGGCCGGCGACTATGAGGCCGGCACGGGCCGCGTGATCGTCGAGTGCGCCATCGGCGGCGGGCTCGATCCGGACGAGGTGCCGGCAGTACTCGTCGCCTCACACGGCCCCTTCACCTGGGGCCCGGACGTCGAGGGCGCCGTCGAGAACGCGATCGCGCTCGAGGCGGTGGCCGGCATGGCCCTGCGCACGATCCAGCTGGCGCCCGACGCGAGGGCGATCGCCGGCGGCCTCCTCGAGCGACACTACCGGCGCAAGCACGGCGCGGCCGCCTACTACGGCCAACCGGCCGGGAGCCCGGCCAGGGGGGTCGGGCCGCTCAGCTCAGACCCGCGACCCCATACAGCGGACGACCTCGAGCGGCTCACGGCCGGTCCGGAAGGCATGGGCGAGTGAGGCGGCGCAGGCGAAGGTGTCGCCCCGCCGGACGGCGAAGCTGCCGAGGTCGCCCTCGATCGCCCCGTCGCCGGCGGTGACCACCCCGACGTAGTAGCGGCCGTCCTCCAGGGCCAGCTCGGTCTGGACGTCCACGCGGCTCGCGTCGAAGAACGGGGGCCTGCTCGTCGCCGAAGAGGCGCACCTCCCGGTTGCCGCCCGTGTCACGCACGACCGTCGGCACCTGGCGCGCCCGGTCCAGGGCGGCCTGCCGGTCCGTCGGCGTGTAGTCGATCATCTCCAAAGCGAGGTCCCAGCCGAGACCCATCGTCGCGCCGTCCTGGTCCACCCCCGAGGTACTCCACTCCGGGATGACGATGAAGTCGGTCGGCTCCTGGATCTCGATGAAGAGGAGGCGTGGGCCCAGGAAATGGGGCACACTCGCGGTCGCCACGAAGACGTCGCCCGGCTGGACTTCCGTGTGGTGGAGCATGGCCCGCAGCTCGGCCACGTCCTGCCGCTCGACCGCCGCCCGGAAGTCGTCCTTGGTTGCCCCGGGCTGGAATCCGATCCCGGCATGGGCCGGCTCGGCCCATTGCCCGGCGTCTCGAGCAGGATCCAAGCCTCCTGCTTGCCGAAGCGCGACCCCAGGTGCCGCTCGGCCCAGGCTCGGGAGGGGTGGGCATGGAGCGGGACCGGGCCGGAAGGCGCCAGCAGCTTGACCAGGACGCCCGTGGTCACCCCCCAGCGCTCGACGAAGGGCGCTCCAAGCATCTCCTCGGGGTAGCGCTCGACGAGGGAACGCAGGGTGAAGGGTCCCAGGCCCTCGATCTCCACCCGGCTCAGCCCCTGTGGGCGGCCATCCGGGTCGGCGTTGCCCGCCTCCGTTACCGAGCCGACCCAGTCCTCCGACCACCAGTCGTCGGGGCTGCCTCCCAGGCCGCGGAACCGGCGGGTCAGCGAGCCACCCTCGTAGAAGCGGTAGAGGGGATGGTAGGCGAGCGACAGAGGCCGCCGGATGGCATCGTGTAGAGCATCGTGGTCGGGCATGCGCGCATGCTCGCACGACCGGGCGGGGGATGGCTGACGCCCGGGCGGTGCCCGGGCGTCAGAAAGGTCGACCTGGCCCGCCAGTCAGAACGAGACGAGGGCGGGCGCCACCTGGGTCAGCATGAAGCGGGCGTTCTCGGCGGCCGCCTTGCCGTCGAAGACCGCGCTGCCGGTCACGATGATGTTCGGCCCCATCGCCGCGACGCGGGCCACGTTCTCGCGGGTGATGCCCCCGTCCACCCCGAGCAGGATCGGCCGACCGGAGCGGGCGATCACCTCCTTCGCCTCGGCCAGCCGTCGCTCGCTCGACTCGAGGAAACGCTGGCCGCTCCAGCCGGGGTTGATGGCCAGGACCAGGACGTACTCCAGCTCGTCGAGCAGCGGCTCGATCGCGGCCACGGGGGTTCCCGGGTTGAGGGCGACACCCCGGATGATCCCCCGCTCCGGGTCGTTGGCGTTGGTCGCCACGCCGAGCGCCTGGAGGACACGGTGGGGATGGCGGGTACTCTCGACGTGGAAGGTGACCAGGTCCGCGCCCGCCTTCACGAAGTCGCCGAGCTTCTCGAGCGGCTCGTCGATCATGAGGTGGGCGTCCTTGAGCAGGACGGGCGAGCGGATCGCCCGGATGAGGGGCGGGCCGACGGTCATCGTCGGGCAGAAGACGCCGTCCATGACGTCGATGTGGACCAGTTCCACGCCGGCGTCCTCCAGGAGCCGGACCTCGGAGCCGAGGTTGGCCAGGTCCGCGGTGATGATCCCGACCGTGAGGTGCGGCCGGCCGTCGAGCAGGGGCAGATGCGCGGTGGTCGCCATGGCCGGCCCCTAGACCCCGAGGGGCTCCGGGACGGGGGCGTGGCGGAGGGTCTCGTAGAGCTCGAGGGCCTGGCGCGGCGGCAGGCCCTCGTGGACGGCCTTCCGGACCGCGGCGAGCATGGCCCCGGGCGCGTCGCTCTGGAAGATGTTGCGGCCCATGTCCACGCCCGCGGCGCCCTCCTGGACCGCCCGGTGAGCCATCTCGAGCGCCTCGAGCTCCGGCAGCTTCTTGCCGCCGGCCATCACGATCGGGACCGGGCAGGAGGCGGTGACCGTCTCGAAGTCCTCATCGCAGTAGTAGGTCTTGACCACCTGGGCGCCGAGCTCGGCGATGATCCGGCAGGCCAGGCGCAGGTACTTGGCGTCCCGTGTCAGCTCCCGGCCGACCGCGGTCACCCCGAGGACCGGCAGGCCGTAGCGCAGCCCGGCGTCGACGAGGCGGGTCATGTTGTGGACGGTCTTGGTCTCCATGGGGCCGCCGACGAAGACCTGGACGCCGACGCCGCAGGCGCCGAGGCGCAGGGCGTCCTCGACGTCGAGGGCGATCTCCTCGTCGGAGAGTTCCTTGAGGATCGAAGGGCCGCCGGACGCCCGCAGGAAGAAGGGGACGCGGCTCGCCGGGGGCACGACCGAGCGCAGGATGCCCCGGGTCAGGAAGAGCGCGTCGACCTGCGGCACGAGCGGCAGGATGCTGACGTCGACTCGCTCGAGACCGGTCGTCGGACCCTGGAAGTAGCCGTGGTCGATGGCCAGCATGACCGTCCGCCCCGAGGCCGGGTCGAAGACCCGGGCGAGGCGGTTCTGCATCCCCCAGTCGTAGGCGCCTGAGCCCTTCAGGAAGAAGGCCTCGCGGCGCTGGGGGACGCCCTCGTAGAACTGCTTGAGTTCGCTGCTGTCGGCTTCCGGCATCGGGTTCCTCCCGGCTGATGGTCCCCTGGCTGGGCGATGGATGACGCGGCGAGCGGTCGGTCGGGCCGGCTCAGGCGCCGGCGGGCCACCAGAGCGGCCGGACGAGGCCACTCTCGGTGATGGCGAGGAGGCGCAGGTAGACCTCCCGCCAGCGTTCGTAGAGCTGTGCGTAGGCGGCGTGCGTGGTGGAATCCGGCTCGTAGGTCTTCTCGAAGCGGGCGACGCGTTCGGCCAGGCCTGCCAGGTCGTCGTGGAGGCCGGCCCCGACCGCCGCGCAGAGGGCTGCCCCGAGGGCCGTCGATTCCCTGACGACCGGCACTTTGACCCGGACCCCGAGGACGTCCGCGACGATCTGCGGCCAGAGCCGGCCCTTGGAGCCCCCACCGGTGAAGACGATCTCCTCGACTGGCTGGCCGGTCAGGCTCTCGATGATGCGGAGATGCCCCAGCGAGGCGTAGGCGGCGCTCTCCTCGACGGCACGGATGCATTCCCGCCGCCCGGAACGGGCCGGGTTCTCGATGTTGAAGCCGATGAAGGCGGGCGACGACTGGACCCAGCGCTTGGCATCCATCACGTTTGAGAAGACCGGCACGATGCCGTTGGCGCCGGGGGCCACGGCGGCCGCCTCCTCCTCCATGACCACGAACGGGTCCACGTCACGCCGGGCGGCCTCTGCCTTCTCGAAGTCGCAGAAGGCATCGCGGAACCAGCGCATCGTGAGCCCGCCGTAGAAGGCGATCCCTTCGGCCATCCACTGGCCCGGCAGGACGTGGCAGAGCGTGCGCAGACGCGCCTCCGGATCGATCAGCGGGCGATCCACCACCACGGTCGTCTGCCAGAAGCTGCCCCCGACGAGGGTGACCTCGCCGGGGCGAGTCCGGCCGATGCCGAGCAGCCCGAGCTGGGTGTCGGCGCCACCGACGACGACCGGCGTCCCCTCGGAAAGGCCGGTCTCGGCGGCCGCACGGGCGGTCAGGGGCCCGAGCACCGTGCCCGGATCGCGGACCGTCGGGAAGACGTCGGGCGAGAGCCCGCACAGCTCGATGATCTGCGGCGACCACGTCGCGCGGGCCAGGTCGAACATCCCCGAGCTTGCGCCCACCGAGGGATCGGTCCCATACACCCCGGTCAGCTTCGTGAGGACCCAGTCGCTGAGCATGCCGGCGTGGGCCACGCGGGCGAAGAGTTCCGCCTCGTGGCGCTGGATCCAGAGCAGGCGGGCCGGGGAAGTGATCGAGACCCAGTCGCCCCCCTTGTCGTAGATCCGCCGGGCGGCCCCGGAGCGGACCAGCTCGGTCGCCTCCTCCGCCGCCCGCGAGTCGACGTTCGGGCAGGCCCAGAGCTCCCGGCCGTCGGCGTCGTACAGGACGATCCCCTCGCGCATGCTGGTGCTGCTGACCGCGGCGATCGCGGAGCCGGACAGGCCGCTCTCGGCGAGCGCCTCGCGGGTGCAGGCGCAGATGAGCTGCCAGTTGCCCGCCGTGTCGAAGACCTGCGAGCCCGGCACCCCCGGGAGCGCGGCGTGCGACCACTCTCGCTGGGCCATCGCCACCTGGTTGCCGTCGCCATCGAAGACCAGGGCGCGGCAGCTCCCGGTCCCCAGATCCACCGCCATCACGTACTGGCGCTCAGGCATGGGCGGCCACCTTCTCCAGCGTGGCCCGGTTGGCCACGTTCAGGAGCGGCTCGCCGGTGGCCAGCCGCTCGATCTCCGCGGCGGCCATCTCCCCGCCGTGGGCCAGGGTCTCCTGGGTGGCGCCGCCGATGTGGGTGGCGAGGACCACGTTGGGGGAATCGAGGAGGCGATGGCGCCGTCCGAGCTCGGGTGGCTTGCTCAGATCGGGCGCCTTCACGACGTCGAAGGCGGCTCCCGCCAGGTGCCCGGAGCGGAGGGCCTCGTGGACGGCGTCCTCGTCGAGGAGCGTGTCGCGGGCCGTGTTGATCACGAACGCGCCGTCCTTCATCCGGGCGACCTGCTCCCGGCCGATCATCCCCCGGTTGTCGGCCGTGGCTCGGGCGTGGAGGGAGACGAAGTCGGCAGCCTCGAGGAGGTCGTTCAGGTCCGTCGGCTCCGCGCCGACCTCCCGGATGCGGGCTGGGTCGACGAACGGGTCGTGGGCCAGGACCCGCATGCCGAGGGCTCGTGCCACGACGGCGACCCGCCGGCCGATCTGGCCGAACCCGACCAGCCCAAGGACGTGGCCTTCCAGGTCGTGACCCAGCCACTTCGCACCCTCGTAGTTGTCCCGACCAAGCTCGCCCCCGCCCTCGAGATACCGCATCACCTCCGGCAGCCGGCGGGCGAGCATGACCATGAAGGCGATCGTCAGCTCGACCACGGCCTGGGCGTTCTTGCCGGGGGTGACGACGACGGGGATGCCGCGCTCCGTGGCGGCTTCCATGTCGACGTTGACCGGGCCGCCGCGGGCGACGCAGATCAGGCGCAGCTCTGGGGCGGCGTCGATTACCTCGCGGGTCACCGGCGCGCCCTGGACCACGAGCACCTCCGTCCGATCGAGACGGTCGATCACCTGGCGCGGGCTGCCAAGGAACTCGCGGATTCGCTGCTCCGACGGCGTCGTCGGGCGGAAGTCGGGCTCGTCGTCGACGTCGAAGCAGGTGACGTCATGTCGGTCGCAAAGCCGCTCGATCGCCGGGCCGAGCGCCCGCCAGGGGCAGAAAGAGTCACCGGCCACCAGGATCTTCATCGTTCGGCCCCCTGCGCATCATGATTCGGGGCACTGACGCCCGCCGGAGGCGCCCGGAAAGATTGTGCCAGTCACGTCAAGGTCGTGCCGCGGCGCGGGGCACCGGCGCGACCGATGGCCCGGGTCACAGCTCCGCGTTGACGATGAAGCCCGCGTCGGTCAGCAGGGTCGCGCAGGTGACATAACTGGCGTCGTCGCTCAGCAGGAAGGCGATGGCGCCCGCCATCTCCTCCGGCTCGCCCGGCCGATGGATCGCGATCCGGTCGATGTAGTACTTCCACACCTCGGGTGCGGCGTCGAACATGGGGGCGCTCATGTTGGTCTTGATCCAGCCCGGCTCGACGGCATTCACCCGGATCCCATGGGCGCCGACAACGGAGCCGAGGGCCTTAGCCCACATCGAGATGCCGCCCTTCGTCGCGCAGTAGGCCGTCTGGTATGGCGCGCCGACGTGGGCCGAGATCGAACTGACGCAGACGATCGCGCCGCCATTGCCGAAGGCCTTCATCTGCTTGGCGGCCTCGGTCGTGACGACCCACGTGCCGCGCAGGTTCGTCTCGCAGATCGCATTGAAGTCCTCGAGCGTCGCCTCGTCCCAGGCCAGGAACGGGTTGATCGCGGCGTTCGAGACGACGTAGTCGAAGCGGCCGCCGCGCTTGGCGACCTCCTGGACCATCTCGACGACCTGCTGCGGGTTCCGCATGTCGGCGACGACCGGGAAGCCCTGGCCGCCGGCCTCCTTGATCCGCCGCAGCGTCTCGGTCGGGTCGCCGGTCGGCTTCTGATTGACCCCGACGAGGGCACCCTCTGCGGCCAGGCGGACCGCGATCGCCTGGCCGATGCCGTTGGTGGCACCGGTGACGAGGGCGACCTTCCCCTCGAATCGCTTGCCGGTGATCGGAGTGGCTGCCATGCCGGTCCTCCTTCTCCGGCCCACCGGGCCGGGTCAGTGCATCCCGCGGCCGCCCGCCACGATGAGCAGCTCGCCGGTGATGAAGTCGGCGTCCGCGGAGGCGAGGAAGAGGGCCGCGGCGGCGATGTCGCCGGGTGTGCCCCACCGCCGCAGCGCCGTCTCGTCGAGGATCCGCTGCTGGGTCTCGGGATCGATCTCCTCCACCATGTCGGTCCGGATCCAGCCCGGGCAGATCGCGTTCACCGTGATCTGGGGCCCGAACGCGAGCGCCATGGCCTTGGTCAGGCCGTTCAGACCGGCCTTCGAGACCACGTACTCCGTGAAACGCATCGCCGAGGGGTGGTAGAGACCGGAGTTCGAGGACACGTTGATGATCCGGCCGGCCCCCTGGCGGATCATCACCGGCGCGACCTCCTTGGAGCAGAGGTAGGCGCCCTTGAGATTGACGTCGATGGTCCGGTCCCAGTCGCCCTCGGTGGTCTCGAGGACGCCCTTGGCGACCATGACGCCGGCGTTGTTGACGAGGATGTCGACCCGGCCGAAGCGGTCGAGCGCGGCTCGGACCAGCCGCCGGACCTCGGCGCTCTGCGAGACGTCGGCCTGGACCGCGAGCGCCTCGCCGCCGGCCGCCTCGATCGCCGTGCCGGCGGCAGCCGCCCCCTCCCCTCCCTGGATGTAGTTGACGACGACCCGCGCACCTTCGGCGCCGAACCGCTCCGCGATCGCCCGGCCGATCCCCCGCGACGCACCGGTGACGATCGCGACCTTGCCTGCCAGACGCTGCTCGGTCATGCCGTGCCCTCCCAACCCGCAACGGACTCCGACGTGCTCGGGCGCCGACCGCCCTGTCCCTTCCGGCGCCACCTGCGCCGCGATTCTATGGCGGCGGGCGGGCGACCGCAGGCCGGGTGTGGCAATACCTTGAGCGGTGGCGCACGATCCTTCCGCGTCTCCCCTCAGGGCGCTCGCCTGCCGCCTCGGCCGGGCCGTGGTCGGAGTCGGTCAGTCCGGGAAGGCTTCCGGCCCGCGCTCCGCGAGCTCAAGCGCCTCAGCCGGGGCCTCGATCCGCTCCGGCGGCAGCCAGCTGAAGGGGTAGCGCGGGTCCTCCAGGGCGGTCGCCTGCCGGGTCAGCCGGAGCGGCCGGAACGTGTCGACCATCACCGCCAGTTCCTCGGTCGCCTCCTTGCCGATCGAGGCCTCGGCCGTCCCGGGATGGGGCCCGTGGGGGATGCCGGCCGGGTGGACCGTCAGCGATGCGACCTCGACCCCCCGCCGGCTCATGAAGTTGCCGGCGACGTAGTAGATGACCTCGTCCGAGTTGATGTTCGAGTGGTTGTAGGGCGCGGGGATGGCGAGCGGGTGGTAGTCGAACTTGCGGGGGACGAAGGAGCAGACGACGAAGTTGTGGCCCTGGAACGTCTGGTGGACCGGCGGCGGCTGGTGGACGCGGCCGGTGATCGGCTGGAAGTCGCCGATGTTGAAGGCGAACGGCCAGAGGTAGCCGTCCCAGCCGACCAGGTCGAACGGGTGATGGCGGTAGTGGTAGGCGGTCAGGCGGCCGCCTGCCTTGACCAGGATCGTGAAATTACCCTCGTCGCTCTGGGGCGACGATTCCTCCGGCGGCCGGAGGTCGCGCTGGGAGTAGGGGCTGTGCTCGAGCAGCTGGCCGTAGTCGTTGCGATAGCGGCGCGGCGGCTCGATCTCCGACGGCGTCTCCAGCCAGAGCATCCGCTGTGGGCTGTCGGGATCGGGCTCCAGGCGCCAGGTTGTCCCTATCGGCAGGACCAGGTAGTCGCCCGGCCCGTAGGCCAGTGGCCCGAAGACCGTCCGGCAGACACCCCGCCCCTGGTGGACGAACAGGAGCTCGTCCGCCTCCCCGTTGCGATAGAAGGTGCCGAGCGGCGGCGGCCCGGCCGGTCGCACCACGCCCATGGTGACGTCGGCGTTGAAGAGCAGCGGCACGCGACCGGTCACGACGTCGCCACGCGGGTCGAGGCCACCCGTCTTCAGCAGGCGATGCCGATGCGGGCCCTCCTCCACAGCCGGGTCCGCCTCCACGATCACGCGACCCGCGGCCTCGATGGCGTGGGTGCGGGTCGGCGGCACCAGGTGGTAGAGGAGCGAGCTGCGGCCGGCGAAACCCTCGACGCCGAACAGCTCCTCGGCCCGGAGGGTGCCGGCCGAGTCGCGGAGCTGGGTGTGGCGCTGGCGGGGAACCTCACCCCGGCGAACGTAGTACATGGTGCCTCCTGCGGCTTCAGCCGGCGGGCCGCGGGCGACCCCGCCGCGCACTCACGAGGATGGCCGCCGGACGATCGGCGAGCGAAGCTCGCCGAGCCGCTCGATCGCCAGGACGACCTCATCGCCGGGCTCGAGATAGCGACCGAGCGTCGCCTCGCGCATCTCCAGCAGGCAGCCGGTGCCGACCGTCCCACTGCCGACCAGCTCGCCCGGGCGGAGCGTGACATCGGCCGAGGCTCGGGCGAGCATCTGGCCGAAGCTGAAGTGCGCGTCGGCCCAGCAGCCCCGGCTCGTCTCCCGGCCGTTGACCGAGGCGGTCATGCCCAGGTCGTAGCCGCTGGCCCCCGGGCGGCGAACGTCGGCCAGCTCGTCGGGCGTGACCAGCCACGGACCGAGCGAGGTGGCGAAGTCCTTGCCCTTGGCCGGCCCCAGGCGGGCCGTCGTCTCATCCCGCTGCAGGTCGCGAGCGGACCAGTCGTTCAGGATCGTGAAGCCGCCGATTGCCTGCTCGGCCGTCGCGGCGTCCAGGTCACGGGCGGGGGTGTCCACCAGGCCCGCCACTTCCAGCTCGTAGTCCAGCTCGGAGGAGCCGGCGGGAGCCCAGACCGGCTCACCGGGCCCGCGCAACTCCGAGACGTTGCTGAAGTAGAAGACCGGCAAGCGGTACCAGGCTTCGGGTATCTCCCCGCCGCGGCGGGCCCAGGCCGTCGCAACGTGCCGCTCGAAGGCGTAGAAGTCCCGCAGGCTGGGTGGGGCGAGCACCGGCCGGCCGAAGACGAGCCCGGCCGCATCGAGCAGGAGGTCCGAGTCCTGCGGGTCCCCGGCACGCCCGGGATCGGCGACGAAGGGCCCCACCACAGCCCCGAGGGCCGCCACGCGGAGACCCCGGGCCAGGACGTCGTCGAGCGTCGTGATCGGCCGGCGGAAGAGGGCCGCGCTGTGGGCCAGCCGCGGGTCGTCCGCCGCCAGGTGGCGGCGGGCCGGCTCCAGGTCGAGCCAGCAGGTGGTGCCGCCGCCGCTGAGGGCGGCCGCCATGCGCCAGGGGGTGCCGGCAGGCGCGTGCCGCTCGCGCACGTGGGCGAGCCTCATGGCCGGGAGCCTGTCGGCCGGGGATGTCGGCCGATGGGAGCTGGCAGGACGGGGCGGCGGGCACCCCCGGACGCGCTCATTCCATGATGCGCCGGCCGGCCGGCCCTCCTCTCACAGGTTGCCGCGCCTCGCCTGCTCTCGCTCGAGGGCCTCGAAGAGGGCCCTGAAGTTGCCGACGCCGAAACCGCGCGAGCCGTGGCGCTCGATGATCTCGAAGAAGAAGGTCGGCCGATCCTGGATCGGCCGCGTGAAGATCTGGAGCAGGTAGCCCTCCTCGTCCCGGTCGGCCTCGATCCCCAGCTCCTCGAGCGTCTCGACGGGAACGCCGACGTCGCCGACCCGCTCGGGCAGCTCCCGGTAGTACTCGTGCGGCATGCCCAGGAACTCGGCGCCGTTCTCGCGGAGGCGGCGAACGGTCTCCACGATCTGCTCGGTCCGGAGGGCCACGTGCTGGGTCCCCGGAGCGCGGTACCAGTCGAGGAACTCCTGGATCTGGCTCTTCTTGCGCCCGGTCGCCGGCTCGTTGATCGGGAACTTGATCCGCCCGTTGCCGTTGGTCATCACCTTCGACATGAGCGCGCTGTACTCGGTGTGGATCACCTTGTCGTCGTAGTGGATCAGCTGGCTGAAGCCGAAGACGTCGCGGTAGAAGGCGACGAAACGATCCATCTCCCCAAGTTCGACGTTGCCGACGCAGTGGTCGACCTCGATCAGGCTGAGGCCCTCGGCGTGGGCCGCCGGCTTCCGGATCCGGCGGTAGCCAGGTGCGAACATGCCGTGGTAATCGGAACGGTCGACGAAGGAGTGAATGACGTCGCCATAGGTCCGCACCGAGCTCTGCCGGAGGACGCCGTCGGGGCCGCCGTCGAGCTCCGTCGGGGGGAGGGCGCCGACCGCTCCTCGTGCTGTCGTCTCCTGGTAGGAGGTCGCGACGTCCCGAACGCTGAACGCAATGTCGTGGACCCCGTCGCCGTGAAGGCGGACGTGGTCGGCGAGGGGCCCGTCGGGGGTGAGCGGCGCCGTCAGGACGAGTCGGATCCCGTTCTGGACCATGACGTAGCTGGCCCGGTCGCGAACCCCGGTCTCGAGGCCGGCGAAGGCGACCGGCGTGAAGCCCCATAGTGCCCGGAAGTACGCCGCCGCCTGGCGGGCGTTGCCGACCCAGAACTCGATGTGGTCGATCCCGTCGAGGGGCAGGAAGTCCCCGGCTTCCGCGTAGGCGTTGGGGTTGACAAGGGCTCCGGCGGCAGCCGAGGGGGCCACCACCGAACGCTGGACGGTCTCGGTCATCGCGAGGTCTCCCGTACCGGCACGCGCGACCCCGCGCAGGCCCGCCCGCGGGTCATCCGGCCCTCGGGTCTCCCGCCGCGCCAGGCGGAGGACGCGCACCCGGCTTTCCGAAGCGACGTGCGACACTGGACGCCGCACGATCAGTAGGTCGCAGTATGGATGCCCGGACGGGACCGTCAAGCGCGCGTCCGGTCGCCCGAGGGCGGGCCGGCGGGCCCGAGGGCGGGCCGGTAATTGTCGCGGCGCAGCGCCCGCCCAGAGCAGCAGAGGACGCCACGATGACGATTCGAGAGCAGGTCCTGCGGATCCTGGCGGCCCGCGACACGCTCGTGCGGCTGCGCGGCCGCGTGGAGGCCGGCCAGGAACCTCCCTCGCGCTCAGAGGCGGAGGATGACTGGACGCCTGCCGAGATCCTGGCCCATGTCGGGGAGATGCTGCCCTACTGGCTGGCGGAGATCGAGCGAGTCCTTGCCGGCAGCCCCGAGCCGGTGCCGTTCGGGCGCACCACTGCGGATCCCATTCGGACATTGACGATCGACCGCGACCGGACACTGCCGACCGCGGAACTGTACGAACGGCTCGCCAGCGGGGTCGAGCGCGTGTCGGTCCGGCTTCTCCAGCTCGACGATCGCCAGCTGGCACGTCGCGCCCTCCATCCGACGCAGGGCGAGATGCCGGTCGAAGCGATCGTGGAGCGCTTCCTCGCCGGGCATCTCGAGGAGCACGCCGCGCAGCTCACCGCCCGCCTCGACCGATCCGTCGAGCAGTAGCCGCCGGACCGGCGGGAAGCCGTTGGGTCCGTTCGACTCTTGCTCCGCCCTGCCGCGCAGGCCAGCATCCCCCCGCGTCCCGGAGGCCGCCCCGGCGGCGGGAGGCTCACGATGGCGCTGCGCGATCTCAGGCCGGAGCTGCGGCCGCTCTATGCGCCGGGCCGCGAGCCGAGCCTGGTGGACGTGCCGGAACTCGCCTACCTCGCGGTGGACGGCAGCGGCGCGCCGGCCGAGGATGCGGCCGGGCCCAGCAGCGAGTTCCAGCAGGCGATCGGAGCGCTCTACCCGGTGGCCTACACCATCAGGTTCACGCTCCAGCGCGAGCTCGGCATCCGGTCCCCGGTCATGCCCCTGGAGGCGGTCTGGTTCGCCGGCGAGGGCGGCATCCTGGATCCCTCGATCCCGCCGTCCGCCTGGCGCTGGCGGGCCCTCCTGGTCGTCGCGGACGAGGTGACGGCGGAGATGGCCGAGCGGGCGATCGCCGAGGCAGGGCGAAAGCGCCCGGGCGCCATGCTGGACCGGCTCCGGTTCGAGCGCTGGCGCGAGGGACCGGCGGCCCAGGTCCTCCACGTGGGCCCGTACGCCCAGGAACGGGCGACCGTCGAACGGCTGCTCGCCTTCGTCGCCGGACGGGGCCTCGCCCCGCGCGGCGGGCACCACGAGATCTACCTGGGCGATCCCCGCCTGGCGGCCCCCGAGAAGCTCCGGACCGTCCTGCGCCAGGCGGTCGAGCCGGCAGCCGTCGCGGCCCGCGTCCGCTGATCGGGCTTGTCCGCGGGCCGCCCTCCTTGAGCCGGTGCTCAGGACCGGCCGGTGGCCGGAGCCGAGCTCTCGCGCGTGAGGCTGCGCAGGAGGAACAGCAGGTTCGCCGGCCGTTCGGCCAGGCGACGCATGAAGTACGGGTACCACTCCGTCCCGTAGGGCACGTAGACGCGGACCGTCCAGCCCTGGGCGGCCAGCCGCTCCTGGAGGTCGCGGCGGATGCCGTAGAGCATCTGGAACTCGAAACGTTCGGGGCCGATCGCCTCGCGCTGGGCGATCGAGACCGCGCGCGCGATCAGCCGCTCGTCGTGGGTGGCCAGGGCCGGGTACTCGCCCTCGACCAGCAGGCGCTCCATCAGGGCGGCGTAGCTGGCGTCCACCTCGGGCTTGGTCGGAAAGGCGACCCCGGCCGGCTCGTTGTAGGCACCCTTGCAGAGTCGGACGCGCCCGCGCTCGGCGATCAGCCGGTCCACGTCCGCCGAGCTCCGCCGGAGGGCGGCCTGGATCACAACGCCGCTCGACGCCCCGACGGTGCGGGTGGCCCGCCACAGCTCCAGGGTGGCATCGGTCCGGGTGTGGTCCTCCATGTCGATCCGGACGAAGGCGTTTCGCTCCGCCGCCCGGGCCAGGATGCGCTCCAGGTTGGCCCGGCAGACCGCCGGATCGACGTCGAGGCCCATCTGGGTCAGCTTCAGGCTGACGTTGGCGTCGAGGCCGCGGGCGGCGAGCGCGTCGAGCGTTTCCAGGTATCGATCGGCGGCGCTCGTGGCCGCCTCGGCGGAGGTCACCGACTCGCCGAGCACGTCGACGGTCGTCCGCAGGCCCGCCGCACGCAGGCGGGCCAGGACCAGCAGCGCCGCGTCGAGCGTCTCGCCGGCCACGAACCGGGCGACCATCCGGCGGGTCAGGCGGTTGCCGACGGCCATGCGGCCCAGGGAGCGACGCTGCGACAGCGAGATCAGCAGCGACCGGAGGGTGCGCTCCGGCAGCAGGCGGACGCTGGCCGCGAGGCTCATCGGCCGGCGTCCGGCGGATGGGCCGACCCGCTGCCGCCCTCCTCGTCCGCCGCCTCATCGTCGGCAACCTCGCGCGCCACCGCCGCCACCAGGCCCGCCCCGTCCCGCTGGAACGTCCGGAGCCGGCCGCGCCGGCGCGCCTCGACCGCGGCCCGGATCCGCTCGATCGGAGGTGAACCCACCGTCTTCCCCGTCGCGTCACGATAGGTCCGGCAGGCCAGTCCCACCGGCAGGTCGGGACGCGGGTCCACGTCCTCGCCGTCGATTCGGATCGTGGGCGACCCAGGAAAGCGCAGGAACTCGGCGTCGTCCTGGGAACCAACCAGGACCACCTGGATCGGCGTCTCGATGATGCTGCCGCGGAGGGCCGCCTCAAGGTCGCGGCGGGCCTGCTCCTGGTGTGGGCAGCCCTCCACGACGAGGAGCTGCACCTCCATCTCAGCCAAGGGCCGTCTCCATCGGCGGGGAATCTACACCGGCCCCGGTCGCGCGTTCTGCTCAGCCGCGCCGGACGGGCCGGGACGGCCTGCCGGGGCCGGGCGGCCGGCCGGGCAGGAGCATCGGCACCCGCTCTGCGTACTCCCGATAGGCCGCCCCGAAGTGTCGCTCCAGCAGGACCTCCTCCTGGCGCGCCCGGACGACAAAGAGCGGCCAGAGAAGCACGAGGCAGAGCGCCATCACCCAGCTCAGCAGGGCGAGCGCGCCACCGGCCCAGAGAAGCAGAACGGAGAGGTAGAGCGGATGGCGGACCAGCCGGAACGGCCCGCTCGTGACAAGCCGCGTATCGGGCCGGACCTCCGCCGCCGAGACCAGCTGGCGGCCCATGGCCCGCAGGCCACAGGCGGCCAGGAGGCCGGCGGCCCACAGCACCCCGATGCCGACCAGGCGGACCGCGTCGTCGTGCGATCCGGCCGGCGGCCGGATCGTCCCGGCGAGCGAGAGCGCCGAGCCGAGCCCGACGAAGACGAAGGCGCCGATCCCCACGAAGTTGACCAGCCCGACGGCCCCACCGGCCCGCTCGAGCGGGGCCGGCCGCACCTCGCCGCGCTCGCGGGCCAGGACCAGCAGGCCGACGCAGGCGAGGGAGGTGCTGGCGAGGATGACGACCGCGCGGGCGAGCGTCTCGATCGCCTGCTCCACCGCCCGACCCTCCCAGCTCTCCGCCTCGGCCAGTATGCGACCGCCTGCCCACCCGGCGCTGTGCCATCCTTGTCGGTGGGCATCCCCGGGGCGGCCGGAGAGCGGCTGGCAGTGGAGGCGAGACGTATGGCGGAGCGGGTGGCGGCGGACCCCCTCGCCGATCCCGCCGCGATCGGCGACCCGGCCACGGTCCGGCTGGTCGTCAAGGCGGGCAGTGCCGTCAAGGACCTCGACGGACGGGCCCGGCACGTGGCCTGAGCGGATGGGCCTGGCCGAGGGACCGCAGCACCCTGCGCCCGTCGTCCGGGGCCGGGCCATCCCCACCCTGCCCGGCCTGATCGTGGTGGCGGTCGTGGCGGGCTTCGCCGGCCTCCTGGCCGGCTGGGAGCTCGCCGGCGGGACGTCCGGCCCACCGCCCACGGCCGGGCCGTCGGCCAGCCCGACTCCCGCGCCCCTCGTGCGCCCCGCCGCGGTGGCCCCGTCGCTGCGAAGCGCCTGGTCGACCGCCGGCGGCCCCGGCACCTGGCTCGTCTGCCGCCAGGCGACCCGGCTCGACTGCCGGACGCTCCGGCCGGTCCAGCTCGCGCCGGCGACCGCCTTCCAGGCCTCCGGCGGCCTCTGGTCGCGGCTCGTCCCCATCGAGATGGAGGTTGGCGGCCGCTTCGCGGTCGTCGCCGACCTCTCCCACGCGGTGGGCGCGCTCGTCTACCTGGCCCCGCTCACCGGCAGCTGGCAGGAAGCCGCCGCGGTGACGCAGGGCGGCGGGATCCAGTATGTCGACCTGGGCGTCCTGCCGGCCGGGCGCTACGCCGTCCTGGCCGAGAGCGAGCTGGGGCCGCCGGCTGACGGCCTCGTGGAGGCCTTCGGCCTGGACGTGACGGCGCCATGAGGCATCCGGCAACCATCCGTCGCCGGCAACCATCCGTCGTCCGAGGGACCCTCCAATGGCGCCGTCCCGCACGAGCGCCGGCCAGCGGCCGTCGGGCGACCAGTGGGAATCGCCGGCGGCCTTGCCCGATGCGGTCACCCCGCGCGGGGCCCCCGCCCATGCGGGGCCGGACGCAGACCTGACGGGCGCCGCCCGCCTCCGCGGTCCAGGCCAGCGAGCGGCCGTCCGGGGAGAGCCGGACTCGCGGGGCGGCTCGCTGGCGGCCGCCTGCTCGACCGTGATCGCCGGCCCGAGCTCCCGCGGTGGGCGCCGCGAAGCTCGCGACTCGGCCATTCAGGACGCGCCGGCGAGCCAGGTCTCGCGTTCGACCCCGGTCGGAGCCGGGTCGATCCGGACGAAGGTCTCGGCCCCGAAGCGCTCGTCGATCAGGTCGCGCGGCACGTCACCCCAGGCCCGCCCCCGCATCTGGCTGCCGTGGCAGGCCAGCGCCCGGAGCTTCCGCTCGATCGCCGGCCGGACATCGACCACCGTGCTGATCTCGTCGTCCGGCCGGCTGAGGCGGAGCATCGCCTCGCGCTGCCGGAGGTCGTCCGGGCCGGGTGGCGGCAGCGGCTGGCCGCTGCGGGCTGCCAGCTCCTCCATCAGTTCCTGCATGTCCCCGACCATGGAGCGGGCCAGAGCCTGGTGGTAGAGGACGGACGGGCCGCCGGGCAGGCGAGCGGCGCGCCGGTAGGCCTCGGTGGCGAAGCGGGAGACCGCGATGTGGTCGGGATGGCCGTAGATCCCGCCCGGATCGAAGGTCACGACCACGGCTGGCCGCTGCCGGCGGATCTCGGCCAGGATCCGGCCGATCGCCTCCTCCGGGTCGGCCCGGCTGAGCGAGCCCTCGGGTGCCCCCCAGCCTTCCATGCCGGAATCGCGATAGCCCAGGAAGACCGGCTCCGCGATCCCCATCGCCGAGCATGCGCACCGGAGCTCTCCGCGGCGGATCTCCGGGTCCATCGAATGATCGTCGACCGCCTCACCGGGGGCTCCGCCCTGGTCGCCGTCGGTGGCGCAGACGAGCCACGTGGGGACGTGCCGTTCGGCGGCCAGGGCGAGGGTCCCGCCGCAGCCGAACGCCTCGTCGTCCGGATGGGCGAAGATCGCCAGCAGGCCGCGCGACGGAAGGGTGTGCGGGTCCGCTCCGACCGCGATGGCGGGCTCGGTCATGGTGCCTCCTCGGGGCCTGGCGCGGCGCGGCTCAGCGCCGGGATTCCTCCGGCCGGACGACCGCCGCCTCAAGCTGGTCGCCCAGCTCGACCGTACGGCGATAGGCGGCCCAGACTGCCTCCGAGAGGACCGTTCGGAGGCGCCCGGACTCGAGCTCGTGAAGGGCGGCCGCGCTCGTCCCTCCCGGCGAGGTGACCATGTTTCGCAGCTCGGCCGGATGCAGCCCGCTCGACTTGGCGAAGAGCGTGCTGCCCTCCAGGGTCTCGATCACCAGGTCGTGCGCCACGTGGCGTGGGAAGCCCAGGTGGACCGCCGCGTCGATCAGCGCCTCCATCACCAGGAAGACGTAGGTCGGGCCCGTCCCGCTGACGGCCGTGGCCATGGCCACCAAACGCTCGTCGTCCACCTCGTACTCCGCGCCGAGGGCACCGAGCAGCGCCCGCGCCTGGGCCCGCTGTTCCTCGCTCGTCTCCGGGGTGGCGTACCAGACGGTCATGCCGCGCCCGATGCGGGCCGGCGTGTTGGGCATGCTGCGCACGATCCGCCGGTGGCCCAGGAGGCCTTCGAGCGCGGCCGTCGTGGCGCCGGCGATGATCGAGAGGACCAGCTGCTCCGGGCGGAGGCAGGGCCCGATCTCGCGCCCCACCCGGGAGAGCATCTGGGGCTTGACGGCCAGCAGGACGACGTCCGAACCGGTCACTGCCCCGGCGTTCGAGGCGGTGACCTGGATCCCGTAGTCGCGCTGGAGCTGATCCCGGCGGTCGGCTCGCGGATGGCTGGCCACCACCTGCGCGGGCTCGACCAGGCGGCCCCGCAGGAGGCCGGCGATCATCGCCTCGGCCATCACCCCGGAGCCGACCGTCGCGATCGTGCGCTGCGCGAGCGGGGACATCGCGGCCGAGTATACGGCCGCGGTCCGGGCCGGGCCGTCTCAGCGAGTGAGCGCCGTCGCCAGCACGATCTCCCGGCCGGCCATCCGCGCCTCGACGGACGAGAGGCGTCCGCCGAGCGCCACGGCCAGGTCGCCGGCCGCGGCCGCCACGTCGATCACGACCAGCCGGCCGCCGGGAGCCAGCCAGGAGAGCGCCCGCTCCAGGGCCGCCGGGCGTTCGGTCGGCCCGAGGGAGCCGAGGACGAACGGCAGCACGACGGCATCGGCGGCCCCCTCCGCCTCGTCGAGCAGCCGGCGGGGGTGGAGGTGTGCCCGGAGGCGGTGCGCCACCAGGCGGGCCCGGGCCGCCTCCAGCATCCCGGGTCGCTCGTCGATCGCGGTCAGCTCGCCCCGGGTGGCGAGCAAAACGGACCAGAAGCCGATGCCGGCCCGCAGCTCGACGATCCGGCCGGCGAGCGGGAGGCGGTCGAGCCAGTCGACCGCGGCGTCCAGCTCGGCCGCCCAGGCGGCGTCCGGCACCGGGCCCGCGGCGAACCGCCCGCGCCGCAGGTACCAGTCCTCGAGCGCGGCCGGTTCTTCCGGCGGCGGCGCCGCTGCGGCGAGCAGCCCGCCCGGCGGCGAACCGGCGGCCCTCTCCTCCCCGGCGTCGTCCGGCCGGCGAGCCGCCCGCCGACCCGGCTGGCGCGCCTGCGCCCGTTCCTCCAGGGCCCGCCGGAGGCGGAAGCGGAGGAAGGCGTTCTCGCCGGCCCGCCCCAGGCAGTCCGGGCAGAGCCGCGCCCAGGCCTCCAGGTCGTCCGGAGTCCCCGGCTGCCAGGGCCGACCGCACCAGAGGCAGTCGAACCGACCGGCCCGCCCCGGCCCGGGCGACCGGTCGCTCACGGCGCGGGCGCGAGTCGCGCCCAGGCATCTGGCGGGGCGGCCCCGGCGAACGCGGCTGGATCGAGGAGCTCGGCGAGCACCGCGACGCCGTCCACGAGCCTGGGCCCGACCCGGTCGAGGTAGGCGGCGTCCACCGCAAAGACCTCGCCCTGCCGGACGGCCGTCAGCTCGCCCCACCAGGCGGGCCGCGGCGTCGCCCGCCACGCCCTGAGCGCAGCCGGCAGGTGCATCCCGGCCGGGGCAACGATGACCACGTCCGGGTCGAGGTCGCGCAGGGCGGCCCAGTCGGCCGGGGCAGCCGTCTCTCCCTCACGACCGAGCAGCTCCCAGCCGCCAGCCAGGCGGACCAGCTCGGGAACCCATTCGCCGGCTGCGTGGAGCGGCTCGAGCCAGCGCACGACCGCGGTCCGTCGCGCCGGCCGACCTTCCTCCCGGCGGGCACGGGCCCGGTCCTCCAGGGCGAGGAGCCTTTCGCGCAGCAGCTCGACCAGGCCGACGGCCTCGTCCTCGGCCTCGGCCATGGCGCCCACCGTGGTGACGGCGTTGAAAAGGCCCTCCATGGTGACGGGCTCCAGGGCCACGATCGCAGCACCGGGCAAGAGTTCCGCCAGGTGCTGCCGGGCGGCTGCCGGCCGGCCCGCCGGGCAGCCCTCCCCGAGCAGGACCAGGTCGGGATCCGCCGCCCGGAGCGCCGCCTCCTGGACGCGGCAGGCCAGGGCGGCGCCAGGGCTCCCCGGCGCCGGGGTGAGAGGGGTCGTCAGCGCCGGCAGGTCGCGGACCGACGGCGGCCAGTCGCTGTCGTGGCCGACGGCAACAAGCTCATCCTCGAGACCCAGGGCGCAGACGATCTCGGTCGCACCGGCCGGCAGCGACGCGATCCGCACGGGAGGACCTCTGGCAGGGCGGCCGGTCAGCCCGCGCCGGGCCGACGGATGGCCGGAGCGTCGACGGGTCGGGCCGCCGCTCCCGGGACCGGTCGGCTGCCGACGCTCGGCGCCCGGCCGGGCGACCGTCGGCGCCGCGCCGTCAGCGTGGCTTGAGCCGGTCCACCTCGGCACGGGCCGCCGCCCTGTCGGTGAACCAGAGGGCCTCGATCTGGGTGTACTCGGCCCATTCGGCGGGCAGGCTGTCCTCGGGGAAGATCGCGTTGACCGGGCACTCGGGCTCGCAGGCGCCGCAGTCGATGCACTCGTTCGGGTCGATGTAGAGCTTGCGGTCGACGCCTTCTTCTTCCTTGATGCAGTCGACCGGGCAGACCGAGACGCAGGCGCGGTCGAGGACGTCGATGCAGGGCTCCGCGATGACGTACGTCATTCGAATTCTTCTCCTGGGATCGCTTCGGGATCACCGATTCCCGGTCGCCCGAGGGCGCCGCCGACCCGCGACGGCTGAGGGTCTGCGCCGAGAGGGTACCACTCCCGCCGATCCGAGGAACCGCCCCCGGAAGCGTGCACGGCCGGCCCGCGAACCGGCGGCCGGCCGTGCGATCAGCAGCGAATGCCCGCCGCCTCGGGCCGGGGCGCGCGGGCCGCCCCGAGGTGCCAGCGCGTGCCGTCCGGAGTGAAGGCCGCGGTCCCCGGACCTCCGGAACCGGCGATCACGGCTGCCCCTCCCGGCCCGGCCGCCGCGTCAGCCGCCGTGGCGGAACCCGGCCACCCGGCGGAGCCCGCCAGGGCGATAGCCGCGACCGCCGCCAACACCACGATCCGTTGCCGTGCAGCCATCCTCCGACCTCCCTGCGCCGGCCGGCGGGCCGGCCTCGGTCGGCCGGGCCCCGGGCGACCCCGCGAGTCTGACCCGGGGCGCTTAGCTGCGACGTATCGGGCGCCGGACGCCCGTGGGCTACATGTGCGGGACGTAGTCGGGAGCCAAGTACTTCTCGGGGTCCTCCTCGAACTCGAGCTTGCAGCCCTTGCCGCAGAAGTAGTAGGTCCTGCCGCGGTACTCGCTCGTCCAGCGGGCACCCTCCACCTCGACCTCCATGCCGCAGACCGGGTCTTTCTCGATGCGCGCCATCGTCCGTCTCTCCTGTCGCTGCGACGCCGCGGCGAGAAGCCTCGCCGCCCGGCACGTCGAATACTCCCGGCAAGTATACGGAAGCTCGCCGGAGCGACGGATTACCGGGCCATTGGCCCCTTCACACCGTCCCGGGCGGGCGTAGCATCAGCACATGGACGAGCGCCTGCGCTCCGTCGCGCACCGGACGCTCCTGGCGGAGCGCGCGCGGCTGGTCGACGAGCTGAGCGAGGAGATCGAGTCGCCCGGTCAGATGACCTACGGCTCGCAGGCCGCCGCGGCCGCCCAGGTCTTCGAGCAGCAGCGGGGCCTCGCCCTGCGGGAGCACGCGGAACAGCACCTGGCCCTGGTGGAGGCTGCCCTGCACCGGCTCGACGACGGCACCTTCGGGATCTGCCGGCGCTGCGGCGGCCCGATCGCCGATGAGCGCCTCGAGGCCCTGCCCTGGGCGGCCGACTGCATCGACTGCCAGCGCCAGGCGGACCGCGGCCGGCCCTGACTCGGCGGGGGGCCGTTCCCCGTCGCGCAACCCGGCACCCGCGCAGCAGCGGGGAAGGCTGTTTCCCGCCCCTGATGGGGGCATCGATGGTACCGTTCCGCGCGAGCAGGTCCGTCGCACCGGCGGGGTAGACCGCCACCGCGGGCGCGGCGTCGGCCTGCGGCCCGGCGACCTCGTCCACCGGTCCGGGATCCGCCCTGAACGCCCGGCGTTCGGATGGCCCGGCGGCCTGGCGGGCTCCAGGCATCGAGTCGGAACGCGTCCCCCCGCAGCCTGAGGAGCTCCTGGTGACCGCAGACAGCCGGCCGCTTCACCCGGCTGACCTCGCCTACGCCATCCCGGGCCGGCCCGCCATCGGCAACGCCGTCCTGGGGATGATCCTGTTCATCACCTCGGAGGTGATGTTCTTCGCCGGCCTGTTCGCGGCCTACTTCACCGTTCGCGCCGCTGCCCCCGCCTGGCCCCCGGCCGGCAACCCGCACTTCCAGCTCCAGCACGACATCGTGCCGCTGGTGGGGGGCCTGACCCTGATCCTGGTCCTCAGCTCGTTCACCTGCCAGCTGGCGGTCGCGGCCATCAAGCGGGGGGATCGAAAGGGGCTGGTCCGCGGCCTGGCGGTGACCCTGGCGCTCGGCATCACCTTCCTGATCGGCCAGGCCTACGACTACACGCAGGTCGGCTTCGGGATCTCCTCCGGCACGTTCGGCACCACCTTCTTCACCCTGACGGGCTTCCACGGCGCCCACGTGCTGGGCGGCACGATCATGCTGGCGGTGATGCTCTACCGGGCGATGGCCGGCCACTTCTCCACCGAGCACCACGACGCGGTGGAGGCGGTCTCTCTCTACTGGCACTTCGTGGATGTCGTCTGGATCTGCCTCTTCTCCCTCCTCTATCTGGTCCACTGAGCAGGGAGCGAGCGTGAGCGTGACCTCGGTTCGGTCGATCGGCCTGGAGCGCGGCAAGCCTGGCCCAGTCGGCGCGGTCCCCGGCCGGGGGGGCGGGGTGCCCGCTGCGCAGTGCGTCTCGGTCGCGCCGGGCGCCATGGTCGACCGTCTGCCCGCGGGCCCGGCCGCCCGTCGCTGCCGGGACGCGCGGAGGTTGCCCACCCGATGAGCCAGCTCTGGGACGGGATCCTCCACCTGCTCGCGCTCCTGATCACGCCCGACTGGGGGTCGCTGGTCGGCCTGATCCCGCTCGGCCTGGCTGCCGTCGTCGTGCTCTACCTGCTCTGGCTGGTGGGCCGTCTCGCCGGCGCCCAGCCGGCGCGACGAGGACGCCGCCGGCTGCCGCGCCGCGTGCCGGAGGGAGTCCACGTCGGCCCGGCCAGCATGGCGCCGCTCCTCCTGGCGGCCTCGTCCGCCCTCCTCTTCCTCGGCTTGGTGGTGCGGGGCCCGGTCCTGCCGGCCGGCGTGATCGCCCTGGTCCTGGCGGTTCTCTACTGGGGCCGCGAGGCGATCCGCGACTACAACCACCTGGTCCACGCCGGGGCCGGCGGCGCCGCCGCGATGACCGTCCCCACCGCCCTGCCGTCGCCGCCCGAAGGCGTCCATCTCCCCGGGCCGTCGTTCCGGCCGCTCCTGTTCGCGCTCGCCGGCGCGGTCCTCTGCTTCGGCCTGGTGCTCGGCCCGACCATCCTCCTCGTCGGCGTCCTCATGGTCGCCTGGGTCTTCTGGGGCTGGCTGAGCGACGCCCGGGCCGAGTACCGGGCGCTCGATGCCACCGGCCGGCCCGGCCACCCGGCGCAGGAGGCGGTGCCGCGGTTCCCGTTCCGCACGCTCGTCGCCTTCCTGGCCCTGATCGCCCTCGCGGTCGCCGTCAACGCCGGGGTCTTCCCGCCGTCGGCGAGCAGCACCTCCGGGGGCAGCGCCTCGGGTCAGCCGGCGCCCTCCGCGCCGGCGGGCGCCGCGGCCTCCGGGGGAGCCTCCGGCAGCCCGGCCGCGTCCGGCGGCTCCGCCGGGGGGACGACGATCCAGGAGACGGCCCAGAACATCGCCTTCGGGAACACCTCGCTCCAGGCACCGGCCGG